>JAGATW010000007.1 GCA_017621085.1 Clostridia bacterium | reverse complement strand
ATACAAGTGCAAACATCGGTAATTTAAATCCATTTAGGTATCGTGGATACTACTATGATACAGAAACAGGCTTCTATTACTTGAATGCAAGGTATTACGACCCACAGATTAAGAGGTTCTTGAATCCTGATACATTCGACAACCTCGGCGCAAATGGTGATTTGAACGCATTCAATTTTATATATTGGTTAAAGAAGTAAAATGACATTGTAATGTGCAATACTGCTACAAAAATCAATTTACTAATATATACACTAGCTATGATTTTATAAGCAAAACTATAGGGAGGTGTAAGCTTATGAAAAAATTATTAACCATTTTACTTATTGTGTTAACGGTGGCAGTAGCGTTAGTATCATGTGACGAAAATAACATTGACATAGGCGGTAATATTGACTCTCAACCAGGTATAAATACCGAAAAAACAAATGATACCTCATCTTCAAACGATAATGAAGACTCGAACAGACAAGACAATCCCGGCACTGTCGACACATCTATACAAGTCGAATATGATGCTGACAGAGAGGCGCAAGATAATGAATTCCCATTTGATTCAATCATAATTGAACGAAATGGATACGATTTGGTTGCAGCAGGGAAATATTACGGCAATGATTTTGAAAATGTAAAATATTACGGTTCATATTATCGAATTATTGATAATTATGAGGATTTTTCAGAACTCACTCAATGGGGAAACAAAACAGATGAATCACTATTTGATGACAATTTCATATTGGTTTTACACTCATATAAGAGTGCTTATGATACATATTACTTACATTCGAAATACGCTGAACTAAATGGCAAGGGTAGATACAGAGATTTTGGATTTAACGAGTCCGGAAGATTAACGATAATCGAGGGCAAAAGCTGTAGTGACAAAGCGGTTGTTGGAGAGGAGCCTGTTTATAGAGAGGATTGTGAGGTAATTCTTCCAATTGAAACGGTAGAAACCATATATTTGGTTATTCCGAAATCAGAGATGCCTAAGGAAATTCAACTAAACGGAGAAATACTTCTTATTAAAAATGTGATAATAGATTTATAAGCAATCCAAAGCAATCTTTTATTGCCATTTGGGACAGTAAGCTACTTGTTAAAGCGATTAAATAACATTCAAAAAAGGATACGGTTGATTCTCTAAATGAACAGGAGTGATACTATGAAAAAAGTACCAATAATGTTGTCACTGATTTTGGTGATAATCTTGGCTTTGCTGTCTTGCGATAGTAATGACAGCACTGGCATATCAAGTACCGACAATACTAATATGAGCAGTAATACGGGCGTATCAAGCAACATTGATACATCAATCAATGATAGTGATATGGATGGTATGAATTCCGTTATCATTTGCGAAAAATACGGTAATCATGTGTATTTTGCTTTTGAAGAAAAGAAAACTAATTATTATGCTAGTATATCCAATATAAAGGAAAAAGATGATTTCAACACATCTTCGGGCGAAAAATTAGAAGGTGATTATGAAAAAATTATTATTGCTCCGCCAGAGTTCCCGGAAGACGAAAAAAGCTGTTTTAAATTTATAGAAACATATGATGAATTGACAACATATATTTCATCTCCTAATGTTGATGCATCTGTACTGGAGAACAACTATATTATTTGCATAAAAGAAAACTTTTATCTTTCGGGTGGTTGGAAAAAATATTTCAAGCATTTGGGATATAGTGATTTTAAATTTACCGATAATGAGTATGAAATTTCAAGAAGCTGCTATTTTTCTGTAGAAAACGGCGGTGTACACTTAGATATACTGGAACCTGTTACAATGGTTAATTATTTGATAATTCCAAAGACAGAAATTGATTTTGTTGAGGGAGTCCATAAAATAGTAGTAAATAATAATCAAATAAATGGAGACAACGGCCTTTGGACAGATGATTTTTTAGGTGGAAACGAAAATCCTTTGCCACCTTCCACCGATACGCATATTGCATTAACTCATAACGAAAAAGCCGTTTTGCCAAATGAGGCTGCCGCTTGGGTGGTTGAAAAAGAATCAGAATTAGAAAGACAATTAGGCTTGGATAGCAACGGTTATTCTAAGGGTGACTATCGAGTAATTCTTTATTTGCCAAACGAGCCAAAATGTGATTTTATAATTACTGAAAAAGAGATTAAAAACGGCAATCTATACTTAACCGTTGAAGAGTATTCGCAATATACAAACGAATATCTGAGCAAAAACGATGTAAAATTCTATGATATATATCTTCAAGACACAAGCGCGCTTAAAGAAGGCTTTGATGTTTATATACTGGTTAATGAAATTTATGTGGATTAATGTCGGTATAGAACTCTTTGGAGAGGTACTTGCTGGAATACTTGGTGTGTGAGGATAAAAATGAACATTAATAAAGAACAATTCGTTGTAACAAAGAGACAGCATTGCCGGAGAAGGCGCATTTTTGGATAATAGACAAGGACTCAGAGACTGTAAAGGAATACGGTATACAGGGCTTCCAAAATGAAGATTTTGAAAAAGCGTTGTTGCTGTACCTACCGGGGGAGCTAAAGGGTGACTTTTTACTCAAGGATGCCAAAATTGAAGACGGAAGCTTACACCTGAGCATTGACAATTATCTGAATTGTAACAATGAGATTTTAAGTGAGGGAGATGTACGGTTCTATCAGCTGTTGGATATGGATGTAAGCTCCTTATCGGAGAATTACAGGGTATACATCACTATAAATACCGTAAGTATAGAAAAAGCTCCGATTATCAGTGGAGAGCTGGTTGCTCCGAATGTTACAATGGCAGAGGCGATTTTAATAGCTCAAAATCATTTCTTCTCCACCCTTGCCAAGGAAAATGAGCAGGAGCAGGGATTTATTTACAATGCCGAATGTATCAGCGGGGAAAGCATAGACAGCTGGTATATACGCGTTTTTGACAAATCAATGGACGGAGAGATTGAGGAATACCGTGGCGATGATTATGTTTATGAAATAAGCAGACGGACAGGAGAGATATTACGCATTACCGTTGAAGAAAGCCCCTTGGTTATAACGGAAAAAATCGCTATTGAGCAAGCTAAGGCGTTTTATATTCAAGAGGTGTCGGACGAAAATATCGAGGAGCTGATATTTACTGCGGGCTTACTGCAAAATGATGCTTGGATTGTGATGGTAGGAACGAAGGATAGCTCTGTTATATGCGCAATTGAGGTAAATTCAGCCACAGGGGAGAGCAAATGGGCGCTTGAGCCATAAATCTTTTGACTGTTCTGCCTTGCAAACGGCTCGATTTTTTATAAGCACAAAGGACACCCGAAGGTGTCCTTTTGTCAGCTTAGCATTTTGTTAATTAAATTAAGCTATATATTCTTGCAAAACACAAAAGCTTATGGTATACTTAACCTTAATAAGACATCATATAGCGAATAAAAACGAGGGGTATAACTTATGAGAATTTTATCAATAGGAAATAGCTTTTCTGCAGATGCACACGCATATCTGTATCAGCTTGCCAAGCAGAGAAATATAGACTTGGAAACGGTAAATCTGGCAATAGGTGGCTGTAGCCTTCAAAGGCACTGGGAAAATATAGAGCAGAACAATTCAAATTACGGACATAGCATCAATGGCGGAGATTGGGCTGAGAAGGATGTAACTATTGACGAAATAATAAGGAATGAGCAGTTTGATGTGGTTACCCTACAACAGGTAAGCCATTTTTCGGGACAGTACGAAACATATCAGCCATATCTTGACAGCCTTGTGGAATATGTAATCAAGCATCAGCCAAGGGCTGAGCTGTATTTCCATAGCACCTGGGCATATGAGATAGACTCCGACCACGAGCTTTTCTCAATATACGACCGCGACCAAAAAAAGATGTATAGGGCGGTCCTTCAAGCGTCAGAGCTGGCTTGCAAGGCAATAAATGCAAAAATAATTCCATCAGGCAAGGTTATTCAGACATTAAGAGAGCGCCTGCCACAGTTTGACTACCCAAATGGCGGTGAGTCTTTATGCCGAGACGGCTTTCATATGTCATTAACCTACGGCAGATACGCGATTGCCCTTACTTGGCTTGTAGCCCTGACAGGCAAAAAAGCAGAGATGTTACCGTTTATGGACCTTGATACAAAAACAATTTCACAAATTTGCGATATTGTAAACGAAATCGTAACCGAAGAATAAAAAATAGGACAAAGCCAGTGAAGAGGGCTTTGTCCTATTTTTATTGAACCGTTTCGGCACAGGAAATACCCCCAACCCAAAAAGAACGCCCGAATAGAGTGCGTGCGAGCAACATCAGTTGTGTAAGGGGTTGTAATGTTTCTACAAAAACTGAAAGATTGTTGTTTTTGTAATTAAACAAAAATGATTGTCGCAAAATTAGAAAAGAATTTAATCTTCCTTTGATTCCTTGTATGGTGTCAAATCGAAGTGACGGTGTTCTATGTTTCCGTAAATATTCCATGTTTGGTCAATTTTATCAGCAGGCATTTCAGTAGGATTGCCATATTCGTCGGTTACTGCCCATAAAATATTTTCTGCTTCTATCCACGAAAATTCGTTTTTTAGTTCATCAATGTGTAGGTTACTTTGCTCTCCCCAAGAGTCATTACCAATCCATAATAAATGGTTATTATTAGTTAAAAGCAAAACACTGCCCATAATGTCCTCGGAACTGCCAAGCTCAACCTTGAGCTTTACATTCATGGCATGCACATTAATAAATCGAAGAATGATGCTACCTTTTAATTCATCATATTTTAAAAAGACTTCAGCTGTATTTTCATCAGGCGAAAAACTGACTCTTTCAATTCGAAAGTCGTGAAAATGATAGTTGCATTCCATAAAGTTAGTTATTCCTGAGTGTGAATGTTCAACTTTGTACCAAATAGGCATAATTGATTGTCCCCCTACTACATACTTTATTTAATTTTAGCATAAATCAAGTTATATTTCAAGAAAAACAGTCTCAATGTAGCACAATGCTAACATCATCTGTGATGGATGGCTACATCAGCACTTCTTCACTATTCACTATTATTTATAACTTCGCCAAAAATCGACAAGAGGTTTTAGTGAAAAGTGAAGAGTGAAAAGTGAAAAAGTAAAAACGACAACCCTCTGTCGAAGATTGTCGTTTTTTGTGTAAAGGCTACGAAAAAGATATTTTTACGGTTTGCAATAAGGTTTCGAACCCGAGTGAAAAATGCTTTGCTATATAATTTTTCATCATCTAAAAAAGATTAAATTGCGTTTTTTAAAAAAATTGGAAACATTTCCAAAAAAGTATTGCAATTTTATTTTTGTTGGTGTATAATACAATTGGAAACATTTCCAAAATGCATAAATTGTTTATTTTATATAATTTCTGCAAATAAATAATTCGTTAAGAAAAAAGAGGGAGTTACCTATGGCGAAATTATTATTAAGACATGTTTACAAAATATACCCTGGAGTTGGCAAGGCTAAAAAGAAAGCCAAGGGCGAAACAAAAAAGAGAAGTGGAGATTTTGTTGCAGTTAAGGATTTCAATATGGAAATAAACGACGGCGAATTTATCGTGTTCGTCGGACCGTCTGGTTGTGGTAAATCAACAACCTTAAGAATGATTGCCGGTCTAGAGGAAATAAGCGGAGGCGAGCTTTACATAGACGATCAGCTGGTTAACGACATCGATGCTAAAGACAGGGATATCGCAATGGTTTTCCAAAGCTATGCACTTTATCCACAACTTACAGCTTATGGCAATATTGCATTTGGTTTAAAAATGCGAAAGGTTCCGGTTGCAAGGCTTGATGAGCAAGGCAATCAAATAGTTGCTATTGATAATAAGAAGATTGCCAGTGTGAACAAGAAAGTAAAAAAGCTTCGCAAGCAATACGATACTTTAATAAAGGATATTTCTCAGTCCGAAGACAATGCTGTTGCTATGCAGACAAGGATAGACTGTTTAAATGAACAGACATCTGCATTAGATGACAAGCAGTTAGCTAAAATAACCGAAAAGCTTGAAGAAATGCAAAATGCAAAGGAGCAAATTGAGAATGACATTCTCTATTATACAGAAAAAAAGGCACTGCTCGAAAAACGCATCAAGGATGCAGAGGCAGAGATAGAATACTACACAAGCACACCAGTTCCTTTGTTCAACTATGTTCATATGAGCAAGCAAGAAATTGATGAAAAGGTAAAATGGGCAGCAGAAATTTTAGGAATTGAGGAATTGCTTGACTCAAGACCTGCGGAAATGTCAGGCGGTCAGCGTCAGCGTATAGCACTTGGACGTGCAATGGTTCGTGGACCTAAGGTTTTCCTACTTGATGAGCCACTATCCAATCTTGATGCAAAATTAAGAACAGCAATGAGAGCTGAAATAGTTAAGCTACATAATCAGCTTAAAACCACATTTATTTATGTTACTCACGACCAAATCGAGGCTATGACTATGGGTACACGAATAGTGGTTATGAAGCTTGGTGTTATTCAGCAAATAGATACGCCTACAAATCTGTTTGACTATCCAGAAAATAAGTTTGTGGCAGGATTTATTGGAACGCCACAAATGAATTTCTTTGAGGTTGACATAAAGCGTGAGGGTGATAAGCTTAAGGCTGCCTTCAAGGATGGTCAGATTGTTAGCCTTGCACTTTCAGAGATGCGTACCATAGAGGACAAGTATCTTGATGGTAATGCTCATAGCGTTTATCTTGGTGCAAGAGGCGAAAATATACGAGTTGATGATGCGGGTATTAAGGCGACTCTCACTATTAAAGAGGTTCTTGGAAACACTACTCAGCTATTCCTTCGTTTAAATGAAATGAACGAGGACTTTATTGTAAGTGTGCCTGAAAGAAACGGGTTAGTACCCGGTGATGCTGTGGGAATCAGCTTCAATGAAAGGCACGTTCATCTTTTTGATAAGGAAACAGAGCTTTCGATAATGTCAAGAAAATACGGTAATAAGTAAAAATGAAAAAATGGTTTAAATATTTTTCCCTCGGGTTTTTTTCGCATAGCATTTCAAAGGAAGGCGCAAGGCGTGGCTATGCGAGCATTATTTTAAGCTTGATTTTAGCGCTGGTATTCATATGGGCGGGAGCTGTTGGCGGATATATGCTACCCTTTGGTGTGCATTATAGCAATTCACCCGAATTTATGGAGGTCGCACATACGTTGCTTGCGAATACTGACATTAATAAGCGTATTGATGTGGTAATAGAAAATGGTGGTTTAAGGGTGAAAAAGCATAATGGCGAATATACCGAGGACCTTTTGGTAAACACCATTGAAAATGATACAGATAAACAGAATTATTCGTTAAATGGCTTCAATATCGTTGTTGATTCTCGTCCTGCGAGCACGCTTGCCGAGGTGGAGGCCTATTGTGTTTCAAATGATGGTAAGGGCACTGTCATCTCATATGCAGAATATCTTACCCTAAGCGATGTAGCAAGACTCAACTTTGATTTTAAATTAAAGTATACCGGTAAAGCTCTTGAGCTAAGCGATGAGCTGGTTGAGGAGTATAGGACATATGTAGATGGCTTAAGTGATGAAAACAAGAATTTAACTAAAAAAACAGCAGGCGACCTTTCGACAGGTAAAATTACAAAGGCCGAATATAACAGGGCAATCTACGAGCTTTATTTTACAAATTATTATCCCAAAATAACAGAATACGAAAGCACCTCAAAAGTACCACTTTTGCGTAACTACTATTATCATCAATATATAAGTAAAGGCTTCAATGACTATTTATTTATCTTTGATGATTATATGGCGGGCTCATTTGAAACAAAGGGTGGAATTCAAATTTCGTTCTATGGATTTTACAACAATCTTAAAAACGGTGCTCTTGTTACAGAGGGAATTTCACAAAAAGAGGCAAATGCGTCGGTGGACCAATTTATAAAGAATTCCTTTAAGGCAAATTGGATATTAAATGCGTATGCCTGTCTTACAAACACTGTTACTCTTGTACCCTTTATAGCACTTATGATTATGGTTGCAGCACTTCTGACCTATTCCGTATTGAAGCTACGCGGTGTTGAAAGCATAAGCTCACTTGGAGCAATGCTTAAGATCGTTGGCTCATTCGTATGGTTTTCGGGACTAGTAGCTGCAGTGCTCTCTGTGATATGTTCATTCTTTGTAAATCACAGCATTATGAACGTTCTACCACAGGTGCTGTTCTTTTTAGTGCTTGTGATTAGGTCTATAATATTTGCTATAAACGAGAATAAGCTATATCTAAAGCAATTAGAACAAGCTAAACAAACGGAGGATTAAATTGTTACTTTGTATTGGTGAAATTCTTGCCGATATGATAGGCGAGGAAAAAAATGGAATAACTACTTATGAAAGAAAAGCCGGCGGAGCGCCATTTAATGTTGCTTGTGCATTAAAAAGATTAGGTGCAGAGGTTAAATTTGTTGGCAGTGTTGGCGACGACCTGATAGGTCAGTTTTTGATTAAATTTGCTAAGGATTTTGGTATGGATACTACCTATATTCGTAAAAATCCGGATCGCAATACCACACTTGCTTTTGTGGAATTAAATGAGGAAGGGGATAGGTCCTTCTGCTTTTACCGTAAGAACACAGCAGATTACTGTATGCCGAGTGTAAGCGATGAGCTTATAAAATCGGCTGATATTGTATGCATCGGCTCACTTATGCTGGCGGATGAAGGTTGTGTGGAATACGCACAAGAGATAATAGAACGAGCACACAGCTTTGGTAAGCTCGTTGCATTTGATGTCAATTACCGCACCGATATTTATAGGGACAAGGAAAGCGCTATAAAAACCTATAAGAAGCTTCTTTCAGTAGCGGATATTGTTAAATTCTCTGAGGATGAGGTTGAAATCTTTACTGAGGAGTATGTGAATAGCTTAACCGATAAGTTAGTTTTAATAACTTTAGGTAAAAATGGCAGTGAATGGAGATACAAGGGCAAAAGAAACAAAATGCCCACTATCAACATTAAGCCGATAGATACCACCGGAGCAGGCGATGCGTTTTTTGCCGGGGCACTCTCTGTTATAAATAATAATGTAGGCAAGCCATTAACCGAGCAGGTGCTGAACGACTCATTGAGATTCGGTAACGTAGCAGGTGCTTTAAACACCACCGGTCGCGGTGCGATAGACAATCTACCGGATTTAGACACTGTAAAAAAATATATCATTGAAATAAGCGAGGGGCAATAATGAAAATTTGGCATAGAATTTTAAGCTTGGTATTAGCTGCTGTTATGTGTTTTTCGTTTGTGGCTTGTAGCTCTAATGACAATACAGCTAGTGATGACAGCAGTAAAGATACAAATACCGACTTAACCATTGAAGACAATAACAAAAACAATACTACGGATAATTCGGACAATGGTGAAGAGAATAAAAACGATAATGTTACATTTGAGGAAATCACCGATTATGAGCCAATAGCTAACGATGTTAGCATGGAAAGCACTACCGATAGCTTTACCCTTTCGGAAACAACCTATGTTGCTGAGGATAAATTCGTTTACACCGCAATCGTTTCCTTTGAACACGGTGTAGCCGCAGGACTTGCCTTTGGTGCAGAGGACGGATCTCACTATTGGGTATTTAATGTAGATAGACAGGCTAATCTTGTAAAGCTACTTTACTTTACAGTTGAAGGCGGAAAAACAAAAGCAGTAGAGCTTTTAACAGATTATTTTATCGGCAACGATAAGATGACCGAAAGTGAAAGACGCTTGGTTGGCTCTAAGGTTGCAAATATAGACAAGGTTCAGCTAAAGGTGGTTATTACCCCTGAGGATGACGGCGTTTATGCAGAATTTTATGCTGATAATATTCGTAGATTCGGCATTGATAATACAATAAACCTTAACTCCTTAGAAAAGCTTCCCGAGGGCGTGTCCTACGACGGAGGCAATATCGGATTTAACTGCTTTAATTCAAAGGTTAAATTCGCTGATATTTACTACGGCAAGAGCGATTATTCCTATTACACCGAGCTCTATCGTAATCAGTATCATTTTTCACAGTATGCACATTGGAATAATGACCCTAACGGCTTGATTTATTACGACGGATATTACAATATATACTATCAGCACCATCCATACAATAACTATTGGGGAGATATGTATTGGGGACACGCAAGAAGCCGTGACCTTGCCCACTGGGAGCTTCTTCCTATCTGTCTATTCCCTGATGAGGATTGGGGTACTGGCGTAGGCTATATGTGGTCAGGCTCTGCTTATGAGTACAGAAAAGGCGATAGCGAGGCAATAGATGCGCTTAATTGGTTCCCAAACGGAGATGGCAACGGTATTATTGCCTTCTATACCCGTGATGGCGGTATGCAGGATCAGATGATTATGTCCAGTGACGATGGCGGTATGACGTGGACAAAGCGTAAGATTATTCCACAAACGGTTGCAACCGCATCAGATAATATTCATCATAAGGTTGCTTGCCGTGACCCAAAGGTATTCCCTGTGAAAGTTGAGGACGGCAAAACTACCGTATGGGGTATGGTTGTTACGGGACAGCAGGAAAATAAGGTTTGGTTTATGAAATCTGAAAACCTTTTAGATTGGTCCTACGCAGGTCAATTCAGTGCATATGCTCCGGAATGTCCTGATGTTGTTACCTTAACCGCAGATGATGGTGAGCTTTACACAGTGCTTACCTTAACTGCAAGAGAATACATAGTCGGTAAAATGGTTTATGACGGAAATACCATCACCTTTACTGATAAGGACGGTGGAGCAATTGATCAGAGTGACTTTCAAATAATGGATTTCGGTCCCGATTCCTATGCTACTCAAACCTTTAGTATAAGAGATAACGCAAGCGATTACTTTGGTAAGACAGTATCAATTAGCTGGTATGCAGGTGTTCCCGCAGATACCGATAGTGGCATTTATGCAAATGCAAGAAAAATTTGGAACGGAAGCGGTATGACAATACCGGTTGTCTGGGGCTTGGCTACTGAGGGAGACGGATATATATTAACTCAGACACCTATTGTAAAGGACGGCACAGCCTTTGAAAAGCTTAATTTGTTAACCTTAACCGACAAAACGGTTGATAAGACAACAGAGAATATACTCGCAAATGTAAATACACATATTTTTGAAATGCTTTTAAGCATTGATAATCCTAATAATGAATCAATTTCCATAAAAATCAATGTAGGTGATGGCGAATATACAGAGATTGGTTGGAATAAAGAGGACGGCTATTTCGTTGACCGTAGATTTACTTCCTCAGCTGGTCTTAGCATAAGAGACTATCATTTCAAGTTTACATCAGGTCCAAGAAGCCTTGATGCACAAAGCTTCTACATCTTGTCCGATAACGGTGGTGTTGAGGTTTTCTGTGATGACTTTAAGATTCCATTCTATGTATTAACGCTTGCTTCCCCATATTCTGTAAAGGCAGAATTTTCTGTGGGCGGAGAGGTAACCGTTAAAAGCCTTGAGATTAATGAGATTGCATCTGTATGGCGTACAGGTGAGGTAGTAGATGGTGAAACCGTACTATATGTAAGCGATGAAGCACTTGAGCTTGATACAACAATTACCACAGAAAAGCAAGTAACTGCATATTCAACCTCAGGTCAGGAAATTATATGGACATTAGAAAATGGAAGTGAATTTGTTGCATTGGAAAACATAACCGGCGGAGTTATCGTAAAGGCTCTAAAAGCAGGCAAGGCAACTATTATTGCATCCTGTGGCAATCAGCGAAAGGTAATTAATGTTACTGTTTACGAAAGCTCACCGGAAACAGACATTCCATTTAATTCTGATGGAATAATTTCAGGAAATTGGATTGCAAAGGGCTCTGAGATAATTTCCACAAGCCCGGCAGGTGATGGATATATCCTATCAAGTAAGAGTGCATCAGATTTCAATAGCTCAGTCTCATTCTCACTTGATGCGGTTGCTGCTGCATTTATCTTCAGAGCAACTGAGGATATGAGTGATTACATTATCTTTAACTACGATAACAACGAGAAAATTGTTAAAATGTGGTCGCCTCGTGGTGAAATTGGCAGAGCAAATGCACAGGATATAAACACCGGCAATGTAGTTTTGAGAGTTGAAGCAAAGGGTAGCTCAATTAAGGCATATATCAACGGTCGCTTGGCTATTGATACTATATTGAGTGAGGATGAGCCTAAGGAAGGCTTCTTTGGCTTAAATGTATTTTCTGGAACAGCTACATTTAAGTCAGTGGTAAACTTCAACGAGCAATATTCTTATGATGGAGCCGGTAGCTTAACAGTTATTGGTGACTCAAATCAAGTGATAACCTCTCTTTATAATAAGACATTGGCTAATACAAAGGTTGACAGAGCTTTCTATGTAAGTGACGGAAGAAAGCTTATAATAAATCCTGAATATCTCGAGCTCCTTCCTGTTGGAGTATATACCTTTAAGGCTTATGGCGGTGCAAGCTCATATGAGTTTACGGTAAATGTTACCGCATGCACCGAAACTACACTTAAGGATATAACTATTCAAAAGGGCTGTAACGCAGTTATCTATCTTGGAAATGTTTGTGTGGATTCCGTTACACTTAACGGCACTCAGCTTACCGAGGAACAGTATAGAGTAGAGAATTTGATGTTGATTATCAACGCAGAGCTTTTAACAAAAGATATTAACGAAATCGTAATAAGCGGTGACAAAACCGTTATTGTAACATTAGTTTAAAACCCGTATTTAAAATGCTTATTTGCCGGTAGTTAACCGGCAATGCGGCAGCAGCTTAATTTAAGAGGTAGATATTTGGATATAGTAACAATTAAAGATGTAGCAAAATATGCAGGAGTAGGGGTAGGTACCGTTTCAAGAGTTATAAATAACGCGGGCTCGGTAGGCGAAAAAACTCGTAAAAAAGTGCTTGAGGCAATGGAGGCTCTTAACTATTCACGAAACAATATGGCGTTTCGGTTAAGAAAGAATGAGACTCGAATTATTGCTTTATTAGTACCCGTTATTAATCACCCATTCTTTGCAAACCTGGCATACTATGTAGAGGATGAGGCAAGCAAATTTGGTTATTCGGTAATTTTGGTGTCCTCACAGCAAAAGGTTGATAAGGAAACTGAGATTATAACCAAAATCAAGCATAGAGAGGTTGACGGGGCGGTTTTCGTTACTCACTATATGCACAAGGAGGAGGAGCTGTACGACTGTCCAATTGTATCGATTGACAGAACCTTCGGTGAAAAAATTCCTTACGTTACCAGCGATAACTACGATGCTACAAGAAACGCAATAAATTATATGATAGAGCACGGTGCCAAAAGAGTTGGCTTTATCGGCTCTAAGCCTCTGGTAGACTCTGAGGTTTTAGAAAGAGAGAGAGCATACCTTGACGTTATGGCAGAGCATGGAATGAACCCTCGCTTAGTAAACGAGATTATTCAGCATGGAGAGGAAACAGTAGTAGTTGCAGACTTTATGGAAAAGTATGCAGATGTAGATGGAGTTTTTGTTTCAGGATATTCGCTTTCACAGGTTTTTTATGAGGAAGCGATAAGACTAGGAAAGAAAATACCCGATGACCTACAAATCGTTTCCTACGATGGAATTTTCAAGCAATGGGGCATTAGCAACATAACAAGTGTAGAGCAGCCCGTTGAAGAAATTGCAAGACAGGTAGTAAGGTTGCTTATTAAAAAAATACATAATGAGGAAACCTGCACCAGAACAGTTTTAAAAACAAAATTTGTGCTTGGCACAACCACTAAATAATAAACGAAAAACAATCAAATATTGTATATGAGGAGAAAAACAATGAAAAAACTTTTAACTTCGATTACTGCATTTTTGCTTGTGCTAATTATGCTATTTGCTGTGACCTCCTGTGGTGGAAATCCTGATGGTGATGATACACCTACAACAGATGTAGAGGGAAACACCATTGTAAAAATTATGTTCCACGTTGACAAATCCTCAACAGAGGGTCAGGCTTATCAAAAAAGAATAAACGCATTTAATCTTGCATATAAGGATCAAAAGATTAAGGCACAGGCTATATTTAAGGCACGTAGTGCAGGTGCGTCAGGCTACGAAACAGAGCTTCAAAACAATCAGCTGGAGGGCACTCTTGCAGATATTATTACCTTTGATGCTCCAAATACAGCCGCATATGCAAGCTCAGGCTTACTCTATGATATTAGCGAGCTTATTTCTGCTGAGGAGCAGGAAAAGTTCTACTCACTCAATAAGTATAATGGCAAGCTTTATGGACTTCCAATTCAGGAATCAAGTGCAGGATTTTTCTATAACAAAAAGATTTTCCGTCAAGCAGGAATAGATGTTAGTGGCTTTACTGCCGAAAATCCTTGGACTATGGAGCAGTTCAATGAGGTTTGTGCAAGACTTAAGTCTTTTGGTGTTACTGCGGTAGATATGCGTATTGATGCCACCAAGGACGAAACAGCACCATACTTGCTTTATCCTTTCATTTATGCGACAGGCGGTAGCTTTGTATCTGAGGATGGTTATACCGCAACAGGCTATTACAATTCCGCATCAACCGCAAAGGGCTTCCAGTTCATTAAGAATTTAATTTCAAAGGGATATACCTCATATGCAATTGGCGCAACCGACTTCTTTACCGGAAAGGTTGGTATGTATTTATCGTCAGGTTGGACTATTCCCGACCTTGATAACAAATACAGAGAGTATTTTGGCTCTCGTGATGATTGGGGACTTTTACCTTATCCTAAGGATGTACAGGCAGCAAGTGCGACAGGTAGCTGGTCTTATGCAATTACAAACAATCACCACAAGGATAAAACCGCTTCCTTGGAATTGCTTAAGTGGATGACATCCGCAGAAAGCTCTGAGGCTATCACTAATGCAACAGGTATGATTCCGGCGCGTAGAGATGTAGTTAAGAATTACGCAGTTGGTTCTCCTGAATACACCCTTATGAAGCAGCTTGAATTAAGCGGCAAGGAGCGTCCGGTAACCGTTGCATACCCAACCTTCTCCACTACCTTTAACCAGATAATCTTTGGCTTAGGAAACGGAAATGTAAACGATCTATTGAACTCAGCTACAAACACGCTTCAGGAAGCGATAGATAAAATTAAAAATCGAGGATAGTATTACATACTAAATAGATGAAAAATGATTAATACATCAATTATTATTTTCGTGTTGTTTTTATGCGCCTTCGGTGGCTTTGTCGCTTATGATTTAGCCACCGCAAGGAAGCGTAAGGAGGTATATCGTGTAAAATCATCGGTAACGGCGTATCTTATGCTTTTGCCATCAGTAGCACTTGCGTTTTTGTTTATATTGCTACCGATTTTATATTCATTGGGCTATGCCTTTACTGATTATTATTTGTTGAAGCCAAATGACATCAACTTTGTATACCTCGATAATTTTGCCGACATTTTCAAGGAAATCTCGGCAAAGGGAATGCTTTATAATGCAATAAAAAACACCGCTACCTTCGTAATCGGCGTTGTGCCTTTGCAAATTGGTCTTGCGCTTCTTCTTGCCCTTTTTGTAAATAGACCCGGCATTGGAAGTAAGATTTTTAAGGTTTGCTTTTTCGCTCCCGTTGTAATCTCGCTTTCGATTACAGCATTTTTGTGGGAGCAGATATTGGCACCGGGCGATGGTGGACTTTTGAACTCAATGTTAGGTATATTCGGTGTCCCACCGCACGACTGGCTACGTGACCCAAAAACTGCAATGCCTTGCATTATAGTACTTAGTGCTTGGCAGGGCTGTGGCTATCAAATGCTAATTTTCCTCTCAGGACTTTCAAATATTAGAAAGGATCTTTATGAGGCGGCGTCACTTGACGGAGCAAACTGGTGGCATAAGTTTTGGAATGTAACCTGGGTTGGCTTACGCTCCACTCTTGTTTATATACTTATCACCGTGTTCATCGGTGCTTGCAGAATTTTAACACAGCCTATGCTGATGACAGGATATATGGAGCATACAGTAACATTGTCCTACTATATGTATAATAGCGGTTATTCTGAACGCTTGGTAGGTGAATCATCAGCTGTTGCACTGCTTATGACGATATTTATCGGCGGTATAACGCTGATACAGCGTAGATTGTTTAGGGAGAAGTGATATGGAAAAGCTAATTAAAGATTTACCTAACTTTAGGCCTAATAAAACACCCGTCAAAAAAACGGTTAAGGAAATAATTTACCATATCGTTGGAATAGTTTTATCCCTTATGTTCATATTGCCCATAATGTATATGCTGGCAACATCTACAAAGAGTGAGAGCACCTATGCCGCTGGTGTAGGATCGCTTAATATGTTCTTGCCAGACTTTGCTAACTTGGGTATCGCATTTGAAAACTATAGAAACGTTTTGATGAATTATGATATTTGGAAATATGCTTTGAACAGCTTTGTATATGCAGCAATAGTCATAGTGCTTAATATACTTGTAAACGGACTTGCTGGCTATGTAATGGCAAAGCTTACCTTCCCTGGTAAGAAGCTATTATCCTTTTTGATAATTTTCTTAATAGTAGTACCGGTAGAAACATCAATTATACCACTTTACTCAATAGTTAAAATTATGCTTGGGCTAAAGCAACAGATGTCTGT
>JAGATW010000049.1 GCA_017621085.1 Clostridia bacterium | reverse complement strand
GGAATTTGCCAATTGGCAAATGATTGAAAAGGAATTGAATTGCAATGTTTACTTTGCTGACCCATATTGTGCTTGGCAGAAAGGCACGAATGAAAATCTCAATGGATTGCTAAGAGAGTTTTATCCAAAAGGAAGAAACCTTTCAAGAGTTAGTCCTGCTACATTAAAAAAGAATCTGGCGTTGATCAACGCCAGACCCAAAAAAGTTATTGGTTATCTTAAACCTATTGATTTATTTGAACTTTTTGTTAATTCCTGTTGCACTTAGCTTGACAATTTATCTTTTGAAAAAGGTGCTTTATGGAAGAAAAAGAATTTATATTTGACGAGCTTAGCATAAAAAAAGAGCTTAATAGAAGTCACAAAATTTATATATATAATAAGGAAGGCTCGTCTAATAACATAGCAAAGGAGCTGTGCCTTAAGGGAGAAAAAGAGGGAAGCGTTGTAATTGTAAAATCCCAAACAAATGGCAAAGGGCGAATGGGTAGGAGTTTTTTGTCAAGTAGTGAAAATGGACTTTATATGTCAATAATTTTACGTCCGCAAATTAACGCTGAGGAATGCGTAAGCATAACTGTTGCAGGAGCTGTCGCTGTCCTTGAATCAATAGAGGAATTAACAGATAAAAAAGCAGAAATTAAGTGGGTAAACGACATCTATATTAATGACAAAAAGTGTTGTGGAATTTTAACCGAATCTGCTATGGACATAAATAGCGGTAAGCTCCAATATGCCATAATAGGAATAGGTGTCAATCTGTGTCCACCAAGTGGTGGCTTTGATAAGGAAATAGAAGATATTGCTTGTGGAGTTTATGAAAATGACTGTCCAAAAGACTTTAAATACAAGCTGTGTGCTAAAATTATTAATAACTTTTTCAAGCATTATGAAGTCTTGCAAGAAAAAAACTACTTAAAGCTTTATCGTGAAAGGTCCTGCATCATAGGCAAAATTGTTGATGTTTATGTAGGCAATGAAATCGTAAGTGGCACAGCCATTGATATAGACGATAATGCAAATTTAATAGTTGAGGATTCATTTGGAAAAATACACACCTTTAATTCCGGTGAAGCAAGGGTCAGAAAAACAAAAAAACAATAAAAAAGTCACGATAAAGCTATCGTGACTTTTTTTACTTATTAACGCTGTCCCAATCAATAGGTAATTGATTTGTGTTTTTTAGAAATTCATTAGCCTTTGAAAAGTGCTTACATCCAAAAAAACCATTATAAGCCGAAAGAGGAGATGGATGTACAGATTCTAAAACTAAATGATGCTTTCCTGTAATATATGCTTTTTTGCTCCTTGCATTTCCACCCCACAAAATGAAAACAATAGGACGAGTGCTTGTATTCAAGAGCTTAATTACGTTATCGGTAAAGGTAGCCCAGCCAATGTCCTTATGGCTATTTGCTTGTCCTTCACGCACAGTAAGAGTGGCATTAAGAAGTAGCACTCCTTGAGTTGCCCAAGAGGTTAGCTCCCCGTGATTTGGAATGTCCATTCCAATATCGTTGTGTAGCTCCTTGTAAATATTAACAAGTGATGGTGGAATTTTAACCCCTTTTTTTACTGAAAAGGAAAGGCCGTGTGCCTGTCCCTGCTCGTGATAAGGGTCCTGACCTAAAATTACAACCTTAGTGTCTTTAAAGGGGGTATATTTTAAAGCGTTAAAAATATCGTGCATAGGTGGAAAAATAGTCTTTGAAAAATATTCCTCTTTTAAAAAGCTACGTATTTTAAGATAGTAAGGCTTTTGAAATTCATCAGCCAAAAGAGTGTCCCAATCATTACCTAAACAAACCATAAATAAACCTCTTTCCTAAGTTTATTTTATGTTACCATTTTTAACCTTTTTTGTCAATAAAATTTATGTATTTACTTGAAATATAAAAGCTTGTATGATATACTTACATCGTAGGGCTTGCCCTATATTATATAATCAAGGAGAATTAAAATGATTAGAGTAACAGTTTGGAACGAGTATTGCCATGAGCAAGAGGAAGAAAGAATCAGAAAGGTATATCCGAAGGGTATACATAGTACAATTGCTGAATTTCTTGGCACAAACGAGGATATTGTTGTAACAACAGCAACCCTTTATGATGAAAATATGCAGTTAAGAGAAAATGCCGGCATTACTGACGAGCTTTTAAATAATACAGATGTTATGTTCTGGTGGGGACATGTACGTCATGGTGAAGTACCTGACGAAATCGCAATTAAGGTTAAGGAAGCAGTTTTAAGTGGTATGGGTATTATATTCCTTCACTCTGCACACCACTCAAAGCCATTCAAGCTTTTAATGGGTACAACCTGTAACCTTGGCTGGAGAGAAAGTGACGATAAGGAAAGACTTTGGATTTTGGACCACAATCATCCAATTATGCAAGGCATTGAGGGTAGATTTTTTGAATTAGAGGGCGAGGAAACATATACCGAGCCATTTGGTATTCCTGACCCTGATAAGCTATTGTTAATCGGCTGGTATAATGGTGGTGAGGTATTCCGTTCCGGCTGTATTTGGCACAGAGAAAACGGTAAGGTATTCTACTTCCAGCCTGGTCACGAATCATATCCAACCTTCTATAACCCAACAGTACAAAAAATTCTTACAAACGCAGTAAGATGGGCTAACCCTGTATGTCCAAGAATTCCACTCGAGTGTCCTTGGGTTGCAAGATTAGAGGAAAAATAATGCTAAAAATAGGTATTATTGGAACAGGCAAAATTTGTCAAGGTGTTCATTTGCCCGCTTATGACAAAATTGACGATGTTGAAATAGTTGCTCTTTGCGACATAGATGAAAAAAAGTTAAACAGCTTAAAGGAAAAATACCCAAAGGCAAGGCTTTATACTGATTTTGAGGAAATGCTTAATAAGGAAGAGCTTGATGCTGTCGATATTTGTACACCTAATAACATTCACTCAAAAGCTGCCATTTATGCTCTTAACAAGGGCGTAAATGTAATGTGCGAAAAGCCTGATGCTGTAAGTGTAGTTGAGGCTGAAAAAATGAAAGAGGCTGCCGAAAAGAGTGGCAAAACTCTAATGGTTATGAGAAATAACCGTTATCGTCCATCAACAAAATTTTTACAGCAATATATTAAAGAAGGCAAAATGGGCGAAATCTATGCCGGTCGCTGTGGCTGGATTCGTCGTCGTGGCATTCCCGGTTGGGGTGGATGGTTTACTGATAAGGAGCAGGCAGGTGGTGGTCCTTTAATTGACTTAGGAGTTCACATAATAGACCTTGCTATGTACCTAATGGGCAATGCAAAGCCTGTTACAGTTTCCGGATGTACATATTTAAAATTCCCCCACACCTCATATTCAAAAATAGATGTTGAAGACCTTGCAATGGGCTTTATTCGTTTTGACAATGGAGCTTGCTTGCAAATTGAGTTTTCTTGGGCTTCCAATATTGCCGAGGACCAAATGTTTGTTGAGCTTCGTGGCGAAAAGGCAGGCTCAAGAATGTCTGGAATTGACAGAAAATTTGAGGTTTTCACAGAGGAATGCGGAACAAATGTGTGCTTGCGCCCCGATATTGATGATTACAGAGGTATGCAGCATCACGAGGCAAATATAAGACACTTTATAGATGTTATAAAGGGCGAGGCAGAGCCGGACTTTACACCTGAGCAGGGAGTAAATATGGTAAAAATTTTAGAGGCACTTTATAAGTCGGCAGAATTGGGACACGAAATACAATTATGATAAATTGTCAAGCTAAGTGCAACAGGAATTAACAAAAAGTTCAAATAAATCAATAGGTTTAAGATAACCAATAACTTTTTTGGGTCTGGCGTTGATCAACGCCAGATTCTTTTT
>JAGATW010000006.1 GCA_017621085.1 Clostridia bacterium | reverse complement strand
CCATAAAAGAACATTGAAAAAGACGTATGCTCCGCCACCGCCGACAACGTCTAAGGTGCCTTCGGCTGATGCGTATTTGTGATTAAAGGTGATTGTAATATCAGAACCATTTAAATTTGCATAGTCCCACCAATAGAACAAGAAAAAGCTCTTTTTGTGTTCCTCCTTGCTGGACGGGGTGATTGTAATCATTCCGTCGTCGCTGACAGATACACGGGTTTGAAGATCTTTTCTTGATTTGTTCAAGGTGTAGGTAAAGCTTTCTCCAACCTCACTCTTGTTCATTTTTACGCCTTCCTTTGTTAAGTAGAAGGTGGCAGCAATGGTGTTGCCATGAAGCTCTGTTTTCTTAATTGTCTTACCCGGACCTACAAACACAGCTTCAAAAATTGAGGCATCTACCTTGTATTTTTGACTTGCGCTTGTTCCGTCCTTGATTGTACAGGTAACCTTTACATCAAATACAGCCTCGTTGCCGGGACGTGCGCTTGCGGATTTTGGTGTAAATACAATCTTACCGTCGTTTGTATATGTCACTTCACCGTCGTTACCCTGTACGGATGTTTTTATAACAGGATTTAATGCCTTAACTTCATCCACGTTTGTCATTTTAACACCGTCGGCAAATACTGTAAAGCAAACCTGTAAATCCTTGTTTTCGCTTACATCCTCCTTTAATACACATTCCACGTCACTTCCCAAGGAAGGCTCAATTGTGTAATTGATTTTAGGAACGTATTTTGTAGGAGTGAATTTAAGAGTGAAATCAATTGGACTGAAGCCTGCAATTGTAATCGCTGCTGTAATTTTGGTTTCCTTTTCATCAAGCTCAAAGTCCGTTAGCATCTCTCCCTGACCCTGACAGGTCTTAACTAATTTATTTTCCTCGTAAACATTAATTTCATATGTTGTTCCGGATGGAAGTATGCCTAAATCAATTTCGTTGTTTGTGCCCATTTCATAAAGGCTATATGTAATGGAAATTTTGTCCTTAGCCATTATATTGTCAAGCTGAGTTAAGTCGTTAATCGCTTTTCCGTTTACCTTAACATTTACTCTTACCTCAAGAGCAGGCTCAAACAAAATAACAACATTTTTTAAATCAATTTCCTTGTCAAAGGTGATTATGTATTCACCACTTCCCATAGCCTGTTGCGAATCACCTATTAAGAAGGCTCCGCCTACCATGGATAAATCATCACTAACGCCCAAGGTCGCCGATCGACTTATGGGGACGTTATCGCCATTATGCGTTACCCCTGCAATTGTAGCATTAGTTCCTTGAGAAAAGACCGCTATATTAAGTAACGGGATTGTGGAGCTAACACTAATCGCTCGTTTCGAGCCCTTCGCATAATAGTAATCTCCGTTTTTATCATCTTCAGATGCTTTAGGAGTTAAGCGAGTTCTACCGGAAATTTTATCTGCTATCTCCGCCATGGTGCTTTCAATAGTCTTAATTTCATCATCATCGCTATCATTTCCACTTCCTGAAGCTTGATATGTGTAAATTCCTTTTTCCGGGTTTTCAGTTGGCATAGTAACATCGCCTATACCCATATATGTAATCTGTAAATCGGTTCCAAAATCCTCTTGAAACTGTGATACATAGCCATTCAAATTATCATCCAAGAATGCTATCTTTTCATTCTTTGAATTCATTTTTGAAAGTTCATTGAATTCTCCGTCAGTAATTACTACCAGCCAGTATTGTGTATTTTCATCGTCGCTTGCTGTGGCTTTTACACTCTTTAGCTTACTGTATGCAGTTTTCACCGCATCATATGGAGTATTACCATTATGTGGATGGTTTTTGATTGCATCTACTGAAGCTTGAATTCCTTCGGCAGACAAATCAATCTTTTGCGTTTCAAACTGCTTACTCATATAAGTGATATACAGCTGGTCCTCACTATTTAGCATACCGCAAAAGGATTGCATTGCATAGCTTGCGTATCTATAGTTTAAAGAGCCGCCTTGTTGCATACTGTAAGAGTCATCATATACTACCGAAACTACCTTGTGTATGTATAAGGATTCAGCAGATATTGGCACTGACAGACAAACTACGAGAATTGGCAAAACTACTAATAGTGCAAGCAATACCGATATTGTTTTTTTCATACACTCTCTCCTTCTTTCGTGTATTTTAAGCATAAGCTTATTAGCTTAAATTATATATCTTAACGCGCGTAAAAAAATAAATAAATTAAATTTTGAAACGACACGATAAGGGCGACAAAAGGAACGCATTTTTGATGCGTTTTTTCAAAATTCGGTGTTAAATATAAAAATTTCTTTAAGAAATCATTTAAAATAGCACCGATTAGCTTATAACAAAGCTTGCTTTTGCAAGGCTTGTGTTTGATTTAATGCTTAATAAAGCTGTCTATGTCGGCAAAGCCCTTGCTTAAGGCTAAGAATTTATCGTTATATTTATCAACGACTGAGCAAGCATTTTCAATCATATATTGGAGCAAGTCCTCCCCAATTTCGCTATTAATAAATAATGAGGTTTGCTTAAATACAATACTACCATCCTCAATATTATATATGAAATTGCCATCAACTAAGCCACAGGATGCTGCACATACAGCAATAGCACCATCTATACGTTTTTTATTACTCATTTTAAAGGGCAATGGGGAAAAGAAGCTTATCAGCTGGCAATCAACGTCAATGGTTATAATAAAATCCATTGGAAAATCTTCCCCTGTTACTTGGAAATTAATGGTTAACTCCTGAGCATCACAATCAAAGCTCCAGCCTCTATTATCAATAGCTGTGCAAAGCGTGTCAAGAACCTTAAAGGCATTATCTATTTTCTTTTGTTCTGTCATATCACTTGCCTCCTAAAGCTATGAGTCCAATGAATCAAGAAGCTGTTCTAAGGAAATAACTCCCTTTGCAAGCATTAAAAGCTTATCGTTATATTCATCAACCCTTGAGCAGGAATAAAGAACCATATAGTCAAATAGCTCTTGACTAAGCTTGCTTTGTGCATAGCTGTTAGTCATACGAAAATAAATTTCTCCGGTTACTATGTCATAATCAAAGCTACCACAATAGATTTTTGTGTTTATACCGCATAGGGCGATTGCAGTATCAATTCTTTTATCCTCAGAAATATTAAATGGCAAATTGGAAATAAGCACCATTGCCTGACGGTCGGGATACATTCTTATGCTAATCGGTATAGGCAAATCCTCACCACAGGCTGCACATTCAATACAAAGCTGTTCTTCGTTTACGTCATATTGCCAACCATTTGCATCAAGGTATTTACATACAGAATTGTAAACAGACCTTGCCTGTAACAAATTGTCTTGTTCAGCCATAGCCAACCTCCTATCCTCAAGCGTTTTGTACAAGTGAACACTTACCACTTATATCATACATTATAGGATATTTTGTCTTATTATATCATAAATTGTTCACAAAGTCAATATATTGTTACTTATTATTTATAAGTTATTAAATAAAAATTGACTTTTTTGTTATTTTGTAATAAGAAATCGAAAAAAGCTATGTGGATGAATGAAATGAGTTTATAGAGTTTTTCGTTAGTGATGGAAGGAGCTTGCGCAACTAACAAATCATAACCACCCGTCAAACGGGTGGTTTGTACTAGGGCTAAAAGCCCAGAGTTACCGGCCAGCGACTCAAGTCGCTGGCTTTCACTTTGTTCAAGCCTATTGCCATTGTCACTTTTGCTGCCCCTTAAAGGGCGTTCGTATTACTGGCCACCCTTAAAAGGGTCTTCATACTCCTTTGCTGACAATTTGTCTAACGCAATATCGTGTTTCTCCTGTTCTTCGATATACTTCCTTATCGTCGCCTCGTTTAGTCCTACTGTCGATACGTAATACCCTTCTGCCCAGAAGTGTCTGTTACCAAATTTGTATTTCAAATTTGCATGCTTCTCAAACATCATTAATGCGCTTTTTCCCTTTAAATATCCCATAAAACTTGACACACTTGTTTTTGGTGGTATACTTAATAGTAGGTGCACATGGTCTGGCATCATATGTCCTTCAAGTATCTCTACTCCTTTATACTTGCACAGAGTTCGTATTATTTCCTGCAAGTCTACTCGATACTGATTGTATATGAACTTTCTCCTGTATTTGGGTATGAACACTATGTGGTACTTCCACATCCATTTTGTATGTGCCAAACTATTTGTTTTGTTTGCCATAATTTCTCCTTTCATTGTAGCAATAAGCCTGAACATCTTATTCTACCATGTTTGGAGATTTTTTGGTTTAACCTTTGCTACCACCCGCATAGCAGGTGGTTGTCTGTTTCGCACTTCGTTTTCAACCTGCCTAAAGGCGTAAAGCAAAAACAGGCTGACACAAATTAGACACGTGTCAGCCTGTTTTTTAATTTATGAGATTATAACAATTATTCTGCTGCTGGTGCAGGATATGTTTCGATTAAGTGCTTAAGGCTTTCCTCAAGGTACCATTCAATGTACTCAAGGTGACCGCTAACACTTACATCCTCTGTTTCAGTTCTACCATCACTAACTGTGATTGAATTCTCGTTATTCACATCCTCGCTACCATCCCAGTACTTAAACTGCTTAAACTCGGTTGGTACACTCCATGCGCCCATCTTTTCTGATGCACCTGTGTTACCTATAAGGTTCCACTTTGTAAAGTTCTTTTCGTAAGCTTCCTTGTGCTCTCTTGCGTAAGCGATGTCAGCTGCAATAGATGCTCTTATGTTATCAGCATTGTCTGCAAGCTCTTGACCTACAAGCTTTCTGAATTCTTCAAATTCAAGAAGCTCTCTAAACCAAGTGTTCTTCTGAGCAGTCCACAAGAAATCAGTTTGTCTGAAATTAACTGCGTTTGTACCGCAATTTTTCTTATGAGTTACGTTACCAACAGACATATCGAAGTCCCAAAGAGGTGCAGCAACAAGCTTGCCATTTACGTCCTTGTAGAAGTAAACGCTGGAGTACTGTGTATCCGGGTTCTTGAACAAGTCAAAGATAATGTAAGCCTGTGCAAAGGACTTAACGTCAATGTACTGGCAAACAGCCTCATAGTCATCTCCGCTAACTGCAGCTAAGCTATCCTTTATGTATGTTTGAATGTATGTCATGAAGTTTTCCTTCAAGTTACCATCAGCATCAAACAAAATGTCCTCTGGGTCCTTAATTACGTAGCCGTTATACATACCGTCATCTACTCTTACATATACGTCGCCGTCAGATGTTACGCCATAGTTAGGAACGTTATTTGTGCCACCTACATCCTCAGATACCCAAGCATCCATTTCGATTAAGTAACCAACATCTTCTGGACCCTGCTCGATTTTATCGTCCTCTTGTGTAATGTCTACACGGTTGCTCTTAACCTGAATCTGCTCGCAGAGGTAGTAAACGCCCTGATATACACCGTTTACGTAAAGCTCAACGCTTTGACCCTGTGATGTATACTGAAGCTCGGACATTGTAAGACCTGCATTAAGAGCAAGCATATTTCTTATAAGTGAGTAATCTCTTGCGTCAGCAAGTAATACCCAAGTCTTTTCTGAGCCATAACCAAAGAGGTTTTGCTTGTCTTCAAACTTAAACTTGTATGGCTTTTTGTCAAATTTTTCCCAGGTGGAGTTACCTCTACCCTTGATTTCAGCTGTTTGACCACCAATGCTTGCGCCTGTTTCTGTGTCAAGCAATGTAATTTCACAGTCTATATAGTCTTCCTTAGATGTGATAGCAAGACCTGATGCAGTATTGATTGTAACTACAGGCAAGCCTGTGCTTGCAGGAGTAAAGTAGGCTACAAGCTCTGTGTTCTTTTCGGGAGCATACTCGATTGTAGGATTTGTTGAGCCATTGCTCCAGCAAGCAAACGCATAGCCAGCCTTTGCAGTAGCTGTTACTGTAGTTGTTTTTTCGCCCTCTTTTACAATTTGAGAAAGCTCGCCCTCAAGTGTACCCATTGTATCATCACAGGTAAAGCCTACTTCATATCTTGGTATGAGCAAGTCCTCTGTGATAAACTTAAAGGTTAGGCTTGATGCATATTCCTTTTGAGCAATATTGTTCAATTCGTCAAGGCAGAGATAATCCACCTTTTCACCGTCTGTAACGTAAGCGCACATTACGATTGGTACATCATAGTAGTCTGAAGATTTGTCAAAGCCCTTAATAATGAGGTGGAATTCAGCATATTCCTTTTCAACAGGCAATACAAGAACCCTTTTGTCCTCTAAATTAGATGACATATCCGGCTTTAATGGCTCAAAGGCTGACATATCAGCATCTCCGGGAGCTACTGCTAAAACGCCATATGAAATTTCCGGATGAAGAGCTAAAGAGGTCGCATTTGTTTTATAACCAAAGCAAATATTGTCTCCACCGATTTGTGCAGAAAAGCCTAAGAATGTAAGAATTGGTGCGTATTCCTTTTCATTTTCAGAATAGTCACATCTTGTACAGTAGTCACCTGTTTTAAATGGAGTTACAGCATCCTTGTAAGTATTAACAGCCTCCATCTGATGAATGCCGTCATAGAATGCAACACAGTAAGGTACATCGTAAACTAATGTATGACCCTTAATTTGTGTATCGTAGTATTCCTTATTTGAAAGGTATTCATCATATGTGATAGCATTGTTGGAAATAGCGTTTTTAAAGTGCTCTTTTGTATAGTTTGATACAGTTACAGCCTCTTTAAGTGTGCCTGCAAAGAAGAACACAAGGTTTCTTTCTGTTCCCCAATAGCCACCGGATTCACCTCTGTAGCTATCGAAGTAAGAGCCAGCCTCACTGATTGTATTAGGTACCCAGTAGTACTTAATGTCCAAGCCCTGACCCTTCATTGTAATGGCATTTTGGTTAAGATATGACGCATATGTCATATTTGGACCCAAAACAACAGTTTCAATAGCGTTTGAACGGAAGAAAGCGCCACTTACAAGTCTTGTCATTGTGCTTGGGAATTTAACGTACTTAAGAGAACAGTTTTCTCTGAATACGTCTGATGTTATAGTTACAATTCCCTCAGGAATAGTGATTGCCTTTAAGTTTCCGCAGAAAGCAAAGGGTGAGTTACCACCGCTTTGTACTCCCTTTATCTCTGTTGCTGCAATCTGGTTGTCCTCAAATTCAATCACTCTTACAGGGGAGCGCTGACACATATATGCAGGGAACGCTGTAAGTGTTTTTGGTAAATAGAGGAACAAAAGGTGTGAGCCGTTTGCCAAAACAGTATACTCGCTTGAGTGTGGTGGGTTTGTTGCAACACACTGATATACGTTGTTAGGAAGTGACTTTACACCTGTGCCGTAGAAGCATACGCTTACTACATTTTTGTTGGTAACTGCTGTTTCGCTTCCGCCGTAAGTGTAAAGGCCGTTTGCGTCAACAGTACCTGCTTCGTCAATTGTTTTTACCGCTTTACAAACAAAGTGACGAGCGCCCTCAGAGTCGGTAGATTCTTCAACAACATACCAGGTAAGAGCGTTGCCGTTTTCATCAAACATAGCAAATCCGTCGCCGCTCTCGGTTACTGTCATTTCATATCTGCCTCTTGAAGGCTCCATTTGAGTAGTAGCTGAATACACAAGATTTTCTTCAGCCATACTGTCAACATAGTAGTTATACGATGTTGCAGGAGTATAAGCACTTACGCTTATAGCAAACAAGCAAACGAGCATAGCTACCATCAAGGAAATTAATAGTATTTTCTTTTTCATAAAATCCTCCTTTAGATAAAATACTTATATATTATATTTTAGCACACTATTTAATTTAAGTCAAACTAAACATTATTTTTTAAGTCATTTTCGGCATTTGTAACAATTTATGGCAATTAAAGCACTTAATTAAAGCTTTATTTTTTGATATTTTGTCCAAAATGATTTGCCTTTAAAATCAAATCAGGCTGACACAAATTAGACACGTGTCAGCCTGTTTTTATTTAATTAATGAAATTATATCAATCACTCTGCTTTAGGTGCATGGTATGCTTCAAGGTTATTTTTTGGAAGAACACTCCTCAGCAATAAACTTAAAGGTTAGGCTTGATGCATATTCCATCTGTGCAATTTCATTATACTCATTATGGCAGAGATAATCAACACTTTCACCGTCTGTAACGTAAACGCACATTACAAGTGGAGTTTCATAGAAGGATGAATCATTTGTAAAGCCCTTAATGATAAAGTTGAACTCGCTGCTTTCTCTGTCAATTTCTAATGCAAGCACCTTGTTTTCAACATTAGGTGTCATGTCAGGATTGAGTGGCTCATATGCTGACATATCAGCATCAGCACCTGGTGCTACTGCCAAAATACCATATGAAAGCTCAGGTAAAGCTGCAAGTGTTTTAAGGTTAGTCTTGTAGCCAAGGCAGATAAGGTCACCGTTAATTTGTGCCGAATAGCCAAGGAAATCAAGTGCAGGCTCGTACTCTGTCACATTACCCTCACCACAGTACTTACAAAGCTCACCAATCTCAAATGAGGTCAAAGCATCCTTGTAAGTATTAACAGTCTCTATTTGATGAACACCGTCATGGTATGCAACACACTTTGGCACGTTGTAAACCAACACGTGACGGTCTGTTTTCAAGTTGTCGTAATATGCTCTGTTTTGGATATAAACATCATAGCTGACAGGTGCTTCACCCGGTGTGGTTGAGTTTTTAGCAGATGTAACACCTTTAACAGCAGACATAAAGTGTCTGTCTCTTGAGTATCCGGCTACAGTCATTGCTTCCTCAAGGGTGCCTGTAAAGAAGAACACCAAACTTCTGTCAATAGAAATATAGTTTTTGTCGTAGCCTCTATATGTGTCAAAGCTACTTTGTGCAGTGTTTACGGTATTTGGAACATACATGTATTTTATGTTAAAGTTTGTAATGCCCCAATCATTATAGACCTTCTTATAATCGGAATTGAGATAACCGATAAAGCTCATATTTTCACCGAAAATAACGGTTTCAAAGCCAATTCCATGGAAGAATACATTGTTCTCAAGGCGCTCCATTGTGCTTGGAAGCTTAATGTATTCAAGAGACATGCACTCTCTAAAGGTGTGAGGCTGCATGGTTTTAATGCCCTCGGGAACAACCAAGCGCTTTAGGTTAGCGCAGAATGAAAATGCATATGCAGTCTCTTGATT
This sequence comes from Clostridia bacterium, assembly GCA_017621085.1. GTDB lineage: Bacteria > Bacillota > Clostridia > Oscillospirales > CAG-272 > RGIG2000. Next base: position 6,551 of record JAGATW010000006.1, on the reverse strand, counting down.
GTTTCCGGGATCAAAGCCTGTTACACCCTCGCCGAAATCATCGTAAATTACGGTGTTATCCTCGAACTCAAGAACAATAATCGGTGAACGGAAGCAAAGCTGCTTAGGCACAAATGTCAAGGTTTTTGGTAAATAAAGAGCCAACAAATATGAGCCGTCTGCAACTTGGCAATATTGGTATGTCTGACCAGGTGTGTGGAGGCTATATGTTGCCATATATGCCTGTTCGGGAAGGGTTTTAACTTTAGTTCCGAAGAAGTTAACGCTAACCACCTTCTTAGAAAAGCTAACGCCATCTGCGTCAACACCGTAGGTGTAGTTGCCGTCTGCATCTACATTACCAACTACGCCGCCAATGGTTGGTGTGCTGCTAACAATAATGTTACGAACACCGTCGCTATTGCTGTCAAGGTCGTCTTTGGTAACATACCAGGTAAGTGGTGTGCCATTTACATCGGTTTTAGCAAAGCCATCACCCGTAATTTTGCTAATTAGCTCAAAACGATTATTCTTAGCACCGAAGCTTGCCTCGATTGAATAAAGCAAATTATCCTCGGTAGCCTCGTCCTCATAGTAGTTATATGTAGTTGCACTTATACCGATAGCAAGCACAAATGCAAACAATGCTACCATAAGAAGGGTTAGTAAGATTTTCTTTTTCATAGAATGCTCCTTCTAAATATATGTATTCATTTTATTTTAACACACTATTTCATTTAAGTCAAACTAAACATTATTTTTTAAGTCATTTTCGGCATTTGTAACAATTTATGGCAATCAAAGCATTTAACTAAGGCTTTGTTTTTGGTATTTTGCCCAAAATGATTTTTCTCAAAAACAAAGGCAGACTGACACAAATTAGACACGTGTCAGCCTGTTTTTTGTAAAAATATGTGTTTTAACCACCTAAATAAGCCTTCTTAACCATTTCGCTTGATGCAAGCTCGTTGCCTGTGCCTGTAAGCACTATTTCGCCATTTTCAAGAACATAGGCTCTATCGGAAATTGCAAGGGATTTACCTGCGTTTTGCTCAACTAATAAAATAGTTGTACCGTCCTTGTTTATGTCCTTGATAATTTCAAACACTTGGTCAACCAAAAGCGGAGAAAGACCCATTGATGGCTCGTCAAGCATTAGTAGCTTTGGATGGCTCATTATGGCTCTTCCCATAGCAAGCATTTGCTGTTCACCACCGGAGAGTGTTCCTGCAATTTGGTTTTTTCTTTCCGCAAGTCTTGGAAAGCGAGTGTAAATTGCATCCAAATCGTTTTTAAAGCCTGACTGGTCCTTCATTGAGTAAGCGCCCATTAAAAGATTTTCATAAACTGAAAGCTCTTGGAAAATTCTTCTTCCCTCGGGCACCTGTGTCATACCTAAATGAACAATTTTGTGACAGGGTGTTTTTGTAACATCGTGACCGTCAAAAATTACCGTGCCTGATTTTTTCGGAATAAGACCAACTACACTTTGCATTGTAGTTGTCTTTCCTGCACCGTTTGCGCCGATAAGTGTTACAATTTCACCTTGATTAACCTCAAAGCTAATGCCCTTTATGGCTCTGATTACACCGTAGCATACCTCAAGGTTTTGTACCTCTAACATTGCCATAGCATTAACCTCCTATATATGCCTTAATAACGTCCGGGTTATTAAGGGCTGTCTTTGTATCGCCCTCTGTAAGAACTGTTCCAAAGTTAAGAACTGTTATTCTGTCGCAAAGTCCTGATACAAATTTCATATCGTGCTCAATTAAAAGCACGGTCATATCAAATTCGTCACGAATTTTCTTAATTGTGTTTACTAAGTCCTCTGTTTCATTCGGGTTCATACCTGCAGCAGGCTCGTCAAGAAGCAAAAGCTTTGGATTTGTAGCTAAGGCTCTTGCAATTTCAAGCTTTCTTTGCTTACCATACGGTAGGTTGCAGGCAAGGTTGTTTCTTTCATCCTCTAAATCGAAGATACGAAGAAGCTCCTTTGCTCTTTTGCGCATTTCCTTTTCCACCTTAAAGTGCTTTGGTAGGCGCAAGATGCTTTCAAACAGTGAGCATTTATACTCCGGTTGATTTGTAAGGCCAACCATAACATTACGAACAACTGTCATATTATTAAACAAGCGAATGTTTTGGAAGGTTCTTGCAATACCCTTATGATTGATTTTGTCCTGTGGCAAGCCCGTTAATTCCTCGCCATTCAGATAAAATGCACCCTCTGTTGGCTGATAAACTCCTGTTAAAAGGTTAAATACTGTTGTTTTACCGGCGCCATTTGGACCTATAAGACCGTAAATTTCATTCTTTTCAATCTTTAAATTTACATTTTGAGCAGCCTTAAGACCACCGAAGGAAATTCCAAGATTTCTTGTTTCAAGAACGTATTTACTTTCTATTGCTTCTCTTTTGTGTGCTTTTTTGAGGATTTTAGTATTAACAAATGTTTTGATATTATCAATAAGCTTTGCCATTACTTGTTACCCCCTCTTTCGCCAATGTCTGCACTATTATCTCCTGTTGTGTCAATTACAACATCGGTTGACAATACCTCGTCCATTGAAATTTTAGTAGGTACAACGTCCCATCTGACAGCGTCATCCCCAACTCGTGCAGGGTCATGCTTATGCTTAACAATTTTACGCCATAGGTTTGTAAGATTGTACTTTTCACGGAAGTTCTTAAGTGCAGGAGCGTTTCTGTAAATAACCATGAGAATCAGAACTACTGCATAAATTAAGTCCTTTGCAACTGCAAAGCTGCCACCTAACTTTGTTTGGAGTATATTGTTAAGAGCAGTTATAAGCACTGCTGATATAATTGAGCCATTAACCGTCATACCACCCAAAACTACTATTACCAATATTTCAATTGAGTAGTTATAGTCAAAGGTTTTTGCCTGTAGGCTTTGCTGACTGTAGCTATATAAAACGCCTGCAAGTCCTGCAAATACCGCTGAAATAACAAAGCCCATCAGCTTATATTTTGTTACGTTAATGCCTGTTGCTCTTGCTGCAATTTCATTATCACGAATAGCTGTAATTGCACGTCCGTGCTTACTTCTTATTACATTTTGAATAACGAAAAGTGTTAAAAGAACAACAATTGCGCCTATTAAAAACAGAATAAATCTTGTATCTCTTTTTGTTGTAAATTCAGGAGTTCTTAAGCCCGTTTGACCACCGAAAAACTCACTGTTTTCAAAGATATTCTTTACAATTTCGCCGAAAGCAAGGGTTACAATTGCAAGATAGTCGCCTCTTAATCTAAGAGCCGGCAAGCCAACGATAAAGCCACAAATTCCTGCGCAAAGTCCACCAACGATAAGAGCAAGAATTACAGTTACTATATTTGTGCCGCCAAGTGAGCTTGAAAGAAGAACTGCAAGCTTACCACCTACGTATGCACCAACACACATAAAGCCTGCGTGACCTAAGGAAAGCTCACCTAAAAAGCCTACAACCATATTAAGAGAAACTGCAAGAATTATAGCAATTACGCTTTGCTCTAAAAGTGCCAAAAATGTGCCTGAAAGTCCACCAACAGCACCAACTACTGACAAGATAATAGCAAGAGCGCCAACTACTACGTAGCTTAAATAATGCTTTACAAATTTCATTATACCTTCTCCCTTCTCTTCTTGCCAAGAATGCCGGTAGGCTTAACTAAAAGAACTATGATAAGAATTGAGAATTCAATTGCAACTGTATATTCGCCCAAGCCTATCATTTGTGCAAAGCACTCAACAAGACCGAGAACAATACCACCAAGCATAGCACCGGGAATTGAGCCGATACCACCGATAACCGCAGCGGTAAATGCCTTAATACCGGGGAGTGAGCCCATATCGACAGCAAACTTTTGACCGTCAAGCATCATAAGTGTGCTTGCAAGGGCAGCAAGAGCTGAGCCGATTGCAAAGGTAATCATAATAATGCTATTTACATTAACACCCATTAATTGTGCAGCACCCTTGTCCTCAGATACGGCAACCATTGCACGTCCTGTTTTTGTGCGCTTAACAAAGAGTGTTAAGCCAATCATTACAACAGCTACGCAGGCAAGTGTAATAATTGTGGAAAGCTTAATACTAAATGAGCCTATGGCAATAATACCACCACGATGTGTTTCTAAGAATTTTGGGAAAAGCTTTTCAAACAGGTTGTTAAGCTTTGGATTAGGACCGGCTATAATTTGCGCCAAGCTTTGCAACAGGTAGCTTACACCAATGGCAGTAATCAAAACTGCAAGAGGAGATGCACCACGAAGAGGCTTATATGCAACCTTTTCTATGCTTATTCCAAGCAATGCACAAAGCACCACAGCCGCAATAATTGCAACCACGGGGTTGATTGGAAGGAATAAAATAATTACATAAGCACCCACCATGATTATATCACCATGAGCAAAGTTAAGCATTTTTGCAATACCATATACCATTGTGTAGCCAAGGGCTATCATAGCATAGATACCACCAATGCTAAATCCGTTTATAAGTGTTTCTAAAAATTTCATTTTAAATCCCTTTTACTAAAATTGCCGATGCGTGTAGCATCGGCAAAATTATATATTCATTTCGCCTTACTGAGCGCTTGTTACTTCCTTAACAGTGTAGGAAACCGGTGCCTTGTTTACGTGGCCGTTTGTTGCGTTACCGTTAGCATCTGTCCATGTAATTGTTGACTTACCGTCTGCCTCAGGAGCACCTGTGATGCCTCTAAATACAAAATCCTTGCTGTCAAATACTGCTGTTAAAATGTCGCAAAGCTCGTCCGGAGCAATGGTTACGGAAATTTCCGCATTGTTCTTTTCAATAGCGAACTTCATAGCATCGTAAATAGCATATACGCAGTCATATGCAGCAGCGCCGAATTGGTTAAGTGGAGCTTCCTCGCCATACTTTGCTCTGTATGCATCAATGTAAGCCTTAGCAGCACCCTCTGTTGTGTTAGAGTTGAAGTGTGAAAGGTAAGATACGCCCTGTGTAATAGAAGTGATATCAAAGCCCTCAACAGCATCAATACCGTCAAGACCGTCACAGCCGTAGTAGATAGCATCAGCCTTTACAACACCATTACCCTGCTTCATAAATAAAGCTGCCGGGTCATAGTAGATAGGCATAAAGATTACGTCACAATCCTTAAGCTCAGATACCTGCTGTGTGAAAGAAGAAGCAGTAGCATCTGTGAAGGAAGCAAGAACTACATCACCAAAGGACTTATCAAGAGCCTTAATGAAGTTGTCCTTAATACCAACTGAATAGTCATCATCTGCCTTGAAGAATACACCAACCTTTTTGCCCTTGTATTCTGTGTTGAATACGCCTGCAGATGCTGTACCTTGGTCAGAATCAGCAAAGCACATTTGGTAGCCGTTTGCAAATTCAGGAATATCATCACCGGTTGCAGATGGTGTTAAGAAGAATACCTTGTCTGCATTAGCGTAGCCCTTGAATTCAAGACCCGGCTTTGTTGTAACTGTACCGAGTGAAACCTGCATACCCCCCTCGTAAAGAGCTGCATAGTTTGTAGAAATGTTGTTTGCATCGTGCTTGTCGTCAAGCATTTCAACCTCAAACAAAATTCCGTTTAAGCCGCCCTTTGCGTTGATTTCCTCAACTGCGAGCTTTGCAGAATTTTGAACTGCTATACCGTACATAGCAGCACCACCTGTAAGTGGACCAGAAAGACCGATTTTGATTTTAGTGTTGTTCTCTGCGTAGTTTGTTTTACCACAGGATGAGAACATAGCAACCATACTAAGTGTAAGTACGATTGTGAGAATGAGAGCTAAAACTCTGTTTTTCATAAGTAACCTCCAAAATATAAATAATACATTTATCTTATACTTTTTTTCATCGGTTGTCAAGACCTTTTTTAAATATTTTTCAAAAAATAATCACAAAATATTCATTTTGCCCTATTTTTATAGAAATTCGCACACATATTGCCACTTTTTATAAATTAATCATCTATATAATTCATATTTTTCTCTTAATAGTGAAGCGAATATTTCATTCAATATTCAAAAGTGATGATAATTTATTCATGGATTTTGAATATTTCTTTGTTGATTTTTACCTTTTAGTTATAATAGCTATTAAAAAAGACCGTCGTGCGACGGTCTTTTTAGGGATTTATTTAACTATGTCATTATAGGAAACGAAGCAATATTTTTCATTTTCCTCAGGTATGCCGGACTGGAGATAAGAATATTCTGCTTTATCGCCATCTGTTGTCTTAACATAAGCACCCATTGCAAGTGGCAATGCTTTTTGGTCATCGGCAAAGCCTACTACCTTTATCTCAAAGGTTGAAAACGCGTAAGCTGTGAGCTCTGCTGTAATAGCACTGCTTATTGCATTGCCGTTTTCATCGAAAACGTCGCTATTTCCAATCTTTTCCTGTGATACTGCAAATACACCATAGGTTATATTAACGCCCATTGTTTCTTCGTATTTGTTAATAGCCTCATTGTTTACCTTAAAGCCTACTGCAATTCCAACACTTGCAAATTCCTTACCTGAATAGCCAAGGCACTCAAAGAGTGCATCTGCAACTTCT
>JAGATW010000048.1 GCA_017621085.1 Clostridia bacterium | reverse complement strand
TAAGTGATAGGTATGAGTTACACCGTTTACTGTTTTACTTGTTCTAATACCTTGATCGTTGTAGGTATAGGTGTTAATCAACCATCCATCACTAATGCTTGCTAAATTGTTGACATTATCCCAAGTAAACTCCAAGCCATTGTAATATCTAGTTGGATTGCCCATACTGTCATAGTATATATTTCCACCGTTATAGTTCGTCAACTGGTCTCCCCATTGAGAATTAGCATAAGTCCAAAGATAACTTTCAACAAACGTTGAATCGTACGCATCTCCTAATGTGTAGACAAAAATTACTTCATTCGTAATATTACCGTTGTTGTCATAGGTGTACAAATGTGTTTTGTTTGTTACACTATTGTCCTCACGCACAAGTCTGTCAAGGCTATCATAAGTATATCTGTATAGCAAATTACCACTGGCATTCCTTATCTCTGTAATGTTTTGATTTGCTGCGTCATAAGTGTAACTGAATGTCTGTGATGAAATTGTTTCTGTATCTGTTTTTATCTGAGTTGTATATGATGATACAAGACTTGATGTGACCTTGTTTGCACTTACATAATCAAAAGAAATAACGTTATCTATGTTCCCTACAGCTACTGTCTTACTTGAATATCTTCTAAAATCGTCATAGATATAATCTATATCGTATATCATATCATTTTCTACAAGCAATCTTAAATATTCCAATAAAGAATCGCTACCACTTTTATATGCATACGAGTAGCTGACATCTAATTTATCGTATGAATTAGTTCCACACTGATAATCTTGAGAATATAACATTCCTGCAAACCTATCTTTATTGTCATAATGATATTTCAAGCTATAATTATTTACATATTCATTTGAATCGTATTCTATCATCTTTGTCAGCTTATTTGTGTGGTCGTATTTATATACGGTTATTGTTTCGCTTTTACCATCAATAACCTTGCATAAGTTTCCGTTAGAATCATATTCATATTCATATACTATGCTTTCGGTACCTGTGCTATAGGTCTTTTTTACCATTCTGCTAAGATCGTCATATTCATACGATATAACCGTACCATTAGCATATGTGATTTTGGTTACCTTACCATTATATGCGTTTCTTTCTTGTGAAGCTATCGACAGTGCAGAGGAGCTGTTTCCTACGCTGACAGATGATTGATTTCCAAATTCATCATATGTAAAGCGATACTCCATATCTCCAATTATAATTTTGGAAAGTCTATTGTTCACATCATATTCATAATGAACGTTTGCAGAATTAGTTATCTTTTGCAACGCAGTTGAATATTTTGCCGGATATACACTTATTAAGTTTCCAAAGTCATTATATGTGTAATAATATCCGTTATTATCGGGTTCAATTGAAGCTATTAGCTGTCCATTATTTTCATTATAGAAATATTGTGTTTTTTTGTTAAATCCATTTGTTGTACAGGTTAGCGCGCCAAAAATCTTACTACCGGCTGAGACGTTGTATGTATAACCTGTATAAACATATTCATCATTGGCTGAACCCCTTGTAACCTCTTGACTCAACATACCGTATGCATTGTAATTATACATAGTGGTAGATTTTAACACCTGTTTGTTTTCAAACGCTGAATCTACATTCCAATTGTTATTTCCGTACTCAATATTTTCATTATGACTATATGAAGTAACAGAGATTACATTGTGGTTACTATCGTATTGGTATGTATCTTTGGTTCTGTTTGTAATTACATTTGTAACATCGTTTTCATCATATGTATAAAATGTGATATTGTTTGCTCCTGATACTTTTGCCTTTAATTTGCCATCACCATAGTACTCATAAGTGGTTGTTTGAGAGTCTGTATCGCAGGTCAAGCTTATATCGTCAAAATACGCGGTTCCTATGTTATGTGAATATTCACATTCTACTTTTATTTCCTTGATAAACGAACCTGTCGGTAAAACAAAAGTAACAGTGGAAAACTGCCATCCAGCATACCCCGGATTGAATTTTGCGAGGATAGGCTCTCCTTTTAGCTCTCCTGCACTATAATAGGAAATGTTCAAATTTAATGCAAACGTGCTTTTATTGCTTGGTATTGCTGAATCTGCCTTTGCAAAGCCGGAAAGTGTGAAAATTCTGTCCTGACTTGTTGCGAATCCACCACCGTTTATTGGATCAAGATATTGGTCAATCAGTGACTGTGGGGCGGTATATATAGTTTGATATACACTTGCTTCATAGTTTATTGTACCCTCAACATACAAAGACCTTCCGTGACCTTCGTCCACTTGAGTTAATCGTGATTGCCAACCATTTGTGTCATCTAAATCATACACCTGAAATTGCGCGTCACCAAAATTAACGTAATTGTATGATGAAGCTCCTGTAGTTTTTGCTAACATTACATTATCTATCTTAATAGATTCTTCGTTTTCTATTAAGCTATTTCCTTCAAGATAAATTCCCATAGTATATCCAGTTGCATCGTCGCCTACTTGTGGAATTTCAAAAGCTGAACTAATGAAAAATCCATTTCCGGAGGCATAAATCTCATTTACAGGAATTCTTTCAATATATGAGTATGTTTCCGAGGCAACTTCAAAGCATATTGTTAGATTAGAGGTTTCATATGCTTTAATGTCAAATGAAACGGTGTAAGTACCATTAGCTAAAAAGACGTTTTGCTCTGCTGAGGCAGTTTCATTTGCAAAAACGCTTAATTCTAAATATGAGTTATCCCAATCTACACCTGGATCCGAAACACAAAATCTTGCATTGCTTGAAAGAGTCCAGTATTTTGCACTACTTGAATCCCATTCAAAATTACCATTATATGCATAGTTCGCACTGTTTCCGTTTACAACCGTTGACATTGCTAAGCTATTTTTTGCTTTTTCCACATTGGAATACTCGCCTGTTACAGCTCCGTATACTTTTGCACCGGTTGAATCAATTGTATATGTGCTTAGAGTTCTTCCGGAATTGTCAAAATAATATATGTTTACTAGGTCATCATTTGTTGCAAGCACGTCATCACTACCGGAATATATAACCTTTGTATAGTTTTTATAATATGTGAGCCCAATGCTTTGACCCTGTGTCTGATTTTTGCCATATTCTTGTACTTCATTAATCAATTTTGAATAATAGCCGATAGTATATTCTATAGAATAATCAGAAAGGTTATCTGTTGCTTTAATCAAATAGCCATCACTATCATATTCATATGTGGCAACCGCATCAACTGTTATGCCACTTGCGACATTATCTGTATCTCCCACAAAGGCTTGGAGCATTTCTGATGTAACTGTATTGTCACAATGTAAAAACAGCATTTCACGCAAGTATGCTCCACCTGTAGCACTAAGCTCTCCTGTTGGTGTGTCGGAATATCTTAACAAGCGAGCTTCACCACTTGTTTTGTTCCACACAAGATTAATTCTCAAGCTGTCAGAATACTCAATGGTTAGCATTTCTATTGGATTTTGTCCGTTAGGAGTTAAATTTATTGCTGTTGGATTTTTATCATTATTCAAAACAAAGCTTAGCTTATTATTGTTTTTGTCACTGATGGATGTTAAATACCAAGCTTCTGTTACATTATTAAGAAACATTGGATTTAAATACTCAAATGTGCGCACATTATGATTAGCATCTGTGAGCTGTGCCTCGTTATTGGACACTATTCTAAGTGTGCATTGTAAGCCGTCTTCGTCTATATATACATTGGTATTTTGACCAGATTCATAAAAATAATGCTCTGTGCCATCTCCATCTGTCCATACATAGTAAGCTTTGCTCGTTCCATCTGTGTCAAGATGGGTGCTTTTCATTAGTGTTTCGTGCCCATTGAATTTAAATCCCTTTGGCGCATATGCCCCTATATATGACACCTGCGCATTTGCAAATATATAGTCCTGCCCTGCAAGTGTGGAATTATATATTAATGTAGGTGTAAAGCCAAACAGGCTGTCTGTAGTTGTCAAGGTTGGAACAGAAAATACCAGGTCTCCTGTATTTATGTTTATATTTCCTGTTCCTGCTATTCCTGCATTTTGAGATATATAGCTCCAATATGGCTCTATGCCCTTTATGTCCATGTATGTTATAACGATTTTAGGGCGGTAAGTTGAAGGTTCTGTATTGTCGTTGTTATCCGTTAAATAAAATTCAGATGTTCCACTGCCACTTACAGATTCCAATCTTAGGCTGCCACTGCTTGCTCCACCTATATACCAGCTATTCAAAATTTCGGAAATTTCCCATTGATACTCTGTGGCTGTAGTTATTTCATTGAAATCTTTTATTGATGTATATTCGCCTTGATATATACCCACATAATTGCCACCGGCTGATGTCGCAAACAGTTTTAGTATGGCGGATACCACGAATGAATCATTGGGAAGGGTTGGTAATGCATTTAACTGTATGTATGCTTTGTTTCCGTTTCCAACTGTCAAGGTGCTTGTTGTGTTTGACGCAATGTTGGTATAACCGGTTATATAACTGTCGCTTACACGTATTGTCGGGTCGATTGTTACCGGAAATACTCTTTCCTCTGCGTTTATCCATTCAGGATTTGCTGTTACGGTTAGGGTATATTTCCACTTGCTGTTTTGAACAAGCGAGTATTCGACGCTATTACTGTATTCATTGTTTGCATCAAGCATATATGGCGCAGGGATTTCGTACACTTGCTCGTCACTGTCGTAGTCGGACAGGATGATAGCTCCGTTTACAAGCTCTGCGCTTAGATTGTTAAGCTTAAGCTCGAAGGTGTATGTATAAGAGTCTTGCTTTTCTTTGACAATAATATTTTCTTTAATATTATTACCCACCAAGACATATTCAATATCTATTCCGTCATAGATATTTGTATAAATAGCCTTTGAAACAAGGTTGTTAAGAACAGACAAGTCCTCGAATTTTCGACTATTATTGCTTTGTGGATTTTCAATTACCACGCTTACTTTATTTGTGTTTGACGGAGTAAAGTCTATTTTATATTTTCCGTCCTTTATACTAACAAGCCCCGAGGAGCCTGACTTATTTGCAAATTTAATTTCTGATTTGTTATTTGTGGAATATTCACTGCCATTAAGTGTTAGAGCATTATCAATGTCTATCCACTTACCGTTAGAATCCTTGTAATGTACCGGTTGTGTATATACAACTGCTTTTGTAGTACCATCAGACAGTTTAAAATGCTTGATGTTTTCTTCCCTTAATGCTTCGTCCTCTTCTAAGACTATTACATCTTTCGGTTTTTGTTCTGATTGTATATCAGCATTTTCACTTGTATTTTCTGTACTTGTATCGTTTGTATCGCCTGTGTCATTGTAAATGGCACTTGCAATAGACGATACAGGCAAGGATGCAATGAGAATTAATACTGACATAACGAAAGCCAACATTTTTACGGTTAATCTAATTCTGTTCTTCATAATAATTCTCCTTTGTTTTCTTGTTTTTTGAGGGTGGCATTTGGCTACTGAATTAGTAGCCAAATGCTTAAGTTTTTAATAGGTTTTTTCGATTTCTCTTGTGATAACATCTGTTGCTCCACCACTGCCGGCTACTGTATAGGTTATAACTGCCTTATAAGTGCCGCGAGCAGGTAATTGAATAGAATGATCACTCGCACAATAGTACAAGGTTGAAGTATCAGTCCAAGAAGCGCCCTCCACCTGTACCCAGGAGGAGCCTGACAGTCTTTCAATTCTTGTTTCTACTGTAATGCTTGTGGTTATTCCTCTGTAGCCTCTACAGGTATATGTAACCATACCTACTCCATCTTCATCGATTGTAAAAATTGTTTCCGTTGTGCCTGTGTTATTATAGAACGGTGTTATTCCATTTCCCGTTGCAGCAAATGTGGGTACAACCATAACAGCCATAAGTATAGCAAGCATAACAAATGAAAGTATTTTGTTTCCTAATTTCATATTTTCACCTCCCTTCTTTTACCATTACCTACAATTAAAAAGGAGATTTTTTATAAATATCATTCAAGTTTTTATAATTTTTTCTCAATTTACAATTAGTTAACATTCTCGTTTTTTTGTTGACTTTGCGAATTTTGTATGATATACTGTGAAAAAAATTCTAAAGGTGTAACTATGCTAACATTTTATTTGTCTCTAATTACCAACGAAGAGGATAAGGCAACTATTACGAAAATTTATGATACTTACCTTAGTTGGATGTTAAAAATAGCCTTTCACTACCTAAAAAACGATGCGGATGCCGAGGACGCAGTAAACGATGTGTTTTTAAGTATTATAGGTGGAAACTGTACTGTGCCAACAAATAACGAAAACGAAACTAAGTCGTATCTCTTTATATGCATAAGGAATTCAGCCCTGAATCTTAAAAAATTAAACAGCAAGCATAAAACTGTTAATTTCGATGAATTCTTTAATTTGCCGACTGTATATAATTTAGAGGAGGATGTTCTTAAAAAGGATAGCTATTATGAGTTGTTAGCTTTTGTTAATACCATGCCGTCAATATACAAGGATGTATTAACCCTTTATATCTCTTTTGAAAAAACATTAAAGGAAATATCTGTACTGTTGAATTTACCATTCAAAACTGTTGAAACAAGATTTAGGCGTGGTAAGAAAATTTTAAAAAATAAATTTGGAGATTTAGATATATGAGTACTATTAATAACAATATGCTTAAAAGCTGTCTGATTGAAAGCACCTTGGCAGAAATTAAAGAAATTGAAGCATTGGATTATTCTGATATAACAGTATCCGAAAGCTTTAAGGAAAGAATAAGGAAAACTATAACATCACAACAACCAGTAAGGCATATCTTCAATCCAAAAAGAGTTGTCGTTGCGATAGTTGCTGCGATTTTAGTTAGTATATGTGTAATGTTTACAGTATCGGCTGAAATAAGAAATGCTGTTGCTGACTTTTTTGTTAAGGCATATGAAACCTTTACTCAGCTTATCATTGTGGAAAACAGCGAAGGCGATAAGGATGTGACAAACACAACGCCTACACAACCAGAGGTTGTTTATCCTACCTCAATTGAGACGGAATATACGCTATCTTACATTACTGATAACAACTATATAGAGCTTGATAAAATTGCAAACAATAGAAGGGTGCTCACTATTTGGGCAAACGATGCTTACATGATAGATTTAACTCAAAGTATTGTTGATGAAAATGACATTACAATGGATAACGAAAACTCATTGATGCAATCCAAGCTTATTGGTGATAAAGAGATTTTTTACTCGTTGAAAAACGGTGTTTATTTTGTTTTCTGGTTAGAGTATGGCTATTATTTCAGCCTAAGCTGTGATGAAGCCTTAGGCTGGGCAGAAATAGAAAAAATTGTATTAAGCTTAAACGAAATTAATAAATAGTTACACTTTTAAGAAACTCACTGATGTTATCGTCGGTGAGTTTTTCTGTTTTACCTCTTGCAATTTCTATGTCAATCAACATATTTATGCTATTTTCCATTTCATTGTTCGTTAGCTTCTTAATTCCAAAGTAATCACATATTTCCTTGCGTGTTTTGATGAATAGATTAGTTACATTTGTGTACAAAATGTTAAATCTGTTAACCATTGTTGAATTTTATATGTTTTTGTTTTATAATATAGTAAACTTGATGTATAGGAGATGATGCAAAATGGGACTTGGTGTTTTTGGTCCTGTTCATTTGATTTACTTATTTATTACATTACCTTTATCTGTTTTGGGGCTTTTTCTTGCGAAAAGGTATGCTAAAACAGAACGAGCACAAAATATAGTTTTAAAATCTATTGCGATTTTATTGTTCATTTGGATTTTAATTAACAGGCTTTCGCAGGTATTTAGATATTCCGAGGTGCGTTGGGAGCAGATTATTCCTGACAGCTTTTGCGGAATGACAAGCCTCGCCTTGTCCTTGGCTGTTCTCTTTGGAAAAAAGGATAACGGTGCTTACCATTTTTTGTGGGCATTAGGGCTTGTTGGCGCGACAATTACAATATTTAACCCAACTTTCCTTGACCAAGGTCCTTCTATTTTCTATTTGCCAACTATTTCAGGGCTTTTGCATCATAGCATTTGCTTAGTAATGGTTTGCGCCTTGCTTTTATTTAAGCAAATTAACATTACATACAAAAGGTGGTATTGCACCTTATTTGGATTTACCTCTTATTTAACTCTTGGGGCTTTCCAAATGTCTGTTTTTGGCTTTTCAGACTCTTTCCATATTGCTGAGCCTATACTTTCCGGAACTTCTTTAACTGCGTGGGTTATGGCGCCTATATATGCAGTTTGTTATGGACTTGTTTTACTAATTATTGAGCTTGTGCGCAAGTATAAAAAGAAAAGGCAATAAAATAATAAATGTAAAAAATGGTGAGCCTCGGCTCACCATTTTTTAATTATTTGTTGCAATTATTTCTTTTTAAATATTAATACAAGGTCTGCAAATGTCTTTTTCTTGATTACGAACCAAATAAGAGCAAATGCGCCTATACCAACTATTAGGACTGAACCAATTACAATACCTACAATTGCACCTGTGCCAAGTCCCTTTTCAGCCTCGTTTGGCTCATTTGGATTTGGTGTTGGGTCTGGTGTTGGGTCTGGGTTTGGTTCCGGGTCAGGATTTGTGCCTGTGTTTGGTGTTGAATCCGGAGTTGGTGTTTCCATTGTGTATTCACAGGTGTCACACTTTCCGTTATTATCGCTATCCTGATGTGATGCTGTGTTTGATTTAGCTCCACACTCACACTCGTTCCAGTGATTATTGCTATCTTTTTCCAAATTACTGTATGCGTGCTGTGGTGCCGGGATTACAAGGTCACTTTCACTAACCTCGTTTTGGTCCTCATCAAAGAAGGCATTACATACTGAGCATTTGTAGTGAGCCATCATACCTGCTTTAAGCTCATCCTTTGTATGCTCACTTGGAGCTTCTGAAATAAGAGTGCCATAATTGTGCTCTGCTATTATTTTGCCTTCTTTTGTTTTCCAAGCCTCGTAGTCAGCTATTATTGATGTGCATGCTTCGTCTGCAAAATAATTTCCACATTCGCATAGGTAACAATCATTCCATCCGTCAACGGTACATGAAGCTCCTTGACCTGTTATTTTTTCCTTGCTACTATGGCTTTGAGTATTGCCAATAGCTCCACACTCACAACTATTCCAGTGAACTTCAGCATCAAAGCCTAATTCGTTAAATACGTGCTCCTCGTTGTTTCCAATCTTTTGGCAATCTGCATTTACGCACTTATATCCGTGAACGCTTGCGTTAACATTAACGATTTCGCCTGTGAAATTATGGCTATAAGAAATTACACCCCAATTTTCAATAATGCCGTTTATCTCGTTTTCACCATTTTCGTCAGAATAGTTTTTACCACATTCCTCACAATGATAGTAGGTTTGCTTTCCGTCAGTTTCTGTTGCACAGCTTGCGCTTGTACCCACAACTATATCAGGTACGCACTTATGTGTCCATACAGCTGTAAATGTAACATCACTAAGTATTACATATTTATCTCCGGGATTTCTTAAGGTGTCATTTACAAGCCAACCCTTGAATATATAGTATTTGCTCTTTTGGGTAAATGGGTTTTGTGGAATTGTATATTCGGTTCCTGCTTCTACAACCTCATTTGGCTTGCTTCCTTCACCATACTCGCCCTTTTCAAAGGATATGTTATAGAAAGTAGTAGCTTCCTTCCAATATGCAATTATGGTGGTGTCCTCTGTTATTATTATAGCTTGACCAGGTGCTTTAGTGCCTGCGCCTGTAACTGACCAATAATCAAATACCTTGCCTTCAGGTGGTGTAAATCCACACTCCGGTAATACATAGTTTCCACCTACCTCGATGGATTCCATGCTTCCACTACCACCATTACCATCAAAGCTTACGGTGTAAGAAATTGGAGTGCCAACAAGAAGATTTACCATTATTCTGTTTCCGTTTTTATATACCTCTGCCGGATTTCCGTTAATGGTTGCCTCTATTTCACCATTTCCTGCAAATTGGTATCCATCCTTTGGTAAAAGCTCAACACTAAATTGATATGAGTGACCGACAATAAATTTATCCTCTGAGCCGACCCAGCTTTCATCAATGTAGTCATACCAACCAACACCAAGCACCTCATATTTTGCGTTATTTGGCAAAATAATGTAGCTTTTGTCTACCGGGATATTATTACCAACTATCAACTCAGGCATACCTGTTATTACTACCTTTTTGATTGGTGAGGCTTGCCAAATTGCAGTAATAGTTGTGTTTTCTGTAATTGTAATTGAGCTTCCAACAGCTTTTTCTACTCCATTTACGCTCCAGCACTTAAATTCACAATCTTCAGGTGCTAAGAAGTCACAGGATGGTAGATTATATGCTTCATTTTCCTCAACGGGCACAGGGCTCATATTACCTGTACCACCATTGCTATCAAAGGAAACGTTGTAAATGGTAGCTATGTATTCGTTTATTACAACCTTTGTATTTTCGCTTGCTTTATGTGTGGCTGTTTCTTTTACTCTTACATAGTAAGCTCCGTTTGAAAGGTTGCTTATTGTAGTAGAGCTAATATTCTTCCATTCTCCATTTTCAAGCTTGTATTCCATATCAGCTGTTACACCACTAATTGTTCCGTCATTATTTGATTTGCTTGTGCAATTGGTTGATGTAATTCCTGATGGTGCTAAAGGTCCATCTGCTTTTTCAATTAATGATGTAGCATTACTTGCAATGCTACCTGTTTCAACGCTACTTGTTACTACAACTCTTATAACATTATTAATATCATCAACAGTAAGTGTGTAGGTTGGTGAGTTTGCGCCCACAATATCAACACCACTTCTTTTCCATTGGTAGCTTAAATTTCCTGAGTTGTTGCTTGTAACATTGGCAGTTAAGGTTTCACCATACTTTAAGCTTCCGATTATTTCAACTGTACCATTAAGAATTTCAGCCTTATCTTCCTCAGCAATTATACCTGTGTTTTCACTTTCCACCTGTGAAAGCTCATTGTCACTATACGCAACAACGCTTATTTGCTTATTTGCACACGCATCTGTGATAACAAAGGTATTATTTATAGATGATTGAAGTAAAACCCAACCTACATATGGGTCGCTACGATACCAGTTGTATGTTAAGGTTCCTGTATTGTTTGTGTCCTTCAAGGTGGCTGTAAGAGTTTGACCCACCTTTAATGTTCCTGTGATTTCAAGCGTTCCTGTTAGCTTTGACGGTGCCTGTGAGCTATCGTATTCCCAATCCTCATAGATATATATTGGCACTAACGGCTCTTTGTTCTCGTTAAACACCTTTATAGTTATATCATAGGTGCCATTTTCAAGGCTATTTGCTGAACACAATTCATACAAGTTAATTGGTAATGCTTCGCTATATCCTCCAATATGTGCTATTAGAACCTCATACTGATATGCTCCAGCAACATTATCAAAGGAAAGCTTACCATTTTCAATTGCTACGTTTGTTAATGATGGTACAACGCTTTCAAAGGTGTGATTTGAGCTTCTTGCATATGCGCTATCTACATGATCTAAATCGCTATAGCTAGCACAAGCCTTAACGTCAAAGCAATAGGTTTTATCTGCTTCAAATCTTTTTCCCATATCAAAGGATGTTCCATCATATACATATTGACCTTGATAGGTCACAAGGCTATAGTTGCCATCTCTATATTCATAAATGAGTAGAATATAATACTCTGCACCCTCGACAGAATCCCAGCTTGCAACTGTATGATTCCATACAAGGTTTGTTGGTGTATCAAGTGGTGTTTGTGTGTTTGTATAGCTATAGGTTCCCACTATTGCTTCAGAAATTTGAGTTCCGTATTCATCTACAGCATAGATGCTATAATTATATTCACCGGTTTGCAAGTGAAAGGTCTTTGCCATATGCTCTAATTCAAGCTTTGGCTCATCAAGAAAGCCTCCACCGGGACCAAATGAATATTCATACTCTGCTGCGCCCGGAAAAGCGTCCCAAGTAAGAACACCGTCATTTTCCTGTACATTTTCTAACGTTCCCGAATACGCAAGAACCGAAATTGATGCTAAGGGAATAATTGCAAGTACCATTATTAGCACAAGCAAAAATGACATTAGCTTTGAGTTAAATTGTTTTTTCATTGTCTTTTTCTCCTTTTCTTGCACAGAAGCCGTCAAGTCAGCGTAGCTGTGTCGAATTTAAAAAGTATTTCATACTTTTCAATTCAATTGTACCATACTTGTGCGCGCACGCGAGTGTGTTTTTTGGGTGTAACAGGGGTGTTTTTAGGGTGTATCCAAAAAAACTGCGCAAAAAAAGACGACCACGTGTCTATGGTCGTCTATTTAGCAAACAGTTCAAAAATTTCTTCTCGGCTTGAAACCTTCAGTATTTTATATAGTGAGGTTGTGTGCATTTTTACAGTATTCTCTGATAAATGAAGGTCAATTGCTATTTCCTTTCGGCTTTTGCCTGCAAGAATTCCTTCAAGAATATCCATTTGTCTTGAGGTCAGCGTTGTTCCGTTTGGTAAGGTGCTTATAATTTGCTTTACTTTTTCTGCACGGTTAGTTGAGTCAATAAATATAACTGAAACCCTTTTCTCAGCCACAGGTACGTCGTTTTTGTGTATATAGTCCTGAAGCATCCAATATACGAAAAAGAACACAAGCTCGCTCATTAGATATGAAACGGAAAGAAATTCAAAATTCCACGTTATGAGCTTTTCTACAATCCACATACCTATATTACCAAAAACTACCACTAGCATTAAGCCAACTAACTTTTGGGATTTGCCCTTGTTTTTCTTAATAGATACGCTTGTTACAGCTATCATAGCAACAAAATACCCAAGAACATATATAAGATTTGTTGGATGTAAAAAGCCGTATTCCTTTACAAGCTTAGCTGCGCCGTCTACATAAATTAGCTCTACACTCTTATAATACCAATCTAGATGTCCTGTGGTAAGCACTAATGAAAACATTAATATTCCTATGCCTATAAGAGTATAATTTACCCATTTTTTATATGTGAAGCCTGACAATTTAGAAATTAACATAAACATACAAAGTGGAACAAGCACTTGACCAAAATATACTATTTTATTTGCAAAAAGAGCAAACTCTACTGTTTTTGAAAGGGATAAAAGTAAATAGCCAAGATTTACCACGCACACAGCTATAAATAAAACAAGGAGCCATGGCTCTTTTTGGTCTTTTCGTACAAAAAAGTAGTAGCCTATGGGTAACAATAGGGATAAGACAAAAATAAAGCTGTACGCAATAACCATATACCTTGACTCCTTTACTAAGATTGATATTTTATTATAACACGAAATAATAATAAAAGCAAGATGTTAACTTTTTATTGATATAAAATGTTAACAAGGAGACAAGAAATTGACTCCTGTCTCCCATATTCTAGTTGTTTTATGTAATTATGCAATTGCCATTACTAAAAGCACTCCTAAAAGTGTACATATAGCAAGACCTACTACAACTGAGCATAGTGAAATAGCAATTTTAATTAATGGGCTTTTTTGCTTACTAGAAAAGCTAAAGCCTAGCACAGCAGATAGTGCGTACAAGGCACCACCAATTGCTCCACCAATCATAGGAATAATTGAACAAAGAGCTACGCTATTGCTCCATACCATTAAAAACACAAAGCCTGCTATAAGAATTGCTATCTCATACCATGTTAATGAATTAGATAATTTGATTTCGTCATTGTTGATTTGAAGCTTGATGCCTGTAAACACACCGCCCTTAACTTCAACTATTGTTCCATCATTCATTTGAAATTTTTTGTTTGATTTTTTTGAAAGCAGTTCCCCATTTATGCTTATTGTTCGATTACCTATAAGGTTACCCTCTGTAAACTCAATGGTGCCATATTTTTCATTTTGAATTACTTGCTTCATTATTTTTTCTCCTTTAATTTTATAGCATAATGTAAATAATAGTAAAGATAATTTGAGTTTTTAGCCATAAATATAAATCTTACATTTTCTTGAACTGTTTCTTTAAACTATGCTACTTTTAGTATAACACAGTTATATTGCAATGTCAATATAAATATGTAGGTATACCTTCTTATTTTTTACATAGAATATCTGTACAATAATATGTAGGTAAGACTACCTATTTTTTGTATGAGGTGTGGTATGACTGTAAATAACGCTGTGGCACACAGAATTTCTAAGCTATTAAAAGAAAAAAACATGTCCCAATATCGTCTTGAACAAGAATCAGGGATACAGCACGGCAGTATGCAATGTATTATGAATGGCAGAAACAAAACTGTTACATTAAGTACTATAATTTTACTTGCTAAGGGCTTTAACATGACAATTACTGAATTTTTTAACGATGAAATCTTTAACTGGGAAAATTTTGATATAGAGCAATTATAAGCTGACATTTAATCAAAAAGACTTGATAAGGTTTTTGCCTTATCAAGTCTTTTTTCATTATAAGAGTCTATATGCGTTGGCTGTCCAGCTATACGCCTTGCATTTTAAGGCATCGCCGTTTAGTGGGTCGTGATTTTCGGAAAAGCCTGATTTTTCAATTGCCTTTTTGTAGTTAGCTGCAATTTGTTGGCTTAATTCGTACTCCTTCATATTTCTAAGGGCTAAGCCAAATATGATTTGGTCAGGTCCCCATGCCGGCCCTCTCCAATAGCCATTGGTTGTATAGAATGGGCTATTTTTAGCCTCGCTTGCTAATCCATACGGGCACAAGAAATCATTTTTTAGCTTATTTAATATGTATTCTCTTATATCTTTGGGGAGCTTATCCTCTAAAACAATCATTCTAAGTGGCATTAGGCTTTGAGGTCTATATATTTCCTCTGTCATACCATTGCGAATAAATATTTCTCCGTCCCAGAAATGTGTTACGCACTTTTCAAAAAGCTCCTCTGATAGCATTTTATAAATTCTTGTGTCGGTACACAAATTAAGCTTTTCTGCCATTTGTGACAAAACCTCACATTGAACGGACAGGTATGCTATTAAGTCCGGGGACTGAATTATTTCTGTGTTATCAAAGCAGGTTGCGTTATCGTTTCCTGAATCGTTACCGTGATAGTAGCAGGGGGTATTGCCACGATAGTTTAGCCACCAATCTGTGTTCTTTTTCATATAGTAATAGAGCTGGTCTACTATTTCTATATCTTCATATTTTTTGTTTCTTTTTACAAGCTGCTTGTAAATCCAGCCTTGAATTGGTGGCTTTACAAAGGCTCTTTCCATATTTACTGTGGTCACTGTATCTGGAGTTCTGCCGTGCATATCCATATGTCTATATGGGTATATCAATTGATTATATGAAAGCTCAAAGTCCTTATCGGCTAAATCAAGGGCATTAAAGGTATTATCCCAAGACCATAGCTTACACATGCCTGACTTACTCATTACAATTGCGTCCTTATCGTAGTAGCCCTCATTTGATATGATATTGCTCCACAAGATGTATGCGCAAGCTTTTTCATATTCATTTTTGCACTTCATTTGCTCTTCCCATGCAAGATATTCGGTTTTTCTGTTTTCTAAATATTCATTGTAGGTTAAGTCTGTATATACGGAGCTTTCGCTTGTGCTTACTCTTACGGTAAACTCATATTCTCCGTTTTCGTCGGGCAAAACAGTAATTTTTATGGATTCCTTATATATTCTTCTTTCGCTATCTTGTGTGTCAATTACTACCTTACCCTTGTGAATTTTAAAGATGTGAAAGGTATTTGTAAAGCAGTCGCATATTTTTACAAGGTTACATTCCTCATAGATATAGTTTGCTTTATAAAAGCCCTGCATATAGATATACTTTAAGCTTGGTGAGCTTCCCTTACCTGCAAAGCATACACCGTCCTTACCAAATAAGCAAATTTTATGTGTTTGCTTGCTTGTGCTTAGCTGTAGCTCCCAAGGTAAAATTGTTTCCTTTACCTCTTCATCAAAGCCAAGCTCCATAAGTGGCACCATTCCACCATTGTGGAGTGAATGTAAAATTACATTTTCATTAACCCTTGCAAAGGCAATTAATGAGCTTCTTGCACTAAAATGAAATTTATCAAAGCTTAACATTTTTATTCTCCTATTGTAATTAGTTTTTTTAAGCCTGCTTTAAGTTTGTTTCTTAAAACAGGCTTAATTTTAATTCTTTTGCTTTGCTTGTGGTGTCCAATATAGCTTTCTGCGCTTACGTCTAATTATATATAGGTAAACGAAAAATGCTATTAGCAACACTGCGATTATCGCACAAATAATGTAAATTTCACCACCGAAGGCTGCTGAGTCAACCTTTAAGGTTTCCCAAAGAGCATTTAAAAGGTGTAGCTTTTCATCAGGTAGGTTCCTATATGCAAAGTTTTCAAACATATATTCAAGGCTACTTTCAAGCTCACTGTCATAAATTACGTCGTAGTCGTCGCCTAAGGTTTCTTTATATCCCTCATTATTTACAACAAGCTTATTAGGAGAAGCATAATACAGATATTCTGCATTTGCAACAGCAGGCTCTTCACTTAGCATATAGTTGATATATGCGTGCGCAAGCTCCGGATTTTCTGCATTTGTTGGAATACATATTGCGTCTGCAAAAATGTTTGTTGAAATTTCACCCTTTTCATTCTTTGGATAATAGAAGCCCAGGGACGGGTTAATTTCTGTCATTGTCATACAGTCGCCTGCGTAATATGCAGCAAGAGTAGCTTCTCCACTTTCCATTTTATTGAAAATTTCGTCCATTACATAGCTTTGTACAAGTGGCTTTTGCTCTCTTAGCTTTTCAAAGGCTATTTGCCACTCCTCTTCTGTTGCGTAATTGACGCTAATGCCAAGGGAGTACATTGCTGTACCCATTGCATCTCTTGAGTTATTAAACTGAAGGATTTGACCCTTGTAGTCCTCGTCCCACAAAAGCTCCCAGCCAGCCTCACCCTTTTCGATTTTTTCAAGGTCCTCCGGCTTTAGTCGGTCTTTGTTATAAACAATACCGATTACACCATAGGTGTACATTGCTGTATATTTTTCCTCTCCATTATCGTAGAATGGGTTTCTAAACTCCTCCATTATGTTCTCGTAATTTGGAATTTTGTCAAGGTTAAGTGGCTGAATTAGTCCTTCCTTTTTAAGCCTTTCTATCATATAGTCAGACGGTATTACTATATCATAGCCGGTTGCTCCGCTCTTTAGCTTTGCATACATATCCTCATTGCTTGCATAGGTGGTATAATTTAGCTGCACCTTGATTTTTTTGCCATATTCCTTATAATACCAGTCTTCATAATATTCTGTGAAGGCCTTGTTTGTATCAAGAGTGTCCTCGCTACCATCAGATATATATTCACCCCAGTTATAAACATTTAAGGTAAGCGTTTCTGTTGATGCGGTAACTATTAGAACAACGGCTGTAATAATTACAATTATTGCAAAGATTACACCAACTACAATTTTGGTAATTTTCTTTGCTTTTTTAGACATCTTTTCTCTGTTCTTGTCAGAGGTGAGATTAGATACTAACAAAAGGATTAGAATTGATACAAATATAAGGGTTGAAAGTGCGTACATATCAGGAGTTACGCGCTTTTTTGTCATTGAATAAATTCTTATTGGAAGTGTTTCAAAGCCACTGCCAATTGTAAAATAGCTTATTACAAAATCATCAAGAGATAGCGTAAATGCCATTATCAATCCGGAAATTACGCCCGGTAATATTGCCGGCAACTCAACCTTTAAAAAGGACTGAATTGGTGTGCATCCTAAGTCCTGTGCCGCCTCAGGTAAGGACTTGTCCATTTGCTTAAACTTTGGAAGCACGGACAAGATTACATAAGGCAAATTAAAGGTTATATGTGCTATTAGCACAGTGCCAAAGCCAAGATTGGATTTAGCGCCTATTATTCCACCAACAAATACGAACAAAAGCATCATTGAAATACCAACGACAATGTCCGGATTTACCATAGGGATTTTGGTTATTGACATAGTTGCACTTTTGATATGCTTATTTTGCATTTTGTTTATTCCATAGGATGCCATTGTTCCAATAATGGTAGAAAAAATAGCTGACAAAATCGCAAGAATAAGGGTGTTTTTAAGGGCATTTAAGGTTGCAGAGTCACTAAACAGCTCTCTGTACCATTTAAGTGAAAAGCCCTGAAACTCGCTTGTGCTATTTAATCCATTGAAGGAATACAAAATTAGCACAGCTATTGGCATATACAAAAACAAGAAAATTAATACGGTATAGATGTTACCAAATATCTTCTTTTTCATACGATAACACCTCCGTCATCCTCACCCGAATACTTATTCATTACTGCCATACTAATGACAATTATGAGCATCAGGACAAAGGACATAGCAGCGCCCAGGTTATAGTTATAGGCTGTTTGGAATTGTCTTTCAATGGTGTCACCAATTAGGTCAAAGTTACCACCACCAAGCTTTTGTGATATGTAGAAGGTACTAATTGATGGCACAAATACCATTGTAACACCTGATACAATACCAGATACGCTAAGTGGAATTACTACTTTTACAAGAACTCTTATTGGGCTACAGCCAAGGTCAGAGGCTGCCTCTAAAACTCTTGTATCAATTTTGCTGATTACTGAATGTAACGGAATTATCATATATGGTAGGTAGTTATATACCATACCTAAAATAACAGCTCCCGATGTGTTTATCATATGGAATGGGCCTAGGTTTAAATTGCCTAAAATCGTATTTATAATGCCTGTGTCCTCAAGCAGTGCCATCCAAGAATAGGTACGAATGAGGAAGTTAAGCCATTGAGGTAGCATAACTAACATTATAAGGATTTTTTGTGTCTTAGGCTTTGCCTTTGACATAAAGTAGGCTATTGGATAGGCGATAATCAGACAAATTACAGTTGCTAAAAATGCAAAGCAAACGCTTCTTAGAAAAACCTCTAAGTAGCTTGCCTGTGCAAGCTCTGTAATGTTGCCAAGGGTAGGGTTACCCTCTTTATCGGTAAAAGCATAATAAACAACAAAAATAAGTGGTGCTATAATGAATAGCACAGACCACACCATATGTGGGGCTGCAGCTGCCTTTTGCATTAAGCTCTTTTTGGTCATTTACTTTACTCTTCCTCCTCGTTTACATCAGATAGCTTGTCCAACTCATCACTAAATGAGGAATAGTCACCAAACTTGCCGGAATACTCTGACCTTTTCATAATATGAATTGCGTCCGGCTCTATGTAAATACCTATATTTTGGTTAGGCTCAACATAGTCGGTTGATTGAATCATCCACTTAAAGTTGTTAATATTGACAATGATTTCGTAGTGTACGCCCTTGAAGGTAACTGAGGTAACAACACCGTCAAGCATACCTTGACCCGGCTTTGTTACGTCCACATCCTCCGGTCTTACTACTACGTCAACTCTTTCATTTTTGTCAAAGCCTTTATCAAGACATTCAAATTCGTGTCCTGAAAATTTAACCTTATAGTCATCAAGCATAATACCATCAATTATATTACTCTCACCAATGAAGTCAGCTACAAATGCGTTTTGCGGCTCATTATAAATGTCAGTTGGCGTACCGATTTGCTGAATTTTACCATCTGCCATTACAACGACTGTGTCGGACATACTAAGTGCTTCCTCTTGGTCGTGGGTAACGTAAATAAAGGTAATGCCTGTTTTTCTTTGTATATTTTTAAGCTCGTTCTGCATATCCTTACGGAGCTTTAGGTCAAGAGCGCCAAGCGGCTCATCAAGTAAAAGAACCTTTGGCTTGTTAATTAACGCTCTTGCAATTGCAACACGCTGTTGCTGACCACCTGATAACAGGTTTACATCTCTCTTTTCAAAGCCCTTTAGGTTTACCATTGCGAGCATTTCTTCTACACGTTCAAATATTTCTTCTTCTGATATTTTGTTCAATCGAAGAGCAAAAGCAATGTTTTCATAAACATTTAGATGCGGAAACAATGCATATTTTTGAAATACGGTGTTTACATGGCGTTTATATGCAGGTATATCGTTAATCCTTGTACCGTCAAATACCACGTCTCCTGTATCCGGAGTAACAAAGCCAGCTATAATACGAAGAGTTGTTGTTTTTCCACAGCCGGACGGACCTAAAAAGGTTACAAATTCCTTTTCGTGAACGTCTAAGCTAATGTGGTCAAGTACCATTTCTCCATCATAGGACTTAGCTACATTCTTTAGCTCAATGATCTTTTTTTCGTTCATTTCTTTCCCCGTTCTTTCCTAGATTGACCTATCACGACAAAATGCCTTGTCTTTTATCGTTTTACGATAAATCATTTGCATTATAACAGATTATACGGGTTTGTGCAATAGTTATGAGAAAAAAAGTTTTATTTTTTTAAAAGGGCGCGACACGTGTATGTTTTTTATAGATATGTAAAGCATAATTCCACTAACAAAACAACGGAAATTAAAAATAGTGAAAAATTTGCCACGAATACTATTTGAAAATATACAGCGATTATCCACATTAAGATTGCACAAATGAATGATGTGATTTTACTTAGCTTTTCAGCCACGTCCCTTGACCAAATCATCGATGCAAGCGTTTTTAAAATCCCACCACCATCAAGAATTGATATTGGGTATAAATTCATTATGGCAAGTGAGATGCTTCCAACCACAAAAAACTCACACGTCTCCCCACCAAATCCTAAAAATGATACAAAAAAGGCTGATATTAAATTAAATAAAATTCCACCGAGTAAAACAAGTAATTCTCTGCCATATGAAAGATTTGAGCAATCATAGGATATGCTTAAATGTAGTGTGCCCACCTTGAAGCTTTTCATTTGTGCCTTAACAAATTTTGCCATAGTAATATGTCCAAGCTCGTGTATTAAGTAGCAGAGTATCAGTACAAATGGATGTGGAGATGAGCCTAATGAAAAGGTGGTTATAAGCATTGCTATAATGCCTATTTTTTCACCAAGCCTATCCATTTAGCTTTTTTTCAAACAGTTCGGTAAAGACCTGTGTTTCTCCACCTGAATTTATATATTTTTCCACAAGGTCTTTTTTGTTAAACTTGGACACGTCCTCCGCAATTTCCACCTTATCAAGGTCAATTATATCATTAAAGGTTTCATTTTCAAAAACGTCTAAATACTCCTCCTTGTCTTGCCAAAAGCTTTCAACTCCCTTATCAAAGCTTGTGTAAAATAACAGAACTGATATTATTGATAAAATAAAAAACAGTGACAAGACCTGAATACATTCCTTTAAAGTTATATTCTTTTCGTTATTCATATTTTCTCCTTATAATCTACTTGCTTTTAGTATATTGATTTTTTAATATTTATATGATAAAATAATTGCATATGAGATTTTAATGAGGTAAATATGAACAACAAGCCTATTGCAGATATTATGCGTCCTACTTCCTTTAGTCAGGTAGCCGGTCAAGCACATCTTGTTTCTGCCCGTGGAGTTATTACGAGAATGCTTAGCTCCGGCAGAATTTCAAATATGATTTTTTTTGGTCCTCCGGGTACCGGAAAGACTACCGTTGCTAACATTATTGCAAAAAATTCTCAAATGGAGCTTTATAAGCTTAATGCAACAACTGCAACTCTTTCCGACATTAAAGAGGTAATTGCAAGCTCTGATTCTGTTTTTTCATCAAAGGGTATTCTTTTGTATCTTGATGAAATTCAATATTTTAACAGAAAACAACAGCAATCCTTACTTGAATTCATTGAGGACGGACGTGTAACTCTAATTGCTTCTACAACTGAAAATCCTTATTTTTGTATTTATGACGCTTTGATTTCACGTTGCTCCGTTTTTGAATTTAAGCACGTTGAAGCTAAAGAAATAGTACCTGTGCTAAAAAGAGCTTTAGATGAATTAAATCGTGAAAGCTCTCTTTTAAAAACTGCAAGTGATGAAGCTTTGGAATTTTTAGCCGGTTGTGCAGGCGGAGATGTGCGCCACGCATTAACTCTTTTTGAGGGCGCTTACTTTGCAAGTGATGACGAAATTACCGAAAGCGTTGCAAGAGAGTTTATTCCTTCAATTTCTGCAGGAATGTTTGACAAAGATAGTGACGTACACCACAATTTACTATCCGGCTTACAAAAATCAATTCGTGGCTCTGACCCGGATGCTGCGGTTTTCTATCTTGCAAGATTACTTGAGGGTGGAGATATACTTTCAGCTTGCAGGAGATTACAGGTAATTGCAAGTGAGGACATAGGTCTTGCTTACCCACAAGCAGGTCAAATCACATATGCTCTTTGTCAAAGTGCAAAGGAGCTTGGCTTACCGGAGGCAAGAATACCACTTGCTAACTGCGCAATTATGCTTGCAACTGCACCTAAATCAAACACAGCATATGAGGCAATTGCAAGAGCAAGCGAGGACATAAAAAATGGAAAGGGACACGAAACTCCTATTCATTTGGTAGCTCCCTTATTTAAAGGTTATAAATACCCACATGCTTACCCTAACGATTATGTTGAACAGCAATATTTACCGGACGATATTAAAAATGCAAAGTATTATGAATTTGGAAACAACAAAACGGAGCAAGCTGCAAAAGCTTATTGGGAAGCTATAAAGGGTAAAAAGCTTTAATTTCAATTGACCATAGAATTGCACAAATTAAAAATTGTCAAAAATAACAGAAAAAGGCTTAGATTTGCTCTAAGCCTTTTTGTTATTTGGTATATATGTTCATCTGTTCATATTTGTATATTTTTGTTTTTATGAAAATTTCAGCAAAAATAGCAGTTTATATACAAATTTTCATCAAATTTCGACTATGTTACTTACTGTCGTTGTTTGTAAGTTAACACTTCTTGATTTAATCAAGCTATATTTGACCCATTTCCTCTTTTTTCAGTTGCTCTTGCAAATCTGCATTTTCCTTTGAGAGTCTTGCTTTTATTTTTATGCTATACTTTAGTCTAAAAGCAACTAAGCCAATTGCATATGAGCTAAATAGTACAAGTAAGGAAACAATTATTTTAGCTTGAACTCCGAAAAAGATTACTAAAGGAAAGTTTAATGGTATTAGATAAATTGTAGCTATGGAAATGGTTTTTACAAGGGTACTTACTTCTTCATTACTTAGGTTCCCATTTGAAAAATTAGTAGAGGATGTACTGTACTTAATAACAAATGCTTGAATTATCATAATAACAGATACAAACATTGGTGTTATAGACGAATAGCCAAGGACTATTTTTGACGAAAATATAAATCCAAAAATAGTAGTTAATGCTATACTAATCACATATGGTAAGCTTCTTATTAACTTAGTTTTCATATTCATACCCCCTTTTATTTCATTATACCATATCAATAATCTTTTTGCAATATGAATTATTAGACTAATAATTTAATTAGCCAAAACGTACCCGTTCGAATGGGTACGTTTTGGCTAAAGAAAAGGGGGTTGAAAAGACTAAGGGATTTACACAAAAATAAGCCCTCCCTTACTGAAAGAGGGTGGTCACATTAGCGGCGGATGAGTAAGTTAGTTAAAAACACCTCATCCGTCACGCTTACGCGTGCCACCTTTCTCCCACTGGAGAAGGCTATTAATGACATTTATTTTACAATTTTCGCCTTCAGAAGCGAAAAAATTCAAGGCGCACCACAGCTTGTAGAGATGGCTATCTTATTATGATAGTCTTCGCACCATTTCTTGCGCGACCTTTCGACTTTATTAGGCAAAATAGTCTTAGGTGCAACGGAAAGTGAGGGCGATGACTATCTTGTGATAGTCGAGGTCTTTCTTGAGTAGCAACGACGGAATTATAAAGCCTATAAAGTCGAAAGCATTACTGCTTTGATTGTGTGCATCCTGTTCTCCGCCTCTTGGAATACGATAGACTGCTCAGACTCAAATACCTCGTCGGTTACTTCCATATCTTTTCTGCCAAATTTTTCGCCCATTTCACGACCTACGTCTGTGTTCATATCGTGGAATGCCGGCAAGCAATGCATAAATACTGCGTTTTTGTCTGCCTTTGACATAAGCTCTTTATTTACTTGATACGGGGAAAGGTCGTTTATTCTCTCCTGCCATACCTCTGTTGGTTCACCCATTGACACCCAAACGTCTGTATAGATTACGTTTGCGCCCTTTACGGCAACGTCCGGATTTTCCTCAAAGGAAAGAGTAGCGCCTGTTTCCTTTGCTATTTCTTTACACTTTTCAATCAAAGCTTGTTCCGGGAAATACTTTTTAGGTGCACAAGCAACAAAATCAAGTCCCATTTTTGCACAGCCTACCATTAAGGAATTACCCATATTGTATCTTGCATCACCCATATATACAAGCTTAATTCCCTTTAGCTTGCCAAAGCGCTCCTTAATTGTTAAAAAGTCAGCTAAAATTTGTGTTGGATGAAATTCGTTTGTTAAACCATTCCATACAGGTACCTTTGAATATTTTGCAAGCTCCTCAACAATTTCCTGTCCGTAGCCTCTATATTCAATACCATCGTAGATTGAGGAAAGAACTCTTGCTGTATCTGCAATGCTTTCCTTTTTACCAATTTGTGATGCCTTTGGGTCTAAGTATGTTGCGTGCATACCTAAATCATATGCAGCAACCTCAAAGCTACAACGTGTACGTGTGCTTGTCTTTTCAAAAATTAATGCAATGTTCTTGCCACAAAGTGTGTTGTGTGGAACACCGTTTTTCTTTTTAGCCTTAAGCTCAGCTGCTAAATCTATAAGATAAGCAATTTCATCTGATGAAAAATCAAGAAGCTTTAAAAAATCTCTTCCCTTTAAATTCATTGTGCGCACTCCTTTGCAACCTCTTTTATAATCTCGATAGCTTTCTTTAATAGGTCAAATGGTATGTTGAGTGGTGGAAGTAACCTTACCTTATTTTTTGCTTTAATTGGTAAAATTCCCCTTTCCATACACTTAGAAATAACTAAAGACGCATCCGCCTCTGTTTCTATTCCTATCATTAGTCCCATTCCAGTCACACTCTTTATGCCAACGCAACCATTTAAGGTGTCAAAAACGTATTTTGATTTTTCTTGAACAGAAGAAAGCAGGTCATTATCAATTCTTTCAATTATGCTAACACCAGCGGCACAAGCAATTGGGTTGCCACCAAAGGTTGAGCCGTGAAGTCCTGCACTCAGTACATTTTCGCACTTATCAAACATCATGCAAGCGCCAATCGGCAAGCCACCACCTAAGCCCTTAGCTGTGGATACAACGTCCGGTGCGATGCCATAGGACTGGTATGCGTAAAGTGTGCCTGTACGTCCGTTTCCTGTTTGTACCTCATCAATTACTAAAAGAGTGTTATATTTTTGGCAAAGTGTAACAACACCTTCAACAAAATCCTTTGAAAGTGGCATAACTCCACCCTCGCCCTGTACAAGCTCCATCATAACAGCAGCGCATTTATTTTCCTTTAAAAGTGCTTCCACGCTATCAAGATTATTTGCCTCTGCATACAAAAAGCCCTCTGTTAGCGGACAGAAGTATTTATGGAAAACGTCCTGCCCTGTGGCTGCTAATGTGGTAATTGTTCTTCCGTGGAAGCTGTTTTTAAGGGTGATAATATTATAATAATCCTCACCCTTATTTTCACTTGCCCATAGTCTTGCGACTTTAATTGCGCACTCATTTGCCTCAGCACCTGAATTACCAAAGAAAACCTTTTTAGCGCCTGTTCTTTGACATAGAAGCTCGGCTAATTTTACGCAAGGCTCTGAATAGTACAAATTTGATGTATGCTGACATTTATTTAACTGCTCTGTAACTGCTTTTATAAACACTGAGTCAGCCATTCCGAAGGTATTCACTGCTATTCCTGAGGATAAATCTATATACTCCTTGCCATTTTCATCATACACAAGTGAGCCATTTCCGTGGGTTATTTGTAAATCAAATCTTGCGTATGTATTGGCTATATATTTTTTATCAAGCTCTTTAATACTCATTTATTCAAGTCCTCTACAACCATTGTTCCGGCACCCTCGTTTGTGAGAGTTTCAATTAGCAATGCATGTGGCACACGACCATCAAGAATTGTTACCCTTTTAACGCCCTTACGGATTGCGTCAATACAGCATTCAACCTTTGGTATCATCCCACCACCGATTACTCCTGTTTCAAAAAGCTCACGGCAGCCCTTAATATCAATTTCTTGAATTAAGGAATGTGGGTCGTCCTTATCTCTCAAAATGCCCTCAATATCTGTCATTGTAATAAGTCTTTCAGCTCTCATCTGACCAGCTATAAAGGCAGAGGCTGTATCTGCATTAATGTTATATACATTTCCTAAATCGTCACAGCCAATTGTGGAAACAACCGGAATATAGCCCTTTTCAATAAGGTCGGTAATTGGAGTTATATCTACCTCGGTAATTTTACCAACGTAGCCAAGCTCCTCATTTTTCATTTCTGCTCTTATCATATGTCCGTCAAGACCGGAAATACCGATAGCACGGCCACCATTAATTTCAAGCTTATTTACAAGAGTTTTATTAATTTTACCGGCAAGAACCATTTGAACAACGTCAATAGTTTCCTTGTCAGTTACGCGAAGTCCACCAACAAACTTGGATTCCTTGCCAATTTTCTTAAGTGTGTCAGTTATTTCAGGTCCACCACCATGAACAAGAACAACGTTTACGCCGATTAAATGAAGAAGAACTATGTCCTCCATTACCTGCTCCTTGAGCTGTTCATTTATCATTGCGTTTCCACCATATTTAATTACGATTGTTTTTCCGTAATATTCCTTGATATAAGGAAGAGCCTGTGTTAATATTTCAGCTCTTTGAGCATTTGAAATTTGTAAGTCCATTATGTTCTGTAATCTCCGTTAATCTTTACATAATCGTAGGTTAGGTCACAGCCCCAAGCTGTTGCGCTTGCGTTTCCGTCGCCCAATTTAACATCTATTGTAATTTCGTCCTGTAAAAGGATTTCCTTTGCCTTTTCTTCGGAAAATTCAACGCCTGCACCATTTTGGCAAACGATAATTTCGCCCTTATTTGACTTAAAGGAAACATCTACACGATTTACATCAACTGTTGCGCCACTATATCCAATTGCGCAAAGCACACGACCCCAGTTAGCATCAGAGCCAAACATTGCAGCCTTTACAAGGGAAGAACAAATAATGCTTTTTGCAATTATCTTTGCATTCTTTTCATCATATGCGCCACTTACCTTACATTCAAGAAGCTTTGTAGCACCCTCGCCATCTCCTGCTATCTTTTGGCAAAGATATACTGTTACTGTGTTAAGAGCCTTCATAAACTCATTAAATGCTTCACCCTGTGTGCAAATTTGCTTGTTTTGTGCCTTACCATTTGCAAGGATTGTTACCATATCGTTAGTTGATGTATCACCATCTACGCTAACCATATTAAAGGTGTTCTGTACGTCGCTTGAAAGGGCTAAATTTAGCATTTCACTTGAAATATTACAGTCGGTTGTGATGAAAACAAGCATTGTTGCCATATTAGGATGAATCATACCGGAGCCCTTAGCAATACCACCTATTTTACATTCCTTGCCATCTACCATAAAGCTGACTGCAATTTGCTTAAGGCGTGTATCGGTTGTCATAATACCCTCGGCAGCATCCTCACTATTGTTACCAAGAGAGGAAACTAAAGAAGGAATACCCTTTTCAATTGGAGTTATGTCAAGAGGCTGACCGATAACACCTGTTGATGCAACAACTACGTCGCCGGGGTCTATATTAAGAGCCTTGCCTAAAAGCGCACAAGTCTTTTCAGCAATTTCAATGCCATTGGCATTACAGGTATTAGCGTTTCCGCTATTACAAATAACTGCTCTTGCATAGCCATTTTCTATATTCTTTTTTGTAACCGTTAAGGGCGCGCCCTTAACCTTATTTGTTGTATATACAGATGCACAGGTAGCCTGTGTATCAGAATATATTAAAGCTAAATCCTTTTTTCCTTTGTTTTTGCGAATGCCACAATGTATACCAGAGGCAGAAAAGCCTTGTGCTGCGCATACGCCACCTTCTATTATTTTCATTTTTCTCTCCTTAGATTTCAAGGGTTTTAGTTTTTTCCTCGCCTAAAACTATGTTTAGGCACTCAACAGCGGCACCTGATGCCCCTTTTCCTAAATTATCGTATCTTGCAACTAATAAAATTCTGTCCTCGTTGCCATACACCTCAATTTGCATTGAATCCTTGCCCTCAAGCTTAACAGCGGACAAAAAGCCTTCCTCATCGTCGTTTTCAACATATTTAACGATTTCAGTGTTATATGTATTCTTGTATATTTCCTTAATTTCCGTGGTGCCTCCCTTTAAAAGCTGACTCTTGAATAGTGGTACGGTAACCTCCATACCAGAATAGAAGGTGCCAACTATTGGGCAGAATACAGGAGCGTTTTCAAGCCCTGTAATTTTGGTCATTTCAGGTATGTGCTTATGCTTTTGACCTAAGGCATACTGTCTTGGTCCTTGCAAAAGCATATCTAATTCATCACTTTCATACTCGGCAATCATTTTCTTGCCACCACCACTGTAGCCTGTTAGGGAGTGGGCAGTTAAAAGAGCTGACTTTGCGATTATACCATTTTTAATTAGTGGGTAAACAAGGGCAATAAAGCCACTTGCGTGACAGCCGGGAACTGCAATTCTTTTGCTTTTCTTGATTTTTTCTTCAAAGCTTCTGTCAAGCTCCGGAAATCCGTATGCCCAAGATGGATTTGTTCTATGTGCTGTTGATGTATCAATAACAACTACATTTGGATTATCAATTAAGCTAACTGACTCAATTGCTGCCTGGTCGGGCAAGCACAAAAAGGCTACATCGACAGAGTTCAGTATTTCCTTTTTGGCAACCGGGTCTTTTCTTAACTCCTCAGAGATTGTTACTATTTCAATGTCGTTTCTTTGAGATAGTCTTTCCTCTATACGTAAGCCCGTTGTACCAGCCTTACCATCTATAAAGATTTTTTTCATTTTAAAAGCTCCTCTACATATGCAATTTGCTCTTTAACAGAATCATAGCCTGTTGAGCCCTTAGAAATTCTCTTTGCTACACAGCTTTCAAGCGAAATTTCATCATACAAGTCATTTTCAAAGAGGTCGGAGTGCGCCTTGTATGAGTCTAAGTCCATTTGGTCAAGGGTTATATCCTTTTTAATGCACTCAGCAACTATTGTACCAACAATTTTGTATGCGCTTCTAAATGGCATACCCTTTTTGGTAAGGTAGTCAGCTAAGTCGGTTGCATTTATAAAGCCCTTGCCTGCTGCCTTGTACATATTTTCCTTAATAGGTGTCATTGTTTTAACCATCGGAATAAACACCTGTAAGCACTTAATTACTGTTTCTGTTGCGTCAAAGATTGCTTCCTTGTCCTCCTGCATATCCTTGTTATATGCAAGTGGAATACCCTTAAGCATTGTAAGGGTCGCCATTAAATCACCATATACTCTGCCTGTTTTACCTCTTACAAGCTCTGCCATATCAGGATTTTTCTTTTGTGGCATTATTGATGAGCCTGTTGTATATGAGTCATCAAGCTCTACAAACTTAAATTCCCAGCTTGACCAAAGTATAATTTCCTCACTGAAGCGAGATAGGTGCATCATAATTGTTGCAAATGCACTTTCAAGCTCAATGCAGTAGTCTCTGTCGGAAACACCATCTATTGAGTTCATACAAACACCATCAAAGCCTAAGCCTGAGGCTACCATATCTCTGTTTGTTGGATATGTTGTGCCTGCAAGTGCGCAAGAGCCAAGAGGGGAGTAGTTCATACGGGAAAGTGCGTCCTTAAGTCTTGTAACGTCACGCAAAAGCATCATACAATAAGCAAGCAGGTGATGTGCAAAGGTTATTGGCTGTGCTCTTTGTAAATGTGTGTAGCCCGGCATTATAGCATCTTGATTTTCCTTTGCCTTTTTCTTAACTGTATAAATAAGCTCATTTAAAAGCTCTATTATTTTGTTTACCTCGTCACGCATATAAAGGCGAAGGTCAAGGGCAACCTGGTCGTTTCTGCTTCTTGCTGTGTGGAGCTTTTTACCATAGTCACCTATGCGCTTTGTCAGCTCTGCCTCAACAAACATATGTATGTCCTCAGCATCCATATCAAATGTGAGCTTACCACTTGTCAAATCATCTAAAATAGAATTAAGACCCTCGGTGATTTTTTCATATTCGGTTTGATTTAATATTCCACAGGAGCATAGCATAAGTGCGTGCTCAAGAGAGCCACGAATGTCCTGCTTATACATTTTACAATCGAAGTGAATTGAGGAATTGAAATCGTCAGCTTGCTTATCAAGTGCCTTTTCAAATCTTCCTGCCCACATTTTATCCATAACTTAAGTCCCTTTCTAAACACTATGTGCGGTGGAAAAAATTCCCCACCGCATATAGCTAATATTATTTTTTGTTCTTTGCGTTAACCTGCGCTTGAACCTTAATTGGTAAGCCAAAGAGGTTAATAAATCCGGCAGAGTCAGCCTGATTATATACATTATCCTCGCCGAATGTAGCAATTTCCTCAGAGTAAAGTGAGTAGTCACTCCATACGCCAGCCTTAATGATGTTACCCTTGTAAAGCTTAAGTCTTACCTTACCTGTAACATTTTCCTGTGTCTTGTCAACAAATGCAGACAACGCCTCACGAAGTGGTGTAAACCATTGACCATTATATACAAGCTCAGCAAAGGTTATTGAGAGCTTTTGCTTTTCGTGCATTGTCATTTTGTCAAGACAAATTGTTTCAAGATAGTTGTGTGCTGCGTAAAGAATTGCTCCACCGGGAGTTTCATATACGCCACGGCACTTCATACCTACAAGACGGTTTTCAACAATGTCAAGTAAGCCAATACCGTTAGCACCGCCAAGCTCGTTAAGCTTTAAGATAATGTTCTTAGCGTTCATCTTTTCGCCATTGATTGCTGTTGGAATACCTTGAACAAAGTCAAGCTCAACATATGTAGGTACATCCGGAGCCTTGATTGGGGAAACGCCCATTTCAAGGAAGCCTTCCTTGTCGTAAAGTGGCTCATTGCCAGCATCCTCAAGGTCAAGTCCCTCGTGGCTTAGGTGCCATAGGTTCTTATCCTTTGAGTAGTTTGTTTCACGATTTATCTTAAGAGGAACGTTGTGTGCCTCAGCGTACTCAATTTCTTCCTCACGGGATTTAATGCTCCACTCTCTCCAAGGAGCGATAATTTTCATATCAGGTGCAAAAGCCTTAATTGTAAGCTCAAAACGAACCTGGTCATTACCCTTACCTGTGCAACCGTGACAAATTGCATCAGCACCCTCTTTTAGTGCGATTTCAGCAATTCTCTTTGCGATTACAGGACGTGCAAAGGATGTACCAAGCATATATTCCTCATATAAAGCGCCAGCCTTAACTGTTGGAATTACATAATCATCAACAAACTCCTCTGTTAAGTCCTCAATGTAGCACTTAGATGCGCCTGTTTTAATTGCCTTTTCCTCAAGGCCCTCAAGCTCGTCAGCCTGACCTACGTTACCACTAACAGCGATAACCTCACAGTTATTATAATTTTCCTTTAACCATGGAATAATTATTGAGGTGTCAAGACCACCTGAATATGCAAGAACTACTTTTTTGATATTTGACTTATCCATTTTAAATTTCCTCCAATGAAATATTATTCATTTTTTACGAATTGTATTATATATCTTTATTCACCGTTTGTCAAGTACTTTTTTAGATATTTTTTATTTTTTTGATAAATATATAATAAAGCTTTCTTGCCTTTGCGTTTTTTTGGCAATTTATCACATTAGCAGTGAATATTTTGTGAATATTATTTTATAATTATTCATTATTATTCATTAAAAAAGGCTCTCGGATGAGAGCCCTTTAGTAAATTTTTTTGCTAAAAATTTGCTACATTATATATTAATAAGTAATTGCTGCGATTTTTGTGTTAAACAAATTTTACGTATTACTTTAACTTTGCTACCAAATCAAGCATATCAAGCTCGCTTTGAAGCTTTGCAAGGTCAGTATTTTCGTCAATTACTACAAGCTCTGTATCTGTTAGCTTTGCAAACAAACGAACATCCTCGACATCAAGTGCGGTTGAAACTACTGTATGGTGTGCACCACCTGCATAAATCCAAGCAGCAGCGCCTGTTGCGTGGTCTGGCTTAAGCTTCCACATAATTCTTGCAACTGGAAGCTTTGGCATAGCCTTTGGTTGCTTTACAAGCTCAACG
>JAGATW010000001.1 GCA_017621085.1 Clostridia bacterium | reverse complement strand
GTAAAGAAAGCAAAAAGGGCAACTTTAAAATTGTTGTTTGAAGAGCTTTCACAAATTCCCGAAGTGTACTTTAACGGGCAAAAATTGTCTTTCTTGTCACAACCTCACCGTGATATGCAAGTGACTGCGGAAAAGGTCCCACCTATTTCGGGACATCCAGTAAGCGTACGTCTTACTCATGGAGAAGATTACAGCAAGAGCTGTACTCTGCTCGAGGCGGATTTGACGGGCATGGAAACCAAAATAGGCTACAACATAATACATGTATTGACGAAAATGCCGGTAAGTCTTGAAAAAGTGGAATTGGAAGTAAAACGAATATGAAAATGAGCAACAAGAAAAAAGCAATTTTATTTGAATACCTACCTATGGCAGTGACGGGGATAATCATACTTATTTGCGCTATCGTTTTTAAACAAATGTTTATCAAAGTATTACCATTGTTTTTCTCGCTACTTATTATGCTATTCAATTCTCGGGCAAATCGTATCGGGTTCATTCTTGGATCAATCAATAGTTGTATTTACATTATCGGCTACTTGATGGAAGGAGTGGACGGAACTGTCGCCTCCACCGTTTTTGGCATTGTGATAATGTTAATATCGTATTTTCGTTGGAAAAATAACGCTTATGGAAAAGCCACCGTGTTTCGTCGGTTTAGTGCGCGTGGGCGCGTGTTGCTTGCCTTGGTTTTGTGCGTAGCGTGGGCTGCGACGTCCTTTGTTCTCTCAAAAATAGGAGGCACAGCAACAGCGATTGACGGTTTAACTATGGTTTTGGGCTTTGCCACGAACATACTAACCATTGTAGCCTATGTGGAAGCGCCATTTTTAAATATCATTAGTGGGCTTTGCCAATTCGCGCTTTGGGTGCAAATCGTATTTATCAACGGAAATTATGCTGCTGTTACATATTTGGTATATAATATATATTGTACGTATATGATAATACGCACATTTTATCGTTGGCGCACACTCTATAAAGAGCAAAGGTGCTGACATAATTATGAAAGCCTCACATTCAAATTTGAATTTAACAAAAAAACGGACACATCATCAGGGACTAACCCAAAATGATGTGTCCAACTTTTTTATTGTTAATTTAGAATAGAAACGATTTTTTGTGCTCTTCATTAAAGCATCAAAAAGTCTTATAAATCAAGGATAAACACATCATTTTGAATATTGTCAATTATATTTAACAACCGTTGTTTCAGTTTTAATCACCTTACATAAACCTTACATTTGCCAAACAAAAATATGATTGCTGAAATATTTATATTGAGATACAATAAGGGTGCAAAATATGAAAAAAGGAGATTTTGGAAATGAAAAAAATTTT
Organism: Clostridia bacterium; assembly: GCA_017621085.1. Lineage (GTDB taxonomy): Bacteria > Bacillota > Clostridia > Oscillospirales > CAG-272 > RGIG2000. The sequence goes on along the minus strand of JAGATW010000001.1, from coordinate 1,379 downwards.
TGCACTTATACTCACATTCACAATTATCATCTGCTCCTTAGGAGCACTCACCTCTTGCGGTGGCTCAAGATTCGACGAGAACAAGAACATTAGCGTTGTTACCCGTGAGGACGGAAGCGGAACTAAATCTGCATTTATGGAAATCATTGGTCTTAAGGGTAAAACCGATGTTTCAGGAGTTATCGTTGCTTCAAATACAGCCTCTGTTCTTGTGGAGGTAAAGGGCAACCCTCTCGCTATCGGTTATGATAGCCTCGGATACATTACTAACGATGTTAAAATGCTTAAGGTAGATGGTGTTGAAGCTACAATTGAAAATATCAAAAATGGCTCTTACAAGATTTCAAGGCCACTAAATATTGTTTATCAAGAAAGCACCATTAATGACGAGGTAAATAAAGCATTCTACGCATTCCTTCAAAGCTCAGATGCACAAGCAATTATTACCGACAACGGATATGTTTCCACTAAAGACGATACTAAAGCATATACAATAGTTCCGGGATTAACAGGCAAAATTGACATTTCCGGTTCAACCTCATTACTTCCTCTTATGGAAAAGCTTGCTACGAAATTTGAAAGCCTCCAAGGTGGTGTTAAAATTACTGTTGCCGGTGGTGGAAGTGGAACAGGCTATAACAATGCTAAAAATGGCGTGTCAGATTTTGGAATGATTTCTGAAGGCTTCAATCCGTCAAAAGCTGATAATTGCACATACTACGAGGTTGCAAAGGACGGAATTGCAGTTATTGTTAATAAAGAAAACACCTTTGATAACATTTCCCTTGAGGACCTTAAAAATATTTACAACGTAGATGCAGGCGACTCAGCTATTAAGACTTGGGCAGGCGTTACAAAATAATATGAATGGTCTTTATAGATTTATAAATGCACGAGAAAAATTAATGCGTGGAGTGTTCCTTTTCAGTGCTGTCTTTTCTATCCTTGCGCTTGCGACAATTACAATCTTTCTTTTTGTAAGTGGCATACCATTTATAGCTAAGACCGGATTTGCTGAGTTTTTATTTGGTAACGATTGGGCTCCTATTGCCGATAATCCCAGCTATGGAATTTTCCCAATGATTGTAGCCTCATTATATGTTACGGCTCTTTCGGTAATTATCGGTGTAGGAATAGGTCTTTTTACATCTATTGCACTTTATAAATTTTGTCCTAAAAATCTTGTTTCACCGATAAGACAAATGATAAATTTGCTTGCAGGTATTCCTTCTGTTATCTTTGGTCTTTTCGGAATGACTATTATTGTTCCATTCGTTAGATATTATATTTAACCTACAGGTGTCTGTTATTGTATTCTTTCAGCCTCCATTGTTATTGGAATAATGATTTTACCAACTATTGTTAGTTTAATCCTTGAT
>JAGATW010000047.1 GCA_017621085.1 Clostridia bacterium | reverse complement strand
CACCATTCAGAGTTCCGATTGCAAGACTTGCTGCTGCTCAGGCTGCTATTAAGAACCCAAGAAAGTAATTCATTAATTTGAATTTCAATTAAAAATACAAGGGCTGTGCTAACAATGTTAGCATAGCCCTTTGTTTATATGTACATAAAAAAGCAAGTGCGTATTTTTGCACTTGCTTTTCTTTTTAATTTAGCTTGAACCAATAACGGTCTCTTTCCTTTAGCATATCACGGTGTAAATCCTCGCCCTCGTAGGCGTATAAAGCTTCGGGGTCGCTTTCGTGCGCCCAATACCAGCCGTTTGTGTCAAGTCCGCTTAATGCATCAGTATCGTAATAGCTTGATAGGTTTACAAATGCACGGTTTTCAATTTCCGTTATTTTGTCGTGCATTTTTATAGAATATTTACTAAAGTCAAGCCCTGCAAAGGTAAGTGACTTAATTTTAGTTATTGACTCAGGAATTACAATTTCATAATAAGGAGTATCACTACCGATTAAGTAAAAATCTGCTCCGTCTGCCATAATACTAATGTCTTCATCCCCTACATAATCAATGCTCATCCAATTAGCAACGCTATCAACTACTACCTTGTTAACATTCTCAAAGCAACGTCCTTTAATTTGAGCAATGCTACCCTCAATTGTAAGAGTATTTACACCCATAAATGCAAAGCTATTAAGTATAATGCCTTCGCCCTTAATTGTAAGCTCCTTTAAGTTAGGACAATACTCAAATTGACCGCCGTAAATTTCCGTTTCATCCTCTGTTAGAATTATATGGGTAATGTCCTCATTATAGATAAATCGATTTTGTATTCCCTCTATAATTTCTTTATCAAAGGAAGCAGTACCGCCAAAAAGCTCACCCTTAAGATAAAGGTGCTTTGCCCATATGCTTATTGGCTTACTTATGTACTCATAAATATCGCCATAGAAATGAAGCTCCTCATATCCGTCGTGTATTAAATCTGAAGTGCCTGCGCCTACATACATAACCTCTACTCTTGTACCAAACGCACTTGTAATACCAACCGAATTGTGCGTCTTAACCTCGTCGCCTAAAATAACCTTCTTTAACGGGTTTTTCAACCATATAGCATAGGTTTCAAGTGTCATTGTGGCATTTTCGTTATGCTTTGTCATACCAAGAGTGCCTATTGTTATTTCTTCCATATTATCGCAGTCGGTAAGAGTATATATTCCCATTTTTATAATTGATTTAGGGAAGGTTATTTTTTTAATAGCCGGACTTCCTTTAATTCCTGTATGAATATACTTAAGATTTTCTCCAAATACCACATTTTCTAAGCCTTGACAGCTATTTGCCAAGCCAAATATATGAGTTACACTATTTGGTAAAATAATTTCCTTAAGGTTTTCACAGCCATAAAATGCGTGGTGATTTGCAAAATCCCATCCTCTTAGGTCCTGTATGGTATCACTGTTAAACCTATATCCCTTTGGCAATTCCCAGCTATCTGAATATGAGCCGACTATTTGAATACCATCTTCAAGCACTACTTTTTCAAGGGTGTTGTTTTTGTAAAATGCTCCACTAAATATTCCGCTTACCTTGTATTTTGTGCCATTTACTGTAATTTGGGCAGGAATGCTTAATTCCTTAGCATCTCCGTGATAAAAGGCAATTTGTGCGTATCCATCATTTAAAATATAGCCAAATCCGTTTTGATATGCCATTGATGTATCCCCACTAATAGCAATTATTCCATATTGGTTAGTAACCGATGTATGGTCATTAGTTACTATAACTATATTTCTTAGAGTTATAAAGGACTCATCACTTATACTACTTGACACAGGTACATTTACCTGCAATAAATATTCAGGACAAGGAAATGCGTAAGGGCGAATTGTGGTAACTGTGCTTGGCACATCAAAGACGCTACCCTGCTTTTGTGGTGGGTAGTAAATTAGAGTTTTCATTGTGCTTGAGTACAAAACTCCGTCAATTGATGTAAGATACTCGCTATCCTTATCAACTGTTATGCTCTTTAGTGTATCCGTGCCCATAACATTACCCACAATATAAACTGTTGATGGAATATGTAAGGCTTTTGCGTTAACACCCTTTAAAAGATAGTCATTAACGTCGGTAACGGTTAAATTTTGACCCTTATAGGCTACGCTTGATGGAACAATTACGTTTTCGGAATTTCCAAAATACCTAACCACGTGTGCGTTATTTCCACTTTTTACGTATGCAAACTCCCCTACCTCAAAGTAATCTTCATTTGATGCATTGTAATAATAGCTAAGTGCCTTTGAAATTGTGCTTGTACACTCAAAGCCACCATATGGCAAATAGCCATTTGTGTAAATTAAATTAGCCTCGGCGCTTGACTCTATGTCGTCCTGCATTAATAAAACAGCAGTTGATTTTTCATCAAGAATAGAATAGTTATTGCTTGTTTGCCAGCTGCTAATTATTCTTGTAACGGTTTTTATGTCCGGCAAATATACCCATTTTAAGCTATCACAGCCATAAAAGATTTGTGAGTCAATTTCCTCTAAGCCCTGCGGTAAGTCAGCATAAGTCAAGCTTGAGCAATCCTTGAATGCTCCATAGCGGATTTTTGTAAGACCTTGTGCAAAGTCAACGCTATTAAGTGATGTACATCCCTTAAAGGCAAAGCCACCAAGAATTTGTACTCCCTTAGAAAGTGTTACCTTCTTTAGATTTACACAGCCCTCAAATACACTCTCACCCATCTCAATTGGTTTTTGGTTTTCAAAGGTTATGCTTTCTATAGACTTACAGCCCTTAAAGCTGTTATTGTTTAATACTGTAATTTCATCGGTTATTACAAGGTCCTTTACAAGCTTGCCGTTTATGTAAAGCTCCTCTGCTGAGGAAAGCAAGGCTTCGACGCTTTCGTCAAATTCAACAAACTCACTTAAAGAGCCTTCAAAATAAATTGATTTTATTTTTGTACCTTCTCCTGAAAAGCTTCTTAAGGTGGATGGTACATAAAGCTCCTCTATATTACATTCGTGCAATCCACGAGCAATTTTCATATTACGTGGAAGAACAAGCCTTTTAAGATTTTTACAGCTTCCTAATAGCCAAGAGTAGCCATTGTCCTCATAGGCGTCGCAATAAAAGTATAGCTCCTCTAAATTGTCAAAACCGGGCAAAGAATTACCGGTTGCCTCTAATATAACTCCCTTTTCAACTGTTAAGGACCTTACTCCGTCATCTATTGAATCAAAGCTAAAGCGAACAGGCTTGCCGTTATAGGTTGCGGGAATTACAATATCTAATAAGCCACTTTCCGGCTTTTGATATTGATAATAGAGGTAGCTATCTCCCTCATCAAAAAACCAAAGTGTGCCAACGGGGTGTATATAGCCACACTCACAATTTAGTCCGTAATGTCTTTCGTGCTTTTCGGTATAATTATGGCAAAATAAGCACACCTTGTAGTGTTCGTTTTCGTTATAGCCCCATTCGGACATATGGTGTCCCTTTGGCTCGGTGTAGCCATCCCAATAGTAATAATCGCATCTTTTACACTGGTGAATTGTATAGCCCATTTCTGTACAGGTAGCATAAACCCAGCTCAAGTTAAAATCGTGGCCAAGGGGTGGCAAATAGTCGTCCTGATATTCATTTTGGCATAGCTTACACTTATAATTTGTGTAACCACTGTCTGTACAGGAGGGCTCTTTTACGGTCTTTTCATATACATGGCTTCCATAGCCCTGCTCATTTTGTATATATTCATCACCGCACATATTACAAGCAAACACATAATAGCCTATGGATT
>JAGATW010000046.1 GCA_017621085.1 Clostridia bacterium | reverse complement strand
TGTCCAAGGTTTCAAGTCTTGAACTTCCCGAGGGCTTAACCACTATTGGAGAATATGCTTTCCCAAGAATGTCTATCACCTCAGTGGTAATACCATCTACTGTTGTAAATATAGGTCAACACGCATTCACAGCGAACAAAAGTCTTAAAAAAGCTGTTGTGCTTGGTCCTGTAATTGGCACAAGTATGTTCTATAATTGCTTAGCCTTGAGAACGCTTGTTCTTACAGAAACCTTTGAAACCTTCGGCGCAGATGCGTTGGTAGGCGTTCCGCAGGATTCATTTACAACCTACTACACCGGCACTGATTATGGAAGAATTAAGGATTGTTGCTCAAGCTCAACACGCTTGTCACAGGCAGGCATAAGTGCTTATGCTGACTACGTAAGCGGCAATTATACCTCGAAGATATTTATGCTGATTTATGACTGTAATATTTGTACAGTCGGCTTTGACGGACATCATGTAATGCGTGGCAATACAGAAGAGAATTTTAATAGTTATCTTGATATTATCACATTCACAGACTCTTGCACAAGAGAGGGATGCGGAAAAAAAGTAATTATTGAAACAATTGCACCACTCTTCACCTGCCTCGGCTACTCAGCATATGAAAATGGCAATGGCGGAATTACTGTTGGTTATACTGTGAATAGCAAAGCTATTGCAGAATACGAAGAAGCAACAGGCAAAACCTTAAAATACGGTGTATTTGTAGTATCGCAAGATAGACTTGGTGATAAGGATGTATTCGGTGAGGATGGCACGACGGCAGAGGGCGTTATCGATGCTGAAATTAAAAATCACGAGTTTGCAGCATTTGAGCTTAAAATAGTTGGCTTTACCGGCACACATAAGGATGCAAAGCTTGCAATGGGCGCATATGTAGCTGTAACAGAAGGCGAAGAAACAGAATACTCATATATGCAGGTTGGCACACCGAATGCAAATGAAAAATACTGCTTTGTTTCATATAACGATGTTGTAGGAGCACCTTCAACAAATGAAGATACAGCACAATAAAAAAGTTAACGCCAAAAGCACACAATATTTATAATAACAAAAAGCTATATAGAGTAAAATCTATATGGCTTTTTCTTTGCCTCGGCACTAATAAATAAGTGTGCTTCAATCCCTTATAATGCTTGACAACTGTATTTATATTATGATAAAATAATAACATCAATTAAACCAAAAAAGAGGTATTAAAAATGAGCAAGAGAACAAAAGAAATTTTAGCAAATATGACTTTGGAGCAGAAGATTTATCATTTACAGCAAATCACAACTGCTACATTTTTGACAACAAAGGAAAGCAAGTTTGAAATTATAACAGGACCTGACAGCGCAGTAAAGCTTGATAAGAGTATGGTTTACGATGTTGGTACATCCCTTAACTTAGTTGGAGCTGAAACTATGATAGATGCTGAATCTAACTATTTAAAAAACAGTAAGTACAAAATACCTCTTATGATAATGCAGGACGTTATTCACGGACATCGCACACTTTATCCAATCAACTTAGGTGTTGCTGCATCCTTTGACCGTGAGCTTGCAAAACAGCTTGCGCAAATGGCAGCTAAGGAAGCTGCTCTTGACGGAATGTGCGTAACCTTTGCGCCAATGGTTGACCTTGTACGTGACCCTCGTTGGGGACGTGTTATGGAGTCAAGCGGAGAGGACCCATACCTGAACGGAGAAATAGCAAAGGCAACTGTTGAGGGCTATCAAGGAGATATGGGCAAGTACAATATTGCCGCTTGCGTTAAGCACTTTGCCGCATATGGTGCAGCGGAGGCAGGACGTGACTATAACACAGTTGATATAAGTGAGCGCACCTTGCGTGAATATTATTTACCTGCATACAAGAGCGCAGTTGACGCAGGTGTTAAAATGGTAATGACTGCCTTTAACATTGTAGATGGCGTACCCTGTGTAGGAAATAAGCATCTTGTAAAGGAAATTTTACGTGATGAGTGGGGCTTTGACGGAATTGTGATAAGTGACCACGGTGCATACGAGGAAATGATTGCTCATGGTGTTTGCGAGAATAAAAAGGAAGCTGCCTTCCTTGCTATGGATGCAGGCTGTGATATTGAAATGATGTCAAGCTGTTATGTAGAGCATCTGAAGGAGCTAATTGACGAGGGCAAGGTAACAATTGAGCAGGTTGACAAGGCAGTATTAAGAATCCTTGACTTAAAGGAAGAGCTTGGAATTTTAGATAACCCCTACCGTAGTGTAAATGTTGAGGAAGCAAAAAAAGTTCAGCTTTCCCCGGAGCATCGCGCACTTGCACGTAAGGGTGCTATTGAAAGTGCAGTTCTTTTAAAGAACGACGGAGTATTGCCATTTAGCAAAAAGGTCGATAGCGTGGCTGTAATTGGCCCGTTAGGAGCAACAGGAGCTATTCACGGCAGTTGGAAATGCGGTGGCACAATTGAGGAAACTATTAGCGTATATGATGGCTTGAAGAATCTTTTAGGCGACAAGGTGAAATTTGCTCAAGGCTGTCCTATTGAATATGATGCTGTTGACGAGTCCTACTTTGACGAGGCTTGCGAGCTTGCAAAAGCAAGTGAGTGTGTTGTTCTTTGCTTAGGTGAGCATCAGGACTACTCAGGAGAGAGCAATTGTCGTACAAGCATTGATATACCTGAAATACAGTATAAGCTTCTTGACAGAATTTTAGAGGTTAACAAAAATGTTGCAGTAGCACTATTTACAGGCAGACCCTTGTCTATTACCGGACTTGATAAGACCGCCCCTGCAATACTAAATATGTGGATGCCGGGCACCGAGGGTGGTAATGCTTGTGCAAGCTTGCTCTTTGGTGACTCTGTTCCATCAGGTAAAATTACAATGACCTTCCCACGCAACCTTGGTCAATGCCCGATTTATTATAACCATTACACCACAGGCAGACCAAAGGCAGAGGAGGATGACGAGAAATTTGTGCGCTTTACATCCTGCTATCTTGATGTGCCAAATAGCCCACTTTACCCATTTGGCTATGGCTTATCATACACAAGCTTTGAGTATAGCGACTTTACCTTAAGTAGTGACACAATGAACAGAGGCGACACTCTTGTTGCAAGTGTTAAGGTTAAAAATACAGGTAAGTACAAGGCAAAGGAAGCAGTTCAGCTTTACATAAGAGACGTAAAGGGCTCTTGCGTTCGTCCTGTAAAGGAGCTTAAGGGCTTTGAAAAGATAACTCTTGACGTAGGTGAGGAAAAGACAGTTTCCTTTGAAATCACCGAGGAAATGCTTAAATATTGGAATCGCGACCTTAAATTCGTTGCTGAAAAGGGTGAGTTCCAGGTATTCATCGGCAAGGACTCCACTTGCAAGCCATTTGCAAGCTTTATGCTCAAATAATAACAAAAAAGCCGACCCAGTGTCGGCTTTTTCATATTTTATGAGCATAAAAATACCTATCATTACAAAATAGCATTGAAACCCATATCATTTCGTGATATAATATAACAAGAAGAAAGGCAGGTGCTTTTATGAATAGAGAAACAGCAAAAAACACATTACAGAGGTTTTGCTCATTTCCCATTGGCTCAAGTCGTGAGGTAATGGAGGAGTTTAGCGCTTTAAACGGGGCTGTTTCCGTTTTTGATGGTGACCACAAAAATTTTGTATATGTACCGGGCACAAGACAGGACAGAGCTTTGCTTGTTGCTCACGCGGATACAGTTTGGGACAAGGGCTATCACGGTCTTGACTTTGCACAAGAGCTAATTGAGGAAAACGGCGTTTTCAAAAGTAAAAGCTCAAAGTGTGGAATAGGTGCTGACGATAGAGCCGGCTGTGCCATTCTTTGGTTACTTAAGGATATGGGACATAGCCTTTTAGTTGTTGATGGCGAGGAGCACGGACAAATAGGCTCAAATCATATAAAAAATGAATATCCCGAGCTTTTTAATGAGCTTAATTCCCACTCCTACATAATGCAATTTGACAGACGAGAGAACAAAAATTATAAATGCTATAAGCTTCCTGTAAGCCAAGAATTTATTGAATTTGTTGAAAAAGAAACAGGCTACTATAATGCCGGCAGTAGCGCTTTTACCGACATAGTAACACTTTGCAGAGACATTTGTGGAGTTAACCTAAGCATTGGCTATTACCTTGAGCATTCCGAATTGGAGCATATCGTTTTTGAAGAATGGCTCGGCACACTTGAAATAGCAGAAGCTATTCTTAAAAAGGAGCAACAAAAATTCCCATTGAATAAGAATTCTTAAGACATATAAGCGCAAGGTGTCGGAATTAAAGCGCGTCTGTTGTATTCCCTGCACAAATAAAAATAATTAAGGAAGTAACAGACGACGATAGCTACAAAAACGAGGCCTTGTCAAGAATATAATCTTAAAGCCCATACGACAAATAAATCGTATGGGCTTTTTATGCTAAAAACTTATTAAACTTTATAAAAGCAAGTTGCTTTACGCCATTTGCTATGATATAATAAATTTAATAAAACTTACATATAAGGGTGGAGATTATGATAATCGAAAAACGTATTAAGAATTTTGAAAATTTAGGCTTTGGAATGTTTGTACATTTTGGTCTTTACAGTGTACACGGTAAGGGCGAATGGGCATATAACATAAACATTACACCGAATGAATATGAAAAGCTTTTCTATTCCTTCTGTCCCGATAAGGACTGGGCAAAAAATCTTGTTTCCACAGCTAAGGGGGCAGGATGTAAGTATATTACAATAACAACAAGACATCACGATGGATTTTCTCTTTATGACACCTGTGGCTTAAATGAGTACGATGCGCCACACTCCTTGGCAGGACGCGACCTGATTCGTGAATTTGTTGATGAGTGTAACAAGCAGGGAATAATACCCTTTTTCTATCACACCCTTCTTGATTGGCACGAAAAAAGCTACAAGGAAAATTTCCCTGAATATCTTAAATATTTACGTGCAAGCGTAGAGATTTTATGCAAAAATTATGGCAAAATCGGTGGACTTTGGTTTGACGGAATGTGGGACAAAAAGGAAGAAAACTGGGAAGAGGACGAGCTTTATTCTCTTATCAGAAAATACCAGCCTGATGCTATGATTATAAACAACACAGGGCTTTCAGCCCGTGGTGAGCTTGGACATATAGAGCTTGACTCTGTAACCTTTGAGCGCGGTCGTCCTTCTCCAATCAATTTAGATGATTCACCAAAATATATTGCCAGTGAAATGTGCCAAATTTTTGGTAACTATTGGGGATATGCAAAAAGAGATTTTAACTTTAAATCCTTGCGAGAAATTATAGAGGACTTTTGCGTTTGCAGACGATATGGCGCTAACTACCTTTTAAATGTCGGACCTATGGGCAACGGTCAGCTTCGCCCTCTTGATAAGGCAATGCTTGATGCTCTTGGCGAATGGGTAAGCATTTATTCGGATGCTTTGTATTTGCCTCGTCCATCGGGCATAGAAATTGAAAACAAGGAAAAGAACTTCATTTTAAAGGGTAAGGATTGCTATTATTTCTTTGCCTATGGTCTTGAGGTGTCGGGGAATGTCAACGTTGAGCTTTCAAAGGGCAACCCTGACCATACAAATATCTTCAGCTTCGATAAAAAAATCAAGTCAATTAAATGGATTGACAATAACGAGGATGTGCTGTTTAATCAAGATGGTGATAAGGTAACTATAACCACAACCCCACAACTATATGGTGAGCATCTTGTTGTAAAGATTGCAAAAATTGAGCTATAATGGAATTAAGGAGATAAATATGAAAAAGGTAGCAATTTTTATGCTCTTTGGCCAGTCTAACGCAGTTGGACACGCAATGCCAATGGAGGAAAAGGATATTATTAATGAACCGCTTAAAAATGTTTTTGGCTTGAACTGTGAGCCTAACCAATCCTTTGATATAGAGGAATTAAGCTTTACCGGTTATACAAGCTTTGGTATGAACTTAGCAGAAACACAGGATAATACATATTCCGTAGCTAACTGTCTTGCAAGAGCATGGCAGGACGAAATAGATGCAGGAGTAAATTTACCTGATTTATACATAATTCATATAGCCATAGGCTCACAGGGCGTTACAGGAATGTGGGACCCGGAAAGAGCACCGATTATTGTTCCGGGTGTTTTAGGTAAATGTGATGTATCTATGTACCCTCTTGCAATAAGAACATTAACTCTTTTAAAGAATTACCTTGATAAAAATCATCTTGAAGGGGATTATGTAGGCATACATTGGAGAGGCGGAGAGCAGGAAACGGACTACGCACCTACTAAATTACAAGAGTTTTTAAAGGATACCTACCTTCGTATTTTTGGTGGTATGCGTCAAGCAATAGGCGTTAATGCTCCTATTGTAATGCACTATTTCCCATTTGATAAGGTTATGTCACAAAGAGATAAGGAGGATGGTGGCACTCGCCTTGAAAGCATGCATTATATTAACAAGGTATTTTACGAGCTGGCAGACACTATGGAAAATGCAAGTGTGTTTGATGTAAGAAACTGCCCACTATACGATGAATACGCGTGGGATTGCAATATCTTCCGTTGGGATTTGATTCACTATCAGGGCAGAGTAAATGACTGGGTATCAAAGGAAATACTAAAGGAATATAAGGAAAAAAGAAGCATCTAAACGTTCATTACGACATTAATTATGAAAGCAAAAGCATCCACAGGGTCGACCCTGTGGATGCTTTTTTTAGTAAAAAGAAAGTTTATTTTGCAAAAATCAACAACTTTCTTGCAATAAATCATAATATATGTTATTATATACCTATGGCTAATTAAGAAAATTTCTTGAAATGGCAAGGAAATGCGTGCTAAAAGGAAAAGTACATTCACAAATAATTATAAAAGGAAGACGAGAGAATGGCAGTTTTGAAGTGCAAAATGTGTGGTGGCGAGCTAACTATTGAAGAGGGAAGCACCATATGTATATGCGAATACTGTGGTACTAAGCAGACCGTTCCTAACATTAATAACGAAAAAAAGAGAAAGCAATTTGACAGAGCAAACCGTTTAAGAATGCTTTGCGAATTTGATAGGGCATATAGTGTTTATGAAACCATAGCAGACGATGACCCCGAGGAAGCAGAAGCATATTGGGGACTTGTTTTATGCAAGTATGGAATAGAGTACGTTGATGACCCTAAGACTGAAAAGAAAATACCAACCTGTCATCGTTCATCCTTCAATAGTGTTTTTGATGATGAAAACTATGAGCAAACCATTGAAAATGCAAATCCTGAGGCAAAGACCGTTTATCGCGAGGAAGCAAAGGCAATAGAAGAATTAAGGAAAAGCATTATTGAAATTTCCTCTAAGGAAGACCCTTATGATATTTTTATTTGTTATAAAGAAACTGACGATGAGGGAAATCGAACCATTGATAGTGTAATAGCACAGGATGTATATGAAGCTCTTGTGCATAAGGGCTATAATGTTTTCTTTTCAAGAATAACACTTGAAGAAAAATTAGGACGTGAATACGAGCCTTACATATTTTCTGCCCTGCATTCTGCTAAGGTAATGCTTGTTTTTGGTACATCCTATGACAATTTTAATGCGGTATGGGTAAAAAATGAGTGGTCAAGATTCATAAAGCTAATGGAACAGGACAGTACAAGAGCATTAATTCCTTGCTTCAAGGGAATAGACGCTTATGATATGCCAAGAGAGTTTGCCAAGCTACAGGCTCAGGACATGGGTAAGGTAGGCGCAACACAGGACCTTGTAAGAGGTATAGGCAAAATCATAGTAAAACAGGATGAAAATTCATTTAGCCAAACACAAAGAACAAATGTTGATGCGTATGTTGAACCACTAATTCAAAGAGGAACAGAGCTTCTCAGAATGGAGGATTTTACAAAGGCGAAGGAGTTTTTTGAAAAGGCGTTAGCATTTGAGCCAAACAACGAAAAGGCTCATTTAGGATTGCTACTTGTAGAGGGCAAGGCTCAAAATATTGAAGAGTTAGAGAAAAATGAGGATTTTCTCGATAATCTTGCAAGCTATTTTGTTTTAACCAGCACATGTGGTGAGGAAATGAAGCAGGCGCTACAAAAGGTCACGGAAAAAATTAATAAAAATATAATTGAAAGGGCAACTGAAGCTCTTAAATCAAGAAGATGGAGTGTAGCTCAAGACTATTATAAAAAGCTAATTGGACACGACGAGCCGAAATATTTACTTGGTATGCTGCTTTGCGAATTCAAGGTAACAAGCCGAGAGGAGCTGACAAGACTAACGACTGAAATTTCCGACTCTACATATTATAGGCAGCTTTACCAAAGTGGTGATGATAAAACAAGGCTATTTTTGAATAGCTGTAAAAAGAGTATAAGAGAGAACATTTTAAATTCTGCTGATCAATTCTTAAAAAACAGAAGCTTTATAAATGCTAAGCCTAAATATGATATGGTTCTTAAGTATGAGCCTGATAATCAAAGGGCTTTGTTGGGTTCGCTTTTTGCAGATCGTCATGTTTCAAGCTTTGAAGAGCTGGGAGAAATCAGAAGTCCATTGTATAAAAATGAAATCTATAAAAAGCTGATTTATATTTGCGATAGCGATACAAAGAAAAAGCTTACGGATTGTAGCCGTAGAATAGATGACAGAATCAAAAAAGAGATAAAGAAAGGCAAAAATAAGGCAAGAAGAAAATATATATTTATTGCTTTAGCTGTGTTGTTAATTATTGCTGCGATTGGATACTTCATATATATAGGCACAGATAAATATGTGTATGGCTTAAATGAAGTTGAAGGTGGCTATGAAATAACTAATGTAAAGGCCGATAAGGTGATCGATGAAAACGGACACCTTGAAATTCCGTCTGAAATAGATGGAGTTCCTATTGTAAGAATAGGGGATTCAGCATTTATGGGTTGTGGCACATTAAAGAGTGTAACAATTCCAAATAGCGTAACAAGCATAGGAATTTCTGCATTTGCCGGCTGTTATTCTTTAACAAGTATAGTAATTCCTAATGGTGTAAGCAATATAAGTGATTCAATGCTTATGAATTGCTTGTCATTAACAAGCGTAGTACTTCCTAATAGTATAACAAGCATAGGAAATAAAGCCTTTTCACGCTGTGAGGATTTGACAAGCATATCGATTCCTGAAGGTGTAACGAGCATAGGAGAGAGTGCATTTTATAATTGCAAGTCCCTATTAGACGTAACTATTCCAAAAAATGTAACAAGCATAGGAACACATGCATTTTCCGAATGTAAGGCATTGGTAAGCATATATGTAAGCGAGCTTAATGGTGTGTATGAATCAATAGATGGAAACCTATACACAGAGGACAAGAAAACACTTATTCAATATGCCATAGGTAAAAAGGATTCTGATTTTGTAATTCCTAATCACGTCATCACTATAGGCGACAGTGCATTTTCATATTGTGATAATTTGACAGGAATAGTTATTCTTGATAATGTAACTAAAATAGAGAATTCTGCATTTATGCACTGTGGAGCTTTAACAAATGTAGAGCTTTCTGATAATATAACCACTATAAGCGATTCTGCGTTTATGTGGTGTTATAGCTTGCGTGATATACAAATTCCCGAGGGTGTAATAAGCATAGGAGAGTTTGCATTTTCCGATTGTGATGCTTTAGTAAACGTAAAAATTCCTGATAACGTTGTAAGAATAGGAGATTCAGCATTTTCTAATTGCAATGCCTTAGAAAGTGTAGATATTCCTAATGGCTTAATTAGCATAGAGGGCCACGCTTTTTCAAATTGTAATGCTTTAACAAGCATAATTATCCCAAAAAGCGTAACAAGCATAGGTGATTATTCATTTTCGTCATGCTGGTCATTGACAATTTATGCAGAGACCCAAAGCGAAGGGGCAGAGTGGAGCAGTAAATGGAATGATTCAAAGCTGCAGGTCGTTTGGGAATACACAAAATAAAAATAACAAAAAGCTACTTGTCACAAAACCAAGTGGTTTTTTGTTTTAATAGTTGCAAAAATTCAATAAACGTGCTAAACTGAATAAAAAGACAGGAGAAAATCGGTTATGAAAATTTTATCTATTGGCAATAGCTTTTCAGTAGATGCCCACGCATACCTACATAAATTAGCTGAGCAAAGAGGCGTTGATATAACAACAGTTAATTTAGCAATTGGTGGATGCAGCCTACAAATTCATTGGGACAATGTAGTAAATAACAACGCAAAATACGGACATTGTATAAATGGGGAATTTTGGGGAGAAAGAGATGTTACAATTGAGGAAATTATAAAAAGTGAGCATTTTGATATAGTTACCGTTCAACAGGTAAGCCACTTTTCGGGAATGTATGAAACCTATCAGCCATATCTAAATAATTTAATAGAATATGTTCGAAAATATCAAAAGGATGCAAAATTATATTTCCATGGCACTTGGGCATATGAAATAGACTCAACACATAGTGAGTTTTATTTATACGAAAACGACCAGGAAAAAATGTATAACGCAATTTGCAAAACAGTAAAAAGAGTTTGCTCCGAGATTGGTGCTACCCTTATTCCCTCAGGCGAGGTAATTCAAAATTTACGTCAAAGAGTAAAGGAATTTGATTATAAAAACGGTGGAGAGTCCTTGTGCTGTGATGGCTTTCATATGTCACACACCTATGGAAGATACGCAGTTGCTATGACCTGGCTCACAACCTTAACAGGCAAAAGAGCAGAGCCACTACCGTTTATGGACCTTGACCTTAACTTAATTGAGCAAATTTGCCAAATTGTAAATGAGATTTGCTTAAAATAATACAGATGAGCGTATTAGGACTAAACTATTAATTGAAAACAGGTGTACCGACAATGTCAGTACACCTGTTTTTATTTAGTTAGCTTATAGAGTGTTAACAAAGATAAATCTAAAGATGAATAGTAATGCAATAACTGTAACTATTATGTCCTTCTTTGAGTACTTACCTGTGAAAAGTCTAATAAGAACGTATGCGATAGCGCCAACTGCAATACCATTGGAAATGGAGTATGTCAGTGGCATAAGGATTAATGTTAAGAATGCGGGAACTGCGCTTGAAAGGTCATTCAAATCAACATCTTTGATGTTACGAAGCATCAATACGCCAACGTAAATAAGAGCAGGAGCAGTTGCAACCGCAGGAATAATTGTAGCCAAAGGTGACAAGAACAAGCAAGCTAAGAAAGCCATAGCAGCTGTGAATGCTGTAAGACCTGTTCTACCACCCTCTGCAACACCGGATGCGGATTCAACGAATGTAGTAACTGTTGAAGTACCAACCATTGAGCCTGCGCAAGTAGCAACAGAGTCACAAAGCATATCCTTTTCAATGTCCTCAGGGTCGCCGTTTTCATCAAGCATACCGGCCTGAGCAGAAGCACCGTAAAGAGTACCGATTGTGTCAAACATATCAACTAAGCAGAAGGTAATAACAAGAACGATAACAGAGAATATGCTACCAATTGTTACACCGTCAAATGCAGCAGCCCAGCTTTCACCCTTGAATACGGAGAAGCCATACTGACCAAACGCCTTAAAGGATTCACCAATCTGGTTGAACTCAATAACAGGAACAGTCCAAGTAAATAAATAGTAAAGAACTGTTGCAACAAGAATACCTAAAACAACAGACATATTCTTTAGCCATTTAACATTGAGCTTGTTAAAAATAATAATTGCAATAAAGCCAAGGAATACAGCAAGAACCGGAGCAGCACCGCCCGCAAGCTCGCCAAACTCATTGTAAACTGTCCATTTTGTTAAGTCAGCAAGCTGAACAAATGTGTACTTGTTAGCAGTAACAATAAATGAACCCTTGAAACCAAGGAATGCAATAAATAGACCGATACCGGCAGGAATAGCCTTCTTTAAGCAGTCAGGCAATGACTTTGCAATAAGTGAGCGCAAGCCTGTTGCAGAAAGAATAAGGAATATTAAGCCGGAAATAAGAATGATAACAAGACCTGCACCATAGTTTGTGGCAATACCGTCAAAGCCTATAATTTGTCCTGTTGGGGTTGTGATTGCACAAGGCAGAATAAATGAGGTAAAGAAGAATGAGTTAAGACCCATACCTGAAGCCTGTGCAAATGGCTTCTTTGCTAAAAATGCGTACAAAAGAGTACCTATAACTGCTGCAATGATTGTACCAACATATACAGCCTGCCAAATAGCAGCTACCTCACCGCCTAAATACCTGTAAAAGCCTGTGATTTGGTTTGGGTTAACTAAAATGATATAGCACATTGCAAAGAAGGTTGTAATACCGGCTATAATTTCAGTTTTAATGCTTGTGTCAGGCTTTAAGCCAACAAGCTTACCAAAAAAGCCACCCTTTTGCTTAACAGCTACGTCACTGTTAACATTTTGTTGTTCATGAACTTGGTTTTCGTTGTCCATAAGCTCCTCCTTAAAATAATTGTGCATAGCAGTTGAAAATGCTATTGCTGTGTACATTATAACACAAATATTAACAAATTTCAACAAATGATTTAAAATGTGTAACAATTTAGAGAAAAAAGCTTATAGTGAGCAAAATATACAATTATTAAAGGCGTTGACCGAAAATTGAGCTGTTATTTTTGGTAAGTTTGTTGATTGACAAAAAAAGGATAAATATGATAATATTAATATATACATAAAATATTAAAGGAGAAGTTTATGAAAAAGAAACTGCTAATTACACTTGCTATATGTATGCTTGTTGCTCTTACCCTTGCACTGTGTGTAGGTGCCGAGGAAGCAGTATGCGAGCATAGCTTAGAAAAGTGGACAGTTGAATTAAGCTCAAAGGGTTTCTTAGGGGACATTACAGCAAGCTCTGTTTGTACTACCTGTAAGGAAACCGTAACAGAAACAATACCAAGCTTGTTTATTACACTTGGCTATTCATCATCACCAAACGGAGTTCTTCAGGGCTATGGTATAAATCGCCCGGCTATTGAAAGATATGAGGAGCTTTCCGGTGAAAAAATCAAATTTGGTGGAGTAGTTGCGCTTAAGGACTCCTTAGATGGCAAAAATCCTCTTGATGCAGATGGTAAGCCAATTAACGAGCTTGTTAAGAGCAATGATTACACAGAAACAGACATCAGCATTGTAGATGTTGCAATTAAAAATATTCCAAACGAGTATAAGGATAAGACAGAGCTTTTATGCGCACTATACGTTTGCGCAGGTGGCAGAGTTACTTATATCGATAACTGTGCTGAAAAGGTGTCTTGTGGCACAAAAACCTTTAATGAAATTAAAGAAGTGCCCAAGGTTGATACAACCGTGCTTGACAAGAGTCAGGTTATTGAGGGTAAGAGATACCATCAAATGACAATTGAGGAGATGGGTCTTGTTGCGAGAAAATACTGGAATAGTAAGTCAAGCTACACAACAGACGATACATCTAAGAAGTTCTTTGGTACAAATTCCTTCACAAGCAAGGACTTGCCAAACGGTACAATCATTTATATCAAGAACGATGAGTGGCAATATCGTCCGCATAAATATAACGACGGAGACTTTAAAAGACCCGATACAACCAAGGCTGAATATACCGTAATAGACGACTCTTGGTGGGCTGATTTGGACGGAAATGGTGTTTACTCAAATGTTGGCTTTAACATCAGCTACTACAAGAGCGCAAATGCGACCAATGATATAAGCAAGCTTAATGCGATCAATGAAAAGTACACTGTGGATGAGGTTGCTGAAATATTTAAGATTTTCGTTCCAATTACCTATTCCGAAAATGCAGGTGGCTCTGATAATGAGGGTAACACAGGCAATGAGGGTACAGGCAACGAAGGTACAGGTAACGAGGGTGGAACAACAGTAATCCCACCATCAACCGACTATTCCGACCAAAAGCAAAATTGGCAGGATGACAACACCTTGAAGATTCTTGCTATCGGTAACAGCTTCTCCGACGACACTATGGACTATGTTTATCAGGTGGCTAAGGACGCAGGTGTTGAAAACATTGTTCTCGGTAAGCTTTACATAGGCGGTTGCTCCCTTGCAACTCATCTTGCAAACGCAAAGTCAATGAACAGCGCGTATGACTACAAGATAAATACAAGCGGTACTTGGACAGCTAAGGGCAACCAGTCCATTCAGTATGCTGTTGAAAGCGACGATTGGGACTTTATCACCTTCCAGCAGGTAAGTGGTTATAGTGGAGTTGCAGACTCTTACGACGATTTGTATGAGCTTGTTAATATAGTAGAGCCACTTAACCCAAGCGCACGCTTAGCTTGGAATATGACTTGGGCATATAAGACAGACTCAAGCCACGCAGACTTTGCTAAGTATAACAAGGACCAGATGACAATGTATAATGCAATTGTCAACGCGGTTAATACAAAGATTTTGATTTATGATAAGATTGACTTTGTTATTCCGGCAGGTACATCTGTTCAAAATATAAGAACATCATTTATTGGCGATGTTACTCGTGACGGTTACCACCTTTCCTATGGTATAGGCAGATATATCGCGGCTATGACCTTAGTTAAGGCGTTGACAGGCTTGTCAATTGATAATTCCATAACAAGACCCGACGATGTTGATAGCTATGAATTAAAGGCAATTATTGAGTGCGTAAATAACGCAATTAAGACACCATATGCAGTAACTAATTCTACATATGTAACAATGGATGGTGGCACAGGGTATGATGATTCCCAAAATGTAGGCGTTATTCCGGAGGGTTATGTTCAATTAAGCGCTACCCAAATGGGACTTACCTTTGCAAGCTATTACAATACCACAGGCTCGAGCGCTTGGGAGAATACAGGTGATACCTTTGCAAGAGGCTTTATGGCAACTAAAAAGTTCACCCGTGAACAGCTTCCTGTTGGCTCAATTATTGAAATTGCAGTAGGCTGGCAATACCGTCCCGAGGGCTGGAAATTTGCAAATACAAGACCTGACAATGTAACTACTGTAAGAATTGTAATTGATGAAGAATGGTGGGGCTCATATAGTGAAAGAGGATTTAACATTTCTCAAGTTGGTCATACCACAAATAACCATATGGAAATCACCTTGTCAACCACTGAGGTTGCAAATACAATCTTTAAAATTATAGTTCCAAAGGCTGTTGCTCCTGAGGTTGACGAACCGGAAACACCAATTGACCCAAATCCGGACGTGCCGGAAACAGAAGAACCGGATACTCCTGTTGTGGATGAAAAGGTTTACGTAAGCTCAAGCGATTGTGATGAAGCAGTTGTTGTAATAAACGGTAAGGAATACAGAGCCTTGTCTAAGGAAGCAATGGGCTTAATTGCTAACGCATACTACTTTTCAACCTCTGACAAATATACCGAAATTTACGAAACCGGCACATCAGGTACACCTTCTAAATTCTTTGCAACAACGCTCTTTTACAAAACCACCCTGCCAAATGGCGCAGTTATTTGGGTAAATAGTGGCTGGCAATATCGTCCCGAGGGCTGGATTGATGAAAATACAAAAAATAATGGCGAGGGTGACGGTAATGGTCAAAGACCAAAGAACGTATCAACTACATATGTTACAATTGATGAAGCTTGGTGGAGAACCTTTACAATAAGAGGCTTTAACATTTCAAAAACAAATGGTAATTCCTTGGTAGGAACAAGTGACGAAACAGTTTATGAAAACTTTAAAATCTACATTCCTGTAGAAAACATTAAAGACTAAGGAGGAGGCAAGAGATGAAATACACAAAACCACAGCTTGAAATTTTTCAGCTTGAAACAAACGATATAATAGCCTCTTCAGGCGAAGCAACAATCTCCGTAGGAGATATCACCATAACAGGTCCAAAGGACGAATTTGCATTCGACTTTAGCGACTTACTCCACTTCTAAAGCAAAAAAAGGACACCCAAACGGTGTCCTTTTTATTTGGCTGAACAGGGTGTACGAAATTTGAACAGATTATATATCAATTTGATTAATCGTTGAAAATTTTAACTGGTGGTGGGGATGCAGGAACTATTTCACAACTCGTGCAATCAATTTTTCCTGTACCATTGCATGATGAACAAATGTCGTGCTTGTAACAAGCAGTAGTATTCAATTCTACTTTAAGTCCATAACACGCACCACAATATTTATATTCTGGTGGAACTTGTGTGCCTTTATCTATTATAAATCCACCGTCACCACCACATTTACGGCACCATTTTCTTTCTCCGTCACACTTGCGACATCCACTAGCATGGCAATCACCGCATAGCAAAAGCCCGGTGCTGTCGCATAATACACATTCTTCCTCAAAGCAAGATGTAAGGCAGCAACTCATAATTATTAAAATTGCAGCACATAAAAAACATAAGCATTTTTTCTTCATAGCATTATCCACCATAATTATCTTAATTTTTGGTAACATCAATTAAGTATAAACTCTAATTCATTTTTATACTCATTAAGGTTTTTTTGATAATCTGCCCTTGTAGTTCCTAATTGTTCAAATGATGTATCAGGCGACTGACAAAAATCTAAGCACGATTTCAATTCTAAGTAGTAGGATTTCAAGGTTGAATAGCCTTCTTGATTTTCCGAAATACTCTTGAGAGAGATGTTTGCAGAAGAAAGCAATTCATTTGCTCTTGTAATTTTGTCACTGTACATGTACTTAACCAGACTTAATACAGCATTGGGATTGGACAAATAGTATATATCCGTATTGGAACCCATTTCTTGAATCTGGTAAGCTATTTTAAGAGAAAATTTATTCTTTTCTGGTGTGGTTTCTATATCGTTATAGAACTTCAAAGATTTCAAAAATTCACTTTGTGCGTTAAATTCACTACAGTCATCGGCTTCGTACAAGGCGAAATACCACGCATTATAAATGTCACCTAATAGGTCATCACATATTTCGTGCGCTTCTGCAAGATAATTGTAACATTCTTTCGCGCATTCCGTATTATCGGATGTTGTATCGCACGAATAGAAAATTAATGTGCTTGAAACTATAAGTAATATAATTAGCAAAATAGATGTTTTTTTCATAGTTGTGTTCTCCCCGTTTAAGATTTAAATATCAATTCATCACGCTTCTTATGACATTTTTTGCATATGCTTACGGCTCTCCCGTCAAATGCCAGAGCTTCATCCTCTGAAGAAAATATTTTCAAATTAGAGCTTGATGGAAAATAATTCGCATTAGGGCATAATCCCTCAATATGCAAAATGTGGGTCTTGGTGTTGTAAATGTACTTTTTCATAAAGTCCTCCTTTCAAAATGATAGTATAGCACAATTTTGGGAACTATACTACCTATAATTATACACATATAGTTCCTGCTTGTCAAGAGCAATATGTGGTATAATTCCTATATAAACTACATTAGGAGGAAGAATTGTGCTTATTTTTGATTTCGCCCTAATTGGCAACAGGCTTTATTCAATTCGTAAAAAAACAGGCATGACGCAAGCAGATGTAGCAGAGAAAGCTGGTATTTCTGATAGAACCTATGCTGACATAGAACGCGGAACAGTGAACATGCGTGTTGAAACACTCCTTCGTATATGCAATGTGTTGAAAATTACACCCAACGAAATTTTATCAAATGAAAAAGAACAAGAAATTACTACTGAAAATATTACGGAATTGCTCAATAGTATTTCTTCTAAAGAAAGAAAAATAGTGTTTAAATTGTTAGAGGCATATTTGAAAAATTCTTGAATTGAGAAAGGACACCCGTTTGGGTGTCCTTTTTGTTTGGCTTAACATGATGCGCGAAAATTGAAGCGAAATCGAATGAAATTATTTCTTTCCCTTTGCTTTTAATCAGTACAGCCTTTAAGCTCATATATTTTCTTGAAGCAATCACCAAGCCTCATACACATCTCGGCAGGAAATTCCTCCAATAAATTTTCCTCTTTTGCCACAGCCCATGTTGCGGGTACCCATTGCGAGCAAAAAACACCGGGAATTGTAATATTCAATTTTGCTAAATTGGGAATATTCCCGAAATATTTTAGGTTTTCTATATTTGGAAATGTTTCTGCTGTAAAGTAACCAAGCGGTATAATAAGCTCATTTACTAAATCATCTATTGATGGTATCGCTTCGTAAAGCCTTTGCCACACATAGCAATATGTTGCAACCGTCGAATAAAACTTTCCTCTGCTTATTAAACACAATAATCTGTATTTTCCGTTTACTTCATACAAGAAAATATCGCCACATTTAAAAGGAGGAAGCTTAGGCTTTTCAATCGGTTGATATCTTTCGGTCGGTATTTTGCGCTTTCTGGGCTTTTCTCTTGGCACGGCAAGTGAACTCAAAAATTTATCTAAATTTTTTTGACGTAATTTAAGATCATTTTTTGAAGCTTCAAGTTCTCTATAAAAGTCGATATTTGCACCACTATGTATGATTTGTGTTATTTTATCAAGTACTTCATCCGAAATGCCACCACACATCCATTCTGCTTTACCTATGGCAAAATACACATCATGAAGAATACCGTCATTTTCATCAAACTCTTCTAAATATTCATCAAGAATATCTTGCTTTATATCGAGTAGTGGTTTTCCTTCGTCATATTCCTCTATAAAACGCTCATATATTTCACAGAACTCATCGCTTTGCGAGATTCCCATTCCCCAACAGCCCATAAAAGAACCACCTTTCTTTTTTAATTATTATACCACAATTATATAAACATTTCAACCAAATCTGTCTGCAGACGCAAAATGCATTTACAAAATACAGGAGTGGAAGACAGGGGACGGTGGCGTGTCTTTGCTAATGCTTTTATGAGGAAAGACACACCACCGTCCCCTGTCTTTATAAAAGCCCAAAAAAGTCAACGAAAAGCATGTTGAATATCAGTTGATATTCGATTTTGACAAAAAAGCGCCACCCTGTGGATGATTTTTCAAGTTGCCTAAGTACCAAAAAGCAGTCCGGAAAGGCAGAAAATGGCGGATGTCTTTAGAAAATTTACCACCGAAACATCAAGTGCGACTTGCTCCGTTTCTGTTGATAGTGGAATGCGTGTGCTTCGCACCCACCTAAGACAACCCGTTTGTAAAATAACAGCTTTAGTTTTCGCTTTTAAACTTATGAATTAGCGCTTGAAATTTGTGTTGCTATGTGTTAAAATATATTGGTAAAAAATTGCAAAAGCAAATTAGAAAGGATTAATTTATGAAAAAGAGAATTTTCTTAATGACCGTTATGGTTGCAGTGCTTGTATACATATTTGTAATATCAGCAAGTGCTGAGGTTGTAACCTATGATGATGCTCCCGCTAAGGATAAGCTCACAGCAAGCACAGACGATGTTGTAGTGTTTGATGACGGCTTTACATGTCCGTCCGCTTACATTTTTAAAGACACCGATACAGTAGCTGGTGGTGACCATACCGGAAAAAACGGATTGCAATACAGTGTTGATTTCACTTATATCAACAAAAAGACAGGCGAAACCTATGACATTTCAAGAATCGTGGAGATAGATATTCCTGAGGGTATAAAAACATTAAATGGTTATGCCTTTACAAGATTGACAATCAAAAGAGTTTCTATACCAAAAACAGTAACAGGCATTGGTGGCTGCTGCTTTGAAAAATGCAGTTCACTCGAGCAGTGCGTTTTTGAGCATACAAAAGATTCAGAGCTACAATCATTACCGGCTTGGATTTTCCAGGGATGCACAAGTCTTACAGCATTTTGCTTCCCTGAATGTATAACTAAGATTAGTGCTGAATATGAATTTTCAGGCTGTACAAATCTTACAGCGGTATATTTACCGAAAAATCTTACAGCGTATAATACATCCGGCAATGACGGAAAGAGTGTATTTTGGAATTGTGAAAAAATGTATTTTGTAAACGAACCGTTTACATATGATAACATTCCGCAAAAGCCCTCAATTTACTATATGCCAAGTGGATTAACAAGTGTTTCCGGAGAGCTTTTTAAGCAATGTAAAAACCTTAATGAAACAATAGTATTTCCTGTTGGTGTAACAACATTAACAAACGGATGGGCATTTAAAGCAGACTCTTCAACTGTTAAAAATGTAGTGTTCCTTGGTGATATGACCGCACTTAACACCTCAAGCTGGAAATTAGCTGATGGTGCAAAAATCATTTTTGCCAATGCAAACGATACAGATTCAAGCAGTCTTTCTTCACTTTCAGGTAGTCATACTAAAATTTACTGCGCATCTGAAACAGACCTTTCTAAGCACGTAGCGGAAAAAACATTAACGGTTGATGCAACCTGTGATACAAATAAGGCTACAAACACATATTGCTTCTGTGGTAAGATTATTGCTGCGCAAGAGGAAGATGGCACAATGCTTGGCCACGAATATGATGTGGAAAAAGGCGCAACTCTTATTTCTATGGAATACGTAAGCTATGATAAGGCCGGCAAAAAGATAATCGCCTGTGCTAAATGTAGTAAGCACAGTGAAAATGAAATCCCTGCCCTCTTTATCTGCCAAGGCTACTCATCATCTAAAACAGGTGTTGATGGAATTGCAGTAGGCTTTACTGTAAACAATGTAGCTATTGCAGAATACGAAGAGATAACAGGTAAAACTTTAAGATACGGTGTGTTTGCAGTGTCACAAAGCAAGCTTGGCAGTAATGATGTATTTGATAAGGACGGAAAGGCCGTTAATGGTGTTATCAATGCTGAAATTACAAGCCATGGATTTGCAGCATTTGAGCTTAAAGTAGTTGGCTTTACAGACGAATACAAGGACACTAAGCTTGCAATGGGAGCATATGTAGCTATAACAGATGGTGAAGCAACAGAATATTCTTATATGCAGGGCGAAGCACCGGCAGATGGTGATAACTACCATTACGTTTCATATAATGAAGTAATATCTGCTGTGATACCTGAATAAGTAATGACAAAATAATTAAATATGTAACGCCAAAAGATAAGGCTGCTCTTATTTGAATATAAGCTGTAGCACTCACTTTGGTAAACGCTATATTACAAGCAAAAAGAGATAACAAATCGGTTTTTAGCCGAAATGTTATCTCTTTTTTTGTAGATATATAGTGAATGCAAAGCGGGAAGGCAGGGGACGGTGGTGTGTCTTGACAATTTAGAGCTTTTATGCTAAACTGAAAACAGAAGAATGGAGGATTACGAAAGGTCAAGACAAGCTCGTGAAGACAGGGGACGGTGGTGTGTCTTATGACCCATCAAATGGCACAGACATGGGAAGATGCCATCAAACATCAAGGGCTTTTTAGGTGGTTTATCGTGGGGAGCAGGGACCGCTGTTTTTGACGGAATAAAGAATTCCAAAGAATTTAGTTTCCCAAATACTCATATATGGGATTCTCCATCTCCGAGGAGGTATTATTTTTAGAAATGAATAATTTAATTCAAACTGAATTTTATAGCATAAATCTTTTAGATTCATCAGTTGAAATTAAAATGAACAAAAGAAGCAAAAAAGAATGGATAATATCCGTTGCAGTGTTGTTATTAATATTACTTCCATTCATATTTCTTTTGGTGTTGGGAATAATGGGAAAGCTGTATTTCTTCATTGTGATGTCAACAGCTTTTATGTTGTTATTAATGATTGCTTCATTAGACGGAATTCGATTAGAACTAAAAAGAGAGGAAAAATATAATTTTTTGATAAATCAAAATGGTGTAACTCACATAGATGTGGACAACACTTACTATATGCACTGGAAAGAGATTTGTTGCTATGGAATATCAACAAATAATTCTAGAAGTGGAACAAGGAGAACCCCTTATAATACGCAAGCATGTATATTTTTTTCTAAAGAAACAATAAGTGATAGACAATTGAAAAAGTCTTTTGATAGAATTGAAAATAAGCGATATGAGCATGCGAGTACAGAACATATGATTGTATGGAATATGAAGCAAGAAGACAATCAAGAAATATATTTAAAATTAAAAGAATACATTGAGAGATTCTGTGAAAACGCCATTGAAATAGAGGTTAGAGAACAGTGAAGCATGAGAAGGTACGGGACGGTGGTGTGTCTTGCTGGATCGGGAGTTGATATACATGGAGAAATTAACCAAACAGTAACGGTGTGGCAAACTTCTTGGCGTGAAATAGGAGGATGGTTTGAAGAAAAATGGGAATGGATAAGCGGATTGTTCAAATAATCGTTGTGTTAAGTCTAATTATGTTTCTTTTTAGTTTGACCGCTTGCTCGGAATCAAATGAAAGCTCACCCTCTTTTGAAAAATTTGAATTTGCGAAAAAAATAGAATCGTTCGATGTTAATGATGAAGGAAAGTTTATTCTTTTGGTTGACAATTGTGTAAATGTTTATAATGATGAGGGAATTTTTCAAAAGTGTGTTGAATTTGAAAAATCTGGCTTGACATATGCTTTTTTTACAGATGAAGGAAGCTTAGCTATATATCATTATATTACTAACGAGTTATATTTGTTCGACGATGAAACAGATCAATTTTATGAAACTGAAAACGATTTAATAGATCTGGTTGATTTTGAAAATTCAATTACAGAGAGAGGCGTTGTAGAATTTGTTCAAAATGAAAAAGGCACATTTCACATTTCTATACCAACATTGTTTGACTTTTTAATCGGCAATTCATCGGTAAAAATAAGCAAAACTTCAACAGACGATGAAATTGTAATTTTTGATGATGATGGAAAGATATATTGCGACTATTATATATCGTTGATTGCGTTTTTAACAATCTTTATAATGCTTTCCGTTTTTGTTTCTTTTTTAGTGGTGAAATTCAATAAAAAGAGGCAGGGGAGTGAGCGGAAATCACAGGAAACGGGAAAGACAGAGAACGGTGAAGCGTAGACAGGGGACTGAAGACAATGGACGGTGGTGTGTCTTCTTGGCATATAATTGGTAATGCACTGGAGAATTTTTATGAGAAATTTTGAATATATCTTGGATAGTGAAGAGGTATTGAAGACGGTAAAATATTCTAAAAACAAGTTGAAAAACGATTTGTTCATCAATATTATTGTTAATATATCTTTGCTTGTGATGATATTTTTGTTGTCATATTTAACGGATGTTACTTTTGCTGAAATATTGCTTGTGATATTTATTGTTGTTTTAGGTGGCTTTTCTCTTTGGTATCTTTATGCCAAAGAAAAAAATTTTTGTGTAAAATTTCATAGAGAAAACATAGAGGTCGTTAATGGTAAAAAGAAAACAATCATTCTGTGTACAGATATAAAAAAATTGGGGTTTTTAAATAATGTAGGAACCGCTAGTTTAATGGATTTGGGCAGAGGATGGACGGATACAAGAGGTAAAAAAACGACCTTCTTTATAACAACTATTGATGATTTTCAATTAAAAAAAGTGACAAATTATGCTTTAACTAGGGTAATCGTTTCCCATGGATTTTTTAAAAAAGGCATATTCTTTTTATCCGATTACAGCGACACAGATATTGTTTCCCATTTTGATAAATGGATAAAATTTAACAATCTAGAAAGCAAAATGATGTGAAGGCAGGAAGAGGAATACAGGGTACGGTGGTGTGTCTTGGGTAAAGAAAAAAAGACTTTTTCAGCTTTTTAAATAACTTTGGATACTATTTGGAGGATAACAGCTATGGAAAGGAATATCAGTGGAAAGTTAAATATACGCAAGAAATTCGTATATCTATTGGTGGCGGTGTTCCTAATTATTGAATGTATTAGTATTGTATCTTGTGCTGGATTAAGCGATTGGAGTTATGAATTGCCTAATGGATATTGTGTTTCAAGAGTGAATTCTGCTGATATATCTATTTTACGTGAAAGAGAGGAATTTTCAGCACTTTCATACGAAGTGGTTGTTGATAGATATGTAATCTGTTTTTGTTATAACGATGTATATGTATGTGCGAGACGGTTAGATGTTCCACAGTATGGTGGTTTCGACCCTTTGGAGTTAAATGTCGAGGAAGCTGATTATAATATTGTGAACACAGAAACACGCGAGGTGTATAAGGGTCTCACAGAAGATGAGTATAATGAATTATGTAGTCAATTAGGAATAATAGAACTTTGCGACTGGATTGACACATATCCAAAACCTAAAGGAGCAAAATAAAGTGAAGACAAGTGACGGTGATGCGTCTTCACAATTGCTCTAATGATATTAGGGGAACTGTAAAATGAAAAAAGTATCAATGTTAGTTATTTGTATTGCTTTAGTGTTAGTACTTAGCGGTTGCGATACTATACTTAGAACTGTATTTAGGCCTGTGATTATGAGTTTTGATGATGAATATGAAACGACTGACATCAATGAATATTTACAGTTGAATATAAGTGGACTTTCAAAATTAATGATATTTCCTGAAAATTTTGATAAAATATCAAAAGTCAACAAGTATTATCATTATTGGTATTCTGTACCTTTTGCCAACGAGGTGGAAATATATTTTGATGTTTGCTATGACGAAACCGAGTTTTACGAAGAAATAGAACGAATAGAAAATTTAACATATAGAATAGAAGATTCTCATACACCTAAGACTGTAATAAAAGACGATAAGTCACTATTTCATTATTCCACGTATATAGCGGTCTTTAATGTTGGTAGCAATTATGAGTATGTGTGTGTAGACGAAGAAAACTATCGAATGATATATGTTGCTTTAGACGGTATATCTTTAGAAAAGAATTCTATTGATGGAATATATCTACCTAAAAACTATGAGAATATTATATCGAGCGAAAACGATAATCAAAGCTTTTCCTATAATATGTATCATACGGAAAAGGCTAAGGATGAAGACAGGTGATGGTTGTGTGTCTTGTCCGACACCCGACCTGTGCTTTGCAACCTCTTTACAAAAAATCTTCATGCAATTTCGTTATGAAAGGGGACAAGAAGACAGGGGACGGTGGTCTGTCTTGACTGACGCTCACCTGTACCTTTAGACAACCTATTTACAAAAAATCTTCAAGGCGATATAACGGAATGGCTCTTGCCAAAACCACAAGTGTGGTATTGCGCCATTGACCTTGACGGCGAAACGTGCGTGCTTTCGCACTCTCCAACGACAATGTCGTTGGAGAGTGCGAAAGCACGCACGTTTCGCCGTCAACGGGAATGG
>JAGATW010000045.1 GCA_017621085.1 Clostridia bacterium | reverse complement strand
TACAGCTGGATTACAGGCTCTGTTGCTTGGTACACAAACACAATGGAGAACTACCTCATTGGTGCAAGACAAACCTATGAGGGACTTGTAATTGAGCCACATCTCCCATTTGAAAAGGCTACAATGACAAGACAGTTCCGTGGCGCTGCCTACGAAATTGAAATTAACAACCCACAAAAGAAATATAAGGATGTACAGGTTGAAGTTACCGTTGACGGTAAGGCTATTGAGGGCAATATCGTTCCTGCATTTGCAAACGGTACACACAAGGTAGTAGTAAACGTAAAATAAAAAGCCTTCTCCTGTGGGAGAAGGGGGACCACGAAGTGGTGGATGAGGAGTAATATCCCTTCAAAATCAAAAGCCCTCTGCAACGTAAGAGAAACACCAAAATCAAAAGCCTTCTCCCGTGGGAGAAGGCTTACGTTTATAAAAAAGGAGAAAAAATGGCACACAAAAAAATGAATAAGCTTTTGGCAACCGTACTCTTTGTTTTGTCCTTGCCATTTGTATTAATCGGCTTTGTTTTGTTCGGTCTTATGTACCTAATAACAACAATTTTGCCTGCCCCTGTGGAGATAATTATATATAAATGCTCCCAATTTTATAAGGACTTAAAGAGAAAATATACCCTTGGTATAACAAGCAATTTCGGTTATAAAAGCTATAAGTATGTAAAAGAAAACAAGGAGCTTGAATTTGTATGCCAAGAGGAGGGCTATTACTACTATAAGTCAAACAGCTCGGTTTATGTCCTGCCCTACTACGCAGGGTATTACAAAAAGGGAAACGATTGGATGATGACCCTAAACAAAGAGGGTGACGAAGCCAAGATAGAGGAAATTCGCCCCACCTTTGAAATGCTGATAAAAGAGGACATCTCAGCTTACGACATAAGACTCTTAGTAAAGGAAAAGCACTTTAAAAAGGACGAGCTTGACGAGGCAAAATCAAACCCCGTGTTCGTTTTCTATAAATCCCACAAGGACCTAAAGCACATAAAATAATAAAAACAGGCAATTTGGTTTTCAAATTGCCTGTTTTGTTTTTATTGTTGCTGCCTGTGGGAAAATCCTTGTTAAAGGCTTGCTTGCAAAGTGCCTTTGTTCAAGGCTTATTCGCCAAGAGCTTCTTTATTTAAGGCTTGTCCGTAATGCTTTTTAAGGAGTTATTTGCTTAAAAGCTCCTTAACTATGGAAAGTGCCTCCGGAATTTTGGAAATTTCCTTACCGCCACTCATAGCGCTGTCAGGACGTCCACCGCCCTTGCCGCCTGTAACTGCGCTTACCTCACGCAAGATATTACCTGCGTGCGCACCGTTTTTAACTGCTTCCTTACCGCATACTGCCATAAAGTTTAGCTTTTCCCCTGAATGAATTGCAAATACCGCAACTGCATTTGGCTCTTTGTCCTTAATTGTGTCGCCAAGGGAACGAACTGCGTCAACACCCATATCCTTTAAGTCCTCGGTTACTACAACAAAGCTGCCAACACGCAAAGCGTTTGCAATCAAGCTATCTACTCTGCCTGATGCCATTTTGGAGTTGAGCTGGTCAATTTCCTTCTTCAAGGCTCTTACCTCGTCCTGTAAGGAGCCTGCTCTCTTTGCAATATCATTTACATTTTGGCATCTTAATTCACTTGCTGTATCAACAATTAAAGCATCCTTTTTATTAAGCAAGTCAAGTACGCCATAGCCTGTTACAATCTCAATTCTACGTACGCCTGCTGCTACGCCGATTTCAGTAATGATTTTGAACATACCTGCCTTTGCAGTATTATCAAGGTGAGTACCACCGCAAAGCTCAACGGAGAAATCTCCCATCTTAACCATACGAACAACCTTGCCATACTTCTCACCAAAGAGAGCCATAGCACCGTTTTTACGTGCAGTATCAATGTCGGTTTCCACTGTATCAATAGGTGTACCCATTAAAATATTAGCATTTACTATTGCCTCAACTCTTTCAATTTCTTCCTTTGTAAGAGCTTGGAAGTGTGTAAAGTCAAAGCGTCCGATTCTTTCATCAACATAAGAGCCTGCCTGCTCAACGTGTGTGCCGAGAACAGAGCGAAGTGCTGCTTGGAGCATATGTACAGCTGAGTGGTTACGCATAATAGCCTCTCTGCGTGATGCGTCAACTACACAGTTAACGCTGTCCCCTACGCAAGCCTTACCGCTTACTAAGCTACACATATGAATATAAACGCCATCGTTTTTCTTAGTGTCAAGAACGTTAATTTCACAAGCGTCATTTGAAATAACACCTGTGTCACCAACCTGACCACCACCCTCACCATAGAAGGCTGTTTTGTCAAGAATAACGGAGCATTCGCCCTCGCTTACACTATCAACCATTTCTCCGTTTTCGTCAAGAATGGCAATAATCTTACCACAGGATTTTGTTGAGCCATAGCCAACAAACTCGGTTTTTGCAAGGTCAAGGGACTTAGCCTTATCGCTCCAGCCACTAATGCTTGCTCTTGCATCTCTTGCTCTTTGCTTTTGCTCCTTCATAAGAGCTTCAAAGGTTTCCATATCGGTTGTAAGACCGTTTTCCTCTGCAATTTCTCTTGTTAAATCAATTGGGAAGCCAAAGGTATCATAAAGCTTAAATGCATCAGCGCCATCAAGGACACTCTTACCGTTTGCCTGTGCGTCCTTTACAAATCCTTCAAGAATAGAAAGTCCTGCATCAATTGTTGCATCAAATCTTTCCTCCTCTAAGGACATAACCTTTTTAATGTAGTCTGCCTTTTCGGAAAGCTCTACATAAGCACCACAGCTTTCTCCAATAGCAACATTACACATATCAATTAAGAATGGATGGTTAATGCCAAGGAGCTTACCGTGACGGCAAGCACGACGAATAATTCTACGTAAAACATAGCCACGACCCTCATTTGACGGAATAACGCCATCGGAAATCATAAAGGTAGCGCTTCTTGTATGGTCGGTAATTACACGAATTGAAACATCGTCCTTTGCGTTTTCCCCGTATTTCTTACCTGAAATTTGGCAAACCGTATCAATAATTTTACGTACAGAGTCAACCTCGAACATATTATCAACGCCCTGCATAACGCAAGCAAGTCTTTCAAGACCCATACCTGTATCAATGTTCTTTTGCTTAAGCTCTGTATAGTTACCCTTGCCATCGTTATTGAACTGTGAAAATACGTTGTTCCAAATTTCCATGTATCTGTCACAGTCACAGCCCGGCTTACAGTTTTCAGAGCCACAGCCGTACTTTTCGCCTCTGTCAAAGTAAATTTCGGAGCAAGGACCGCAAGGACCACTGCCATGCTCCCAGAAGTTATCAGCCTTGCCAAGACGAACAACATGCTCAGGAATAACGCCTATTTTCTTTGTCCAAATCTCGTATGCCTCTTCGTCATTTTCGTAAATAGATGGCCAAAGCAGGTTTTCGGGAATTTCAAGTGTTTTGGTAAGAAACTCCCAAGCCCAAGTAATAGCCTCCTCCTTAAAGTAGTCACCAAAGCTGAAGTTACCGAGCATTTCAAAGAATGTTCCGTGACGTGCTGTGTGACCAACTCTTTCAAGGTCAGGTGTTCTTATACACTTTTGGCAGGTTGTAACTCTTGTTCTTGGTGGGGTAATTTCACCTGTAAAGAACTTTTTCATAGGTGCCATACCTGAATTTATAAGAAGCAAGGATTTATCGTTGTTAGGTACTAAGGAAAAGCTTGGCAATCTTAAGTGTCCCTTAGACTCAAAGAAGCTAAGATACTTTTCTCTCAAATCATTTAAGGATGTCCATTTCATAGGTCAAATTCCTTTCAAAATAAATATTTTTAAAATAAACACATACATTTTAACACTAACTATTATTTTTGTCAAGAACAAATATATAAACTTGACAAAGACATCCATCAATAGTATAATAAAATCGTATAAAACTAAAACAAAGCGGAGCTAAAATGACAGATTTACTAACATTACAAAAGCAATTTATTCTTTCCCATCTAAAGGAGGGGGACGTGTGCGCCGACTTTACAATGGGTAACGGTCACGACACCTGCTTTTTATCAAAAACAGTAGGAGAAAAGGGCAAGGTTTACGCCTTTGATATTCAAAAAAGCGCACTTGAATCCACCTGTGCATTTTTGGAAAAGGAAAATTGCCCTAAAAACTATACATTAATTCACGACTCCCACCACAATGCAAAAAATTACATTGAGGGAA
Source organism: Clostridia bacterium (assembly GCA_017621085.1). Lineage (GTDB taxonomy): Bacteria > Bacillota > Clostridia > Oscillospirales > CAG-272 > RGIG2000. The sequence continues at coordinate 8,510 of JAGATW010000045.1, read as the reverse complement.
AAATCAAGGCGGGAATGTTTAATCTCGGCTATTTACCCGGCAGTGGAAACAAGGAATTAACCACTATGCGCTCAACCACTATGCCCGCAGTTGCAAGCGCTATTGAAATGCTTGATAAAGACGGAATTTTATTAGTTGCTGTTTACCCCGGTCACCCTGAGGGGTACGAGGAGGGAGTAATGCTTGAAAATTACTTTTCCGCTATTTCAAGATTTGAAATGAGCATTTCAAAATTTCAAATAGTTAACTCGCCAACATCACCATACTTCTTTATTGTGGAGAAAAAATAATGCTGAATGAAACAATTGCCGCAATTTCCACAGCCCACGGTAAGGGTGGAGTTGCAATTATACGAATAAGCGGAGATAATGCTCTTTTGGTTGCTAAAAGAGTGTTTAGCACAAAAGCAAATGACATTGAGCCACGCAGGTGCTACTTTGGCTCAATTTTAAGAGATAATGACATAATTGATACAGGAATTTTGACCTACTATAAGGCTCCTGCCTCATTTACAGGGGAGGACGTGTGCGAAATTTGCTGTCATGGTGGTATTTATGTAACACAGGCTGTCCTTGAAAGTGTCCTTTCAAGCGGTGCTAAAATGGCAGGGGCGGGAGAATTTACAAAGCGCGCCTACATTAACGGAAAACTAACCCTTTCAAGCGCTGAGGCTATTGGAAATGTAATAGATGCAAAAACCGACTCCCAACTACGCTTGTCCTCAAGCGTTGCAAGAGGAGTGCTTTCCTCCAAGGTAGCCGACATACGTGAAAAAATGATTGCTTTAATCTCCCAAGCCTATGCAACCGTTGACTATCCCGATGAGGACATTGAGGAAGCAACAAGGGAGCAAATGGAAAATACCCTTAACCTTGTTTTAAGAGAGCTTGAAATCTTAAAAAAGAGCTACCGTGCAGGAAAGGCTGTATGCGAGGGCATAAAAACTGCCATTGTCGGTAAGCCAAACGCAGGAAAAAGCTCACTTTACAATATGCTCTTAGGAGAAGAGGTTGCAATTGTTACAGATATTGCAGGAACTACACGTGACGTAATTGAGCATACTGTATCGGTTGGCGGAGTTACCCTTAATTTAGCTGACACAGCAGGTATTCGCCACTCCTTGGACACAGTTGAAAAAATAGGAATTGAGCGCGCAAGACAAAAGCTTGACTCCTCGGAGCTGCTTTTGTGCGTGTTTGACCAGGGGCAAGAGGAAAACGAGGAGGATGAGTATATTTTAGACAGTGCTTTAGGCAAATGTGCCATTGCAATTATTAATAAAATCGACACTCCCCCAAGGATTTCTCAAAAATTTCTTGAAAAAATCAAATCAACCTGTCAAAGAACAGTTTACGTAAGCACCAAAAATCAAGAGGGGTATGAGGAGCTTGCAAGTTCAATTTCCGACCTTTACGATTTAGGTGAAATTGATTTATCAAACGATGCGGTAATTTCAAACGCAAGGCAATTTTCAAGCGTTTCTCTTGCCCTTGACGACGCAAAGGAGGCACAGGAAGCACTAAGCCTCGGTCAAACGCCCGACATTGTGCTGTTTGCCCTTGAAAAAGCACTTGCTAACCTTGATATGATAGACGGACGCGTAGCAGGAGAGGAAATTGTTAATGCAATCTTTTCTCGCTTTTGCGTTGGAAAGTAAGATAATATGGAAAACAAAAGATTTACAAAAAACGATAATGGCTTTATTTGTGAAAACTGTGGCTTTGAGGTTAAGCCTCTTGGCTATTCCTCACGCAATCATTGTCCTAAATGCTTATGCTCTAAGCACGTTGACATAATGCCGGGGGACAGGCAAAACGAGTGTGGGGGAATAATGGACCCAATTAAGGTGGAAACAGACCCTAAAAAGGGGTACATAATTCTCCACAAATGCAGAAAATGTGGGGAAATCAAGCGCAATCGCACAGCCCACGAGGCAGATGTACAGCCTGACAGTATTTCCAAGATAATAAAGCTGACTGCAGGAAAAATATGATATGTAATCAATGCCCAAGAAATTGTAATATTGACAGAAAAACAAACACAGGGTACTGCAAAATGGGAGATGAAATTAAAATTTCCAAGATTATGCTCCACAAATGGGAGGAGCCCTGCATTTCCGGTGAGGGCGAAAATATTACAGGAAGCGGAGCTATATTTTTTGTCGGTTGTCCTTTAAGGTGCGTTTACTGTCAAAATATGGACATAAGCCAAGGGGACAACGGACATACAATCAGTGCCGAGGGCTTAGCCAAGGAAATGCTGCTTTTACAAGAAAAGGGAGCTTACAACATTAATTTAGTAACTCCTACCCATTATGCAGATAAGATAAGACAAGCTCTTGATATAGCAAAGCCACAATTAAAAATTCCTGTAATTTACAACACCTCAGGCTATGAAAAAGCAGAGGAAATTGAAAAAATGGCAGGGTACGTGGATGTTTTTTTAGTTGATATTAAATATTTTAGCCCTGAATATTCAAAAAAATATTCGGGTGCTTACAACTATTATGAATGTGCCAAGAGCGCTCTTGGCGCTATGCTGAAAATTGCACCGAAGGTAGTATTTAATGAAGAAGGCAAAATCCTTTCGGGCGTTATAGTACGCCATCTTGTGCTACCTAATTTGCGTAAGGACAGCATTAATATTTTAGAAGATCTAAAAAATTCCTTTGATATAACAAAATTCAAGCTTTCATTAATGGCGCAATACACTCCCGAGTTTTGCAAAAGCGAATTTAAGGAATTAAAGAGAAAAATTACAACCTTTGAGTATGAAAGCGTAGTTGATTGTGCAATTAGCCTTGGCTATGACGGCTACATACAGGACAAGAGCGCATCAAGTGTAAAATACACTCCCGATTTTAAAAAAGCGTAAAAAGGAAGGAAACGAAATGAAAATCACAATTCCATCAAACATTACAATGTACTTTGATAGTGGCAAAGTGCTTTTAACCGACTCCACCTATTGCGACAAGGGCTGTACAAAATTAACCCTTGAAAATGATCAATTATCTGTTTATGCAACTGCATATTGCGAGGGACTTTCCTTTGTGCGCTTGCGTTGGAACAGCAAAATGAGAAAAGACATAAAGGTTTTAGGCGATGCTTGGGAAAGAGGCTACGGGGATTTACAATGGCAATCCATAAGACCCGAAAGATGTATGCCTTGGTATATTGCTGTATCAAACGGAAGTGATGCAATTCTTGATTACAATGGCAGATTTACCGAGTGTATGGGTGTTAAAACTCAGCCAAACTCCCTTGCCTTTTGGCAATATGACGAGTGTGGAATTACTCTTTGGCTTGATGTAAGAAACGGTGGCAAGGGCGTTTTGTTAAATGGCAAAATGCTGGAGTGCGCAACCGTTGTTTTCGGGGAATATAAGGACGTTTCTGCTTACACAGCCTTACAAAGCTTTTGCAAAAGCCTGTGCGATAACCCATACTTACCCGACCATGTAGTTTATGGCTCTAATAACTGGTATTACGCATATGGAAAAAGCTCACACAAGGAAATCGTTGAGGACACAAAATTTGTTAAGAGAATGTGCAAGGATTGTAAAAGCATTCCTTATATGGTAATTGACGACGGATGGCAACCAAACTCCTGCGACGCACCGTGGGACACAGGAAATGAAAGATTTCCCGATATGAAGGCTCTTGCCGAGGAAATTAAGGAACAGGGAGTTCGCCCCGGCATTTGGGTAAGATATTTAGTAAACGGTCGTGATAACGAGCCAAGAAAGATTGACTTGCCTGAAAATTGGTATCTTAGCCGTTGTAATAAGGTTTTAGACCCGTCACACCCTGAGGTTATCGAGTATGTAAAGGAAACTACAAAGAGAATTGTAGATTGGGGCTATACTTTAATTAAGCACGACTTTTCCACCTTTGATATTTTTGGCAGATGGGGCTTTGAGCTTTACGAAAGCATGACTTGGGACGATTGGTGCTTTTATGACCGTACAAGAACAAGCGCACAGATTATTAAGGACTTTTATAAGGCTATTAAGGAGTCCTCAAACGGTGCTGTAATAATCGGCTGTAACTGTATAGGACACTTGTGTGCAGGCTTGCATCAGCTTAACCGTACAGGAGATGACACAAGTGGCTTCGAGTGGGCGCGTACTGTAAAAATGGGCGTTAATACTCTTGCGTTCAGAAACTGTCAAAATCGCGCATTTTTAATGACAGATGCTGACTGTGTGGGCATTACAGGCGCTATTGATTGGAGCCTTAACCGTGAGTGGCTTTATGCCCTTTGTCAAAGTGGCTCACCACTATTTGTTTCCTGTAAGCCTGGCATTTTAAACGAGGACGAGGAAAAGGAGCTTAAAAGAGCCTTTGAAATTGCCTCGGAGCAAAAGGACGAATTTATTCCTCTTGACTGGATGGAAACAACAACCCCATCCCGTTACCTAATCAACGGCAAAGAGGTAACCTTTAACTGGTACTCACAAATAGGCAACGAAGCCTTTAACCCAAGAATATTCAGCTAAATTTAAAGCCTTTCCAAACGGGAAGGCTTTTACTATACATTGTTTGTTGTCCCAAATAGAGTTTAATTTGAAACGGCAAATAATAAATTGTGTGCATTAAATTCTTGGTGATAGTAATATTATATAAAATAACATTTAATATTGACAACAATTTGTATTTAATGTATAATAAAATGTGTAGATATCTAAAAAGCAAGGCTTTTGCTTTTTTGTACGTACTAAAATATTACTCAAATTGCTTAGGAGTGTTATATATGAATAAGTCAAGGATTTTAAAATTTAGTGTAGCTATGGCTGTCATTCTTTTGGTGGCTGTTGCTTTTGCATTAAGTATAGTTGCCTCCCCAACTATTAAGGTTACATATAATTACGGTAGTCAGGTTTATCAGCAGTATGCTGAGGCAGGTGTGGAGTTTACTCCTTTGGCGCCAAATACCGACCCTGAGGACACATATTATGGTTGGTCTGACGGTAATGGTAATTTTTACGAGGCAGGCAAAAAGCTTTCCTTAAATGAAAGCACTACTCTTTATTTAGTGGCAGGACCGTCTGTTTCAAGCGCTGAGGAATTTCTCGCCGCTATTGAGGATGGCAAGACCTATGTTAAGCTTAATTCCAACATTACGGTTAATAGCCAAATTAACCTAAAGGATGGCGTTTTCTATATTGATACAAATGGCTATACTCTTAATATAAGAGCAGATGGCAATGGTATTATAGGTAATGATGTCGGTCTTTATATTTTAGGCGGTGGTGTAGTTAAGCACCAAAGCACTAATTTACCAATCGGCCCTGTTGTAAACAGCTTAATTTCCCTCTCGCCAAGGGCAAGCTATAATTCCTTGTTCGTTTTGGTTGATAAGGACACAAGCGTAATTACAAATGTTGACTTTATTTCCTTTGATACAAATATTTCAGCGCAAGACGGAGTATTTGATGCCTTTATTTACGGTAATCTTTCCTGTCACAGACTTATGCGCACAAGAGGTATTTCAAATGCTACCCTTGATTTTTACGAAGGCTCAATGGTTACTGTAAACGGTGAGTTCTTCTTTGAGGACATTGGCAATGGAAACAGTGACCTTTATGCTACCCTTACTATTTACGGCGGTAAGCATACAGTTAACGGACTAAACGGTAGTGGCAAGGACCAATCAAAATACAAGGTTGCTATTTTAGGCGGTGCATTCTCCCGTGATATTGCGCCTTGCTTTGAAAAGGGTAACTACTCCTTTACTCTTGATGCAAATACAGGCTACTATAATTTTGCATCCTGTGTTCATAACGGTGCAGCTGTTGATGGTATTCCGAAAACCTGTACAGAGCCTGCAACAATTACATATGAATGTACATATTGCACTGCTACATATACAAAGAGCTTCCCTGATGGTATAGGACACAGTATGGCAACAAGCCTTGAAAGAGAGCTTATAACAACCGAAAAGGTGACACAGGCAGGCTTATATAAGACCTACTGTCAAAAGTGTGACGAGAAAACAACCTATCAAGCATTTTACCCGGACCCAAATGAGGTTTATGTTTCTGTAATTGTTCTTGATGCAAAGGGCAGAGAGCAAACCTTGCGTGTTTTGGCAAGTGAGCTTTACACCTTTGACAAAACCAATAAAACACAGGCAAACTCCTTTAGTACAGAGTACATTCAATATAACTACAACATAACACAGGAAAATATTATTTCTGTTGAAGTTCCACTTGGCACAACCGATATTCACGGTGGCTTTACACATAATGCAGGCGTTGGCTTGTTCTGTGAAAACCCACACTTAAGACAGGTTGTTTTGCCTGAGTCCTTAGTTAATGTACAAAAGTACGCATTTAATAATATGCCACTCCTTACCTCTATTGTAGGTATTGAGCATATTTCAGGCTCAATCGGTGAAAGAGCATTTTCACAAAATCACACAAATGTGTTTATCGACCAATTAACCGTTAATGCCAAATCAATTAGCAACTATGCATTTAACAATATTCGTATGAACGCTATTACCTTTGGTAAGAATGTTACTACTATTTCCGGTGGCAGCTTCCACTTAGACCCGGGCTTTACACCTTGTAAGGAGGTATTTATCGAGGGTTACCAGTCAGGAGTTAAGGAAGGTCTTACTGTTTCTGTGGCAATGAGCAACGCAGGTGGCAAAAGCTATTCTGCGGGTAGCCAACAGTTTGGCTCAAGCCCAATTGTATTTGACGACCACCAGTATGAAATTACAGTTAAAGCGCCTACCTGCTATGAGGCAGGCTATACACTCTACGATTGTAAATTCTGCGGAAACGAGAAAAAGGACGACTTTAAGTCGGTTACCTCACACGAATTTAAAAATGTTACTGTTCCTCCAACCTGCTTAACACAGGGCTACTCAGTTGTTATGTGTATCAACTGTAAGGACGAAAAGCCCGATACAAAGGTTGTTGACAAGCCAAGAGACCCTAATGCTCACGACTTTTCCTATGACCGTGGCTATTTGTTCATTGACGGACAGGGCATGCCATTTGAAAACGGCTCTATTTGTGTAAATAGCTATTGTATTATAAGCAAGTGTAAGTGCGGTGCATTTAATTACCCTGAGCTTAAAACAGCTTATGTTATCTCACCTAACGGAGCTCATGACTATGACACAGAAAACATGAAGGTAATTAAGGAAGCTAACTGTGGCGAATATGGTATTGCCGAGTATAGCTGTAAGGTTTGTAATAATAAAATCGAAGCGCCTATTCCAATTACAGGCGATAATCACAAGTGGGACTCCGGCACAGTTATTTTAGCTCCAACCTGTACAGAAACAGGTATAAGAGAGTTTAGATGTACCATTTGTAATGGTGCAAGCGGTGTTAAGCAAACTAAGATTAATAAGGACCTTAATAACCACGCATGGAACGAGGGCTTTGTTGAAAGAGAGCCAACTGAGATGGTGTCCGGTGTTATGCGCTATACCTGTACTCGTTGTAACGAAAGCTTTACAGAGGGTATTAACAAGCTCCCACCTAAGCAAGGCTTGCCAATTTGGGCAATAATTCTATTCTCCGTTGGCGGTGTGCTGCTTGTTGGTGGTATAGTTCTTACACTTTACTTCACACTCTTTAAGAAAAAGAGAGCATCCGACGGCTACAAGTACAAATTCAACACCCTTGGAAAATAGCTTATTAAAAATCACTACCCTGTGTGGATTATTCACACAGGGTAGAAATATAAAAACGCCTGACATTTAGGAGAGCTTTATGAGAAAAAACGCTTTAACAATAATCTGTGCATTAATTTGCCTAATTTTATTGATAATTTTAATCGTCGGCTTAATTGAAAAAAGTGCGTACATAAACGATTGCCAAGAAATACGCCTTCATAGCTCATATTGCGAGAACTTGTTTGGTTTAACCCCCAAAGAATTTTGCAAATCAAAGGGAAAAGGCACTGAGATAGAAAATAGATACACCTATGCGAAGACTGATAAAGACGGTTATTTAATTTTAAGAATGACCGATGGTCAAATATCACGCTGGAGAAATAGCCGTGCCGATGTAAGAATCTTGCAGGCTGTACTCGGAGATAAAAGAGACATCGGCGTTAAAATTATAGAAGAAGAAAATCCCATAAATGCTGTGTTTATTGAGCACGCTGATACATGTGGCTATGATATATCAGAGGACTACAAGCTGATTACAATATCCTCAGATGATGATGTATTTTATCTTTCAGCAATAGCTTCAGCTTGTATGTTTATGCAAATTACCAGTGGTATTCCAAGTGACGAAGCCAGTGTGGAATATGTACGCTTTGATAAAGACGGAAACGAAACAAACAGACAAATCGTTTCATACATTGACGCAAATAAATAACAAAAGAACTCTTTAGCCAATAATTTCAACAAATTTCAAAAATCTATTGACTTTTTGGAATTTATGTGATATTATATTTAACGCAAAAGAAAAAAGCGCCCTTAGCTCAGCGGATAGAGTGCCCGGCTACGAACCGGTAGGTCGAGAGTTCGAATCTCCC
>JAGATW010000044.1 GCA_017621085.1 Clostridia bacterium | reverse complement strand
TTTAATATTTTTTTAACATTTTATAATTTGACCTTTTGCTTTGCAACTATTTTTAGTTAAATTTAGTTTTAACTTGACAAATATGAGTTTTTGAAATATAATCAATATATAATAACTAAAAGGGGGTAAATGTATGTTTTGTCCTAAGTGTGGTAAGGAAAATGATGATAATGCAGTATTTTGCAGATATTGCGGTGCAAAAATGTCCCAAGATAATACAATTTCCTTTGAGCAATTAAATGGTGGTGATAATGGCTTTAATAGCTTAAGCAGATTAGAGTCCGAATCAAAAAGCGTGCATTTGCTTTCTATACTTGCAATTATATTTTGTGCGTTAGGTAGCTTTTGGGGTCTTATTTTTGCCATAATTACATCTAATAAGGTTAATGCGCTGAATACAATCAATTTTATGCCTAAGGATGTAAAGCACATTGATGAATATGAAGCGTTGCGAGAAAAGGTAAAAAAGTCAGGTAAGCTTGCAAAAATTTCATACATTGTATTTATAGTTGCAACAGTAATTCAGCTTGCCGTAATAGTCATTCTTCAATATAACGGAATAGATGTTTATTCATTTTTAGGCTTTTATAATAATTAAAAAAGAAGAATTTTTGCGAAATGCAAAAATTCTTCTTTTTTTATATGAGTAATTATTATTCTTCGGATGCTAAGCCTTCAAATTCCTCTTTGGTGTACAAAATGTTAATTGCGCTAAGCATAGCATTTGGCGACATATTTGTAGGCAGATTAAGCTTTTTTAATAAGGCTTCTCTTCTTTTGGAGCTATCCTCTCTTCCGCTTAAGCCATAAAAATACAAGTCGCTTTTTGTAATTCCACCTGCTTTTTTAGTGGGGGACGTGTCTGAAAATGGCTCTAAAAGGGAAAGCAACGTTTCCTTATCTATGCCCTCAACACCAAGAGTTCCCTCTTTAGATGCTGTCCTTTTTCTTTTCTCCTTACCCACGACACGGGGAATATACAAATTGATTATTTTATCAGGTGGAAGCATGGTTTTAATATGAGAGCGAATCAGATGTCCACCGCCGTCAGAGTCGGTTAAAAGAATTATTTTGTCCCTTTGGCAAAGACGCTTGATTAAAAGCTCCTTTTCCTTGGAATTAAATATTTCAAAGCCACCTGTTGTAATAATGGTTGCCTCAATTAAGGAGTCCAGCTTTATTTTATCATACTTTCCTTCAACTATAATTGGGTATTTAATCTTCATTTTTTCACCTACACATTAAGGCGCAAATTGAGCTTATCAGCCTTTCAACTGCAATATACGGAGTTACATTTGATGAGGATTTTGACTTTATGTCTGCCTCCTTACATAATTCCACAGCTCTTTCCAGCTTCTTTTCACTTATACCCGAGATGGCATTTAAGTACTTTCCCACTCTAAACTCGTGCATATTTATAGCTGAGGAAATTTGGCTCTTGCTCATTCCACCCAAATACAGTCTTTGTATCATAAGCATATCGGTATATAGCCTTACAATTGATGAAAGAATTGCAGGGGCAGGCTCATGTGATGCCTTTTGCCTGTATAGCGTTTCAAATATCATTGCTTTGTTTCTTTCAAGCAAGGCGTTGGTTAATTGAAAATCGTCAAATTCAATAGTTTTACAACAAATAAAATCTATATGCTCTCGATTTATTTTATCAATACCATTCTTCAAGGCATATGAGCAAAGCTTGTCTATTTCCTTGGAAAGTGCCCACATATTATGGCCACACATATTGACCAAATATTCACACAGGGTGGGGTCAAATCCAATTTTACCCTTATTAAAGTGGCTAAGAATCCACTTGTTTAATTTTGCAGAGCTTGGAAAATTAAATTCAACTGTTTTTAAGTATTTGGACATCATTTTGTAAATTTCCGATGGAGCCTTTGGCAGTCTGCCTGCGTTAAAATAGTCGTTGTCAGCTCTTATTAGCAAAACCGTATGGCTGTTTTCCTCTAAGGTGGAAAGAACATCCTCAAGAGCGGATAAATCTTCCTTTTTCATAGAGTTAAAATCAACTCCACGCACCTCAACAAGCTTTTTATCTGCCATCATAGGCAAGCTAAAGATTGCATTTGAAAGAAGACCGGGCTCGTATTCCTCTGCATAAATTATTATGTGGTTAAATTCATCAAATGTGCCGTCAAGCACATTTTTTTGTATTTCTTTTGAGTAGGAATATTTTAAATAATCCTCCTCCCCGAAAAACAGATAGCCACCGCTTGGGTGCTTTAGCTCCTCTTTAAATTCTGCATCTGTCATACTTTTTCAATTTCCATTTTAAAGGTTGTTTTTTGTGCGCAAGCGCCCTTAATTTCTATAAGATAATTGATTTCAAGACAACCGTCTGTTAAAAGTCTGTTATCAACATCCTTTGCATAAATGCAAATTTCAAAGGGCATAATGCCTGTGTTATATACACAAATATGGCGCTTTCCCTTTTCAAAATACATAAAAGCATCTATTGCACCCGTTCTTGTAATTGAAATTTCCTCGGGACGGTTTAGGTCAAACTTAACTTCTGTATTAACTCCACCCATGCCCTCAGTTTCCTCCTCGTAGCAAAGGGTGTATGTATCTCCTACATAATCAAGCTCACCATATAGGCTTGTTTCAATTGTACCCTCGCTGTCCATTACGGAAAAGGATTCCTCAATCATTAATTCATCAGCTGCACGGTCAAATATTGATTTGCCCTTATAATCCTTTTGAGTTGTTTTAGTTTTAATCCTGTATTTCATAATTCACCTATTTAATAATATGCTCCTGCTTTTTAACGCTTACCTTAGCACCGTCTGCTATGCTTTCTGTAATAAAGGAGTTACCGCCTATAACTGCATCCTTACCAATTACAGTTTCGCCGCCCAAAATCGATGTACCTGAATAAATTGTTGCATTGTCGCAAACAGTAGGATGCCTTTTAACTCCTGATAAGGATTGACCCTTTCTTGGGGACAAAGCACCCAAGGTTACCCCCTGATAAAGCTTAACGTGATTACCGATAATGGTAGTTTCACCAATAACTATACCTGTACCGTGGTCAATAAAGAAATATTCTCCTATTTGCGCACCGGGGTTAATATCAACACCTGTTTTTCCGTGTGCGTGCTCGCTCATTATTCTTGGAACAAATGGCACCTTGCTTAAATATAGCACGTGGGCAATTCTATAAACAAGAATTGCATAAAAGCCGGGATAGGAAAAAATAATTTCCTCAAAGCTGTTTGCAGCAGGGTCACCCTCAAAGGTGGCATGCACATCCTTAATTAAAAGCTTGTGTATGCTTGGCAACGCTTCAACAAAGTCATTGGCTATCTTTTCAGCCTTTTCCTTTACGCACTCCTCGGAGTTAAAGGAAAGAGCAAGCTCAATTTGCTTTTTTATGCGATAGTAGATTGAGCTAATAAGCTGCTCGGAAAATTCAAGTGGCTCTTGGCAATCTGCCTTGCCAAAATATGCAGGGAAAAATAAGCTTTTCAAATCCTCTAATATTGAAATAATTTCTGTCTTATCAGGTAATTGACGGCAGGAAAGCATTGTAATATCTGCTTCCTCATAGGATTTTGTCATTTCAGTTGCGATTTTCTTAATATCTATCATAATACACTCCAAAAAAATTGGTAATACACCTATATTATATAAATAATAGCACAAATAATTGCCTTTTTCAATAATTTATGATATAATTTTAGTAATTATAGAGTTAGAGGTAAATATGAGGATAAATTTAGAGGGACTTTTAAATGTGCGCGACTTAGGTGGATTGGTTGGCTTTGGTGGTAAGCGCGTAAAAATGGGTAGGCTTATACGTAGTGATAACCTTTCTCCTGCTACTGACAATGATTGCAAAGCACTTTTTGAATATGGGCTTAAGAAAATTGTAGATTTCAGAACCGATGATGAAATATCAGCATCACCCGACAGGGAAATTTGTGGGGTACAATGGATTAAAAATCCTATTTTAAAAAGCCTTACAACAGGCATTACAAGAAAGGAAAGTAAAAAGCCAAGGGAGCTAAAGGAAATTTTACTTGACTTTTCCTGCGACCTTGGTGCAAATGGTGTTCCTTGGCTTGCAAGCTTATATATTCCTTTAGTTAGCGATGAGTTTTCCTTAAATGGCTATCGCAATTTTCTTGATATTTTAAAGGAAAACAAAAGTGGTGCTGTTTTATACCATTGCAGTGCAGGCAAGGATAGGGTTGGCATTGGCACTATGATTATTTTAAGTGCTTTGGGAGTTAGCCGTGAGGATATAATTAAGGACTACCTTTTAACAAACGAAAGCTACCACAAGGTAATAGAGGAGGCAAAGGACCTTGGCAGACAAAGGGGAATTGATGAAGAAATACTTAACACAATAAAGCCACTTTCCGGTGTTGATATTTCCTATATTAATTCTGCCTACAAGGTAATTGATGATTTAGGGGGTATTGACAAATTCCTTAAGGACAGCCTTGGATTAGATGACGAATACATAAACGATTTAAGAGAAAATTATTTGGAATAAATTCCTTCATTATGAAATCAGGCTTTTGCCATTATTACGCAAAAATATTTTTCAAACACAAATCGGCAGAGGGCTACTCCCTCTGCCGAAATTTGTAGATAATCCTATATTAAATTATTCCTCGTCTATTATTTGCTTTGCCTCATCTAAGGAAATGGCTGTAATTTCCTTTAGCTTACGTTGCATTTGTCTTGTTCTTGTGCCTACAAGCTTTTCAAGGTCACCGCTTAATTGGTCAACTCTGTTTTGTGCGCTGGCAAGAACTCCCGTAAAGCTTTCAAACTCTGCCTTTACTGCCTCGAGTAGCTTAAATACCTCGTTACTTCTCTTTTGAATTGCCAAGGAATTAAAGCCTGAGCGAAGTGCATTTAAAAGGGCAGCTAAGGTTGATGGGCCAACTATGTTTATTTTAAATTCTCTTTGTACAATTTCAAAAAGTCCACCCTCAATTGCCTCAATGTAAAGTCCCTCAATTGGCAAGAACATTATTGCAAAATCTGTTGTGTCAGGCACGCTTATGTACTTTGTTGCAATATCCTTTGCGTAGGCTCTTATTTTATTCTTCAGCTCCTTACGGGCAAGGTCAAGCTCCTCCTTATTTCCGTTATCTATACCGTCCTTGATTTTATAGTAGGTTTCAAGTGGGAATTTAGAGTCAACAGGCAAGTAAATAAATTCGCCATTATCACCTGCCGGCATTTTAATTGCAAACTCAACAACATCACGAGAGCCCTTTTTGGTTGCAAAATTCTCCTCATATTGGTCATGAGTTAAAATTTCACTAATTATATTGCCAAGAATAACCTCGCCAACTATACCCTTTGTTTTAACATTGGTAAGCACGTTTTTAAGTGAGCCTACATCCCCTGCTATATTCTTAATTTCGCCGATTGCCTTATTAACGTCGCCAATTTGAGAAACAACGCTTTCAAAGGAGCTTTTTAACCTTTCATCAAGTGCCTTTTGCAGCTTTTCATCAACTGCCTTTTGTATTTGGTCAAGCTTGTCTGTATTTTCTCTTCTCAAATCAACAAGGGACTTGCTTACATTTGTATCAATCAGGTCAAATCTTTCCTTAGTAGCCTTGGAAAATTCCTCAAATTTTATGTTAAGATTTGCTATCGCCTTTTCGTTTTCCTCTCTTGCTGACTTTGTCATTTCCATAAGGGAGGAATTGAGCTTTTCTATAAAGCCTACATAGCCCTTTTCATTCTTTTCGTTAAGGTCCTTCATTTCCTTGTTCAAGTCCACAATTTTATCATTAACGGAGCTTGAAAAAAGCTTATTTGTATTTTCAATACTGCCAAGCAAAAGCCCTGACATACCATTTATACTTTCCGAAACTGCTGTTTTTACCTCATTTTTGTCAACACTTACGTTTTCCTTACCCTTTTTAAAGATAAGCACAAGCAACAAAATTATGATTATTCCACCCATTACAATTAATGCAATATCCATTTTACTCTCCTGTTTGTTAATCCTTTTCTTTATTTTACCATATATATTTTATGAATTTCAACTAAAACAAAAATTTTCTTTGAAATTACATACATTATATGATATACTATTAAAAAACGTACTATTTAATTAACATTTAAGGAGAAAAAATGGCTAAATACAGACAAAATAGAATTAACGATGCTGTAAAGCAGGAAATGGCACAAATTTTAAGAGATGTAAAGGACCCAAGAATTGCAGGCAGTTTGGTTTCTATAACCGCTGCTGAGGTTTCTCCCGATTTAAAATTTGCAAAAATATTCTTTTCTGTTTTAGGCGAGGACAAAAATGAGATTTTAAAGGCACTAAAGGGCGCCTCCGGCTTTTTCCGTTCAGAGCTTGCACGTCGTATAAACTTAAGAATTACTCCACAGTTAATCTTTGAATATGATGGCTCTATGGAATATGGTGCTAACATTTCAAGTATTTTAAAGACACTTGATATTAAGCCCTTAGACGAGGAAGATGACGATGAATAAGCAATTAACATTAAAGGAGCTTTTAGACATTATTAAAGAAGGCAAGGACACGCTTATTCTCTGCCATAAAAACCCGGACCCCGATACTCTTGGCAGTGCATTTTCCCTAAAGCATATTCTTGAGTATTATGGCTCAAGTGTTCATATTGCTTGCTGTGACAAGCCTTCACAAAAGTTTAGCTTTATAACAGAGGGGTCAAGCCTTGAATTTATAGAAAAGGCATATGAAAGAATAATTGCAGTTGATGTTGCCTCTCCTATACAATTAGGAGATTTAAGCCGTTTGGCTGACAAGGTGGATTTAATAATCGACCATCACACAATGAATACTCGCTTTGCTCCTTACTATGAGGACTTTGGCGCTTCCTGTGCTGAAATAATTTTCTCTATTTACAAGGAGCTTAATATTGACCTGCCAAAGCACTTTTTTGAGTGCGTATATGCGGGAATGAGTGGTGACACCGGTGGCTTTAGATACTCTAATGTAACCACAAGGTCAATGGAATATGGCGCACAGGTTATAGCCTTTGGAATTGACCATGCAGAAATTAACAGAATTATTTTTGAATCCAAAACAATGGGTGAAATTAAGGCACAAAAGCTTACCTTTGAAAAAATGGAGCTTTTGTGTGGTGGTGCTTTAGCTGTTGTTATGCTCACCAATGAAATTAAGGAGCAAAACGGAATTTGCGATGAGGACATTTCCGATATTGTAAACAGTATAAGAAGCATTGAAGGAGTTTTGGTAGCTGTTTCCATTAAGCAAGGAACTAAGGATTCACAAAAATATTCAATTTCCTCACGTGCTAACTGTGATATTGATGTTTCTAAGGTATGCGCTATGTTAGGTGGCGGAGGTCACGCACGTGCCTCCGGTGCTATGGTTGTAGCCGAAAGTCCCAAGATAGCGTACGAAAAATGCGTACCGCTATTTGAAAAGGCAGTAAATGAATTTAAGGTGAGATAAGAAATGGAAAAAGAGCTTTGTGGTGTAATACTTGTAAATAAGCACAAGGGCGTTACATCCCACGATATAGTTTTCAAAATAAGAAGGCTTTATAACACAAAAAAGGTTGGGCATACAGGAACTCTTGACCCACTTGCGACAGGAGTGTTGCCTGTATTAGTTGGTAGAGCTGCAAAGGCGGCAGAATACTTGCTTAGTGAAAATAAGGAATATATAGCAAGAATTAAGCTTGGCATTACCACTGATACAGAGGACATCACAGGCAAAATTTTGACAAAATCAGACACTCTCCCCACTAAAAATGAATTTTTCGAATCTTGTGCTCGCTTTGTAGGAGAGATTGACCAAGTCCCACCTATGTATAGTGCGCTTAAGGTAAACGGTGAAAAGCTTGTTGATTTAGCAAGAAAGGGAATAGAGATTGAACGCCAAGCAAGAAAAATTAATATTTACTCTATTGAGCCTTGTGTCATTAATGAAGAAATGGGCGAATATGAAATCAAAGTTGCTTGCTCAAAGGGTACATATATAAGGACCTTGTGCGCTGATATTGGTGCTTATCTTGGCTGCGGAGCTACAATGACTGAGCTGCAAAGAACTAAAAGCGGTCCATTTGAAATTAATGATGCACACACTATATTAAGCCTTGAGGAATTGGATTTTGATGCGAGGTGTAGCCTGCTTATGCCTGTTGAAGACCTATTCAAAGAGGCAAAAGAGGTTATTTTGCCTGACTTTTACTCACGACTTTGTAAAAGTGGGTGTGAAATATACCAAAAGAAAATTAAAACTAATTTTGACACTGACACCTTTGTTCGCATTAGTGATAAAAATGGTTTTTTTGCTCTCGGTCAAGTAAAGGAATACCCTGAGGGAAGCGCCATTAAAGCGATTAAGCTTTTTGTAATCTAAAATTCATTTAAGGAGATTTACAAATGGAGCTTTTCAAGCACAGAAATTTAGCCCTTGGATGCGGTATATTTTTGGCTTTATTGCTTTTTTCATACTACTTTAATACAGTTATAAGAATAGCTATCCTTGCTTTGTCAGGGATAGCTATTGTTACGGTTGTATTATTCTGTTTAATTAGCAAAAGAGGGCTTAAAGCATTGATTAAGCTAATTCCCATACTTATTTTTGTTGCACTTGCAATGATAGTGTCCCTTTTTGCCTTTGATAAAAACGAGCTTTTAGCTTATTGCGACCAAAACACAGAGTATGAGGTTGAATGTACCATAAAGGACGTGGATTTTTCCAATGAATATATGGGAATTTACACAGTTAACGTACACAGGGTCGATAAAAATCAGGTTAACAAGAACGCAAAGCTATTTTTATATGGCGAGTCACCCATACGTGGCGACGTTATTTTGGCAAGTGGTGTTTTTTCTAAAATCACAAGTGAGCCACTTAGCTTTGATGAGGTTGGGTATAATTTAGGTAATGGCGTTGAGGTGGCAATTGAAAGCGAGGAGTTTTTTGTCATTGACCACAAAAGCACACCATTAATTGGTTTAATGGAAAATGTAAATTCCTTTTTAGATGAAGCCTTAAAGAAAATTGGAGACGAAGATGCATATTCCTTGCTTTCTGCTCTTTTCTTAGGAAATACGAAAAATTTAAGTGCCGAAATTAAAAGAGATTTTACAAGGCTTGGATTAAGCCATGCTCTTGCCCTAAGCGGTATGCACATTACAATTGTGGTAACAATACTCGGCTTTGGAATAAGTAAGCTTAACATAAAGAAAATATATAAGGAGCTTCTCCTTGCCCTCTCCACCTTATTTTTTGTTGGTATGACCGGCTTTTCTCCCTCTGCTATGCGTGCGGGAGTTATGGTTTGCCTTGTTTATTTCCTTGGATTTTTAGGAAGGCAAGCAAATATGGTAAGCTCCTTGTTTCTTTCCGTTACTGTAATTTGTATTTTTGACCCTTATAGCATATTTTCCGTTTCTCTTATGCTTTCCTTCTTTGCTATGCTTGGCTGTCTTATATCATCAAGGATATTTAAAAAAATAAAATTATACAGAAAAATCAGAAATAAGCTGCTTAGGTATGTTGTTTTTACATTTGTAACATCTGTTTTTGCAATAATATTTACTCTGCCAATTGTCTATACAACATTTGGTAGTATTCCTATTTTGTCCCCTGTTACCAATATTCTTTTAGCACCCATTTTTACCTTTCTTATATACTTAACCCCTGTTTATCTTGCGTGTGCCTATATTCCATTCATTTCAACTATTGTTGGTTGGTTTTTGACACAGATATCTACATTTTTGATTTTCATCGGAGAAAGATTAGCCCGACTTGATGGAATGTTAGTACCTATAAAAAACGGTATGCAGATGATAGGAATTGGTATTATCATCATTTGTGTCATAGCACTTTTACTGTTTAATAAAAAGCTTTGTCGCTATGCCATTTGTGGTATATCCCTTGGAATTGTAGCTTTTATTCTTGGAACAGGTATGCTTCACATTGACAGACGTAATAATGTATATGTAGGTGCTTCCTACAATTCGGTCGGAGAAGCCCTCTTTATAGAGGACAAAAATCAGCTTACTCTGTTTAACGTTGGTGCATCAGCCAGCCTTCCTTACTATACAGCCACACATCTTGGCTATTATGAAATTGAAAATCTTATAATAACGGATTTTAACAGTAAAACCGTTCCTTTTGTTGATATGATGTGCCAAAGCTTAATAGTAAATAATATTTACGCACCACATCCGATAAGCACTGACGAGGACAAGCTTTCAAGTCAAATAAATGAAATTGCAAGAAATATAGGAGCAAATCTTATAGAATTAGGAAATACTTTTGAAACAAGTAGCACAAAAGCTCTTATTTACACTCATAAATTTGATTTTTCGGAAAAAAGCATAGTTGCCATTAACGTAAGCTATGAAGACATTAATCTTACATATTTAAGCGCAAGCACGTATAATGCTCCAACATCTTTAATAAATGAGCTTGCTTATAATTCCGATGCTTTGATTTTCGGCTCATATGGTCCTGTCTTTAAAACAAGCTTTGAATATGATGTGCCAAGCTTAGATTATGCGGTATTTCTTGGAAATAGTGACAAGTATGCAAAGGAGGAGTTTTACCAAAGCATACAGGACAAGATTAAGCCTTACAAAAAATATCCTGTAAGATTTAAGCTGAAGAAGTAATTTGCTTGACTTTTTGGTAAAATAAGGCTACAATTAAATAAAGAACTTTTTACGGGGGTTATTTTATGCAATCTCTTAAACAGCTATATAAAATAGGCAGAGGTCCTTCAAGCTCCCACACTATGGGACCGGAAAAGGCTTGCTTACGCATAAAGCAGGAATTTAGTCAAGCTGACCTTTTTAAAATTACTCTTTATGGCTCACTTGCCTTAACAGGTAAGGGACACGGAACAGATAGAATTATTAAGGAAACCTTTGCTCCTATAAAGTGCGAAATTATTTTCGATAAAAAAAGTCCTTGTGATATTCATCCTAACACAATGGACATTGGGGCTTATAAAAATAATGAGCTAATAGGCAAAAGACGTGTTTACAGCGTTGGTGGTGGCAGTATTCTTTTTGAAAACGAGGAAAGCGAAACGCCTAATGACGTTTATTCCTTAAACAGCTTTACAGAAATTTCCCAATATTGTCTTAAGCACAATATAAGAATTTGGGAATATGTAAGGGAATGTGAGGGCGAGGAAATTTTTGAGCATCTTTTTAAAGTATGGGACGTTATGAAATCTTCAATTAACCAAGGCCTTACAACAAGTGGTATTTTGCCCGGTGGCTTAAATACTCAAAGACGTGCTCAAATTTTATATAATCAACGTCATATTGATGAAAGTGCGCAAACGCAGGAAAACCGTCTTGTTTGCTCCTATGCCTTTGCAGTAAGTGAGCAAAATGCATCAGGTGGCACAATTGTAACTGCTCCTACCTGTGGTGCTTGCGGTGTTGTCCCATCTGTTTTAAAGTATTATCAGGAGAAAAAGGGCTTTAGTGATGAGCAAATTGTTCGCGCCCTTGCAACCGGTGGTATTATTGGTAATCTTATTAAAACTAACGCATCAATCAGTGGTGCTGAATGTGGCTGTCAAGCAGAAATCGGCTCTGCATGCTGTATGGCAGCAGGAGCATTAGCTGAGCTTTTTGAAATGGGCTTAGGTCAAATTGAGTATGCGGCAGAGGTTGCAATGGAGCATCACTTAGGACTTACATGTGACCCGATTGGTGGTCTTGTTCAAATTCCTTGCATTGAAAGAAACGCAGTTGCCGCTATGCGTGCAATTAATGCTCTTTCCTTGGCTAACTTTTTAACTGACAGTCGTAAAATCAGCTTCGACCTTGTTGTTAAGGTAATGTACGAAACAGGCAAAAACCTTTTAAGCGACTATCGTGAAACCTCCTCGGGTGGTCTTGCAAAGCATTACACCCATCACGAAAGCCAAGAATAATACTTTACACAAAAAACCACATCGCAAAATGCGATGTGGTTTTGTTTTTTATTCAGCAGGGGTTACAATGTCGTTATATGAAACGAAGCTGTATTTTTCGCCCTCCGTAGGTGCATCAACTTGAATATATGTATATTCGGTTGTGTCCTCATTTGTGATTGCTACATAAACGCCAAGAGCAAGCTTTGCACTCTTTTGTGTATCGGTTACAAGACCCACTACCTTAACATCAAAGCCTGTATAATCAGCTTTTTCAATATCGGCTACAAATGTCTTTCCGCTTACGCCTTCATCAAAGATATCGCTTGTGCCAAGAACTGCTTGTGCACCTGCAAATACACCATACTTAAAGGTCTTGCCTGTTGCCTCGGTATAAATAGCAATTGCCTCGTTATTTACATCAAAGCCAAGGGAAATTCCATTGCCAATCTTAGATGCTGAGTAGCCCTTGCAAATAAAGAGCGCTTCGGCAGAAGGTGTTTCCTCTGTCTTTATTGTTTCATCACAGTATAAGCACTTATATGTCTTTGTACCAAGGCTCAAATAACCATTTGCGTATATGATATTGTTTATAATATCGCTATCTGTATGTGTATCAAGCATTGGAATATCAACAACAAGTGTACCGCAGCCCTCAGACTCTACACCGTTAATTGTTTCGTCAAGTGTTGAATATGTTACATATGTGTTGGTACGATAATCTTCGCCACATGGACAATTTGTTACATATTCTGCCACACCATTTTGTATACAGGTTGGCTCTTCAACTGTTTCAAGTGAATATGCGTGTGGTAAGCCAACATAAATTGTATATGCGCAGTTAGATAGCTTGGTCACCTCAGCCAATGTATAAAGATTTACACCCAATACTGTTCTGTTAGTAAATGCGTTTGCATTTAAGCTTAATGTGTCGCTATGGCTATAAACATTAAGCGCGCCTGTATTTAAGCCCTTGCCCTCTCTATGGCTAGCGTTTGAGGTTGCATTACCGTTACAACAAAATACATACTGGTCGATAAATACAATGTCCATAAGAACTACCGTTTGAAGTGAATAACAGCAGTCAAATGGCTTTCTTATAATCTTCTTGTCAGCAATACAATTCTTACCAAAATATACATATGTAAGCTCAGGACAACCATAGAATGCAGCATCGCCTGCAAAGTTAATAGAGCTATCATCAGGTAAAATTACCTTTTGAAGCTTTGTATTACGGAAGCAGTTAGCCTCAAATCTATATGAGCTTCCCTTTGAAAGATTTAAATTCTTAATTGAACCAACACCATCAAAGCAACTTGATATAAAATTGATGCTTGCACCGGGTACATTTGATGAAATTGTTTCAATAGAGCTTGTTGTAACCTTTTGGAATTCAACTGTTGCAGCACCGATATTAATGGTCTTTAAAGCCTTCATTTGTGAAAGTATTGAAATTGTAATATCAACGCCATCAGCTATATTAATCTGCTCTACTGTTTCGTTTGCAAAGCCTGTAAATTCTGCAACTCCTACAGGAATATCAAAGGCTACGATTTGTGAAGCGGTAAAGTCCTCTGTATCCTTTAAGCCCATAATACAGCAAATTGTATTGGCACCATAGCCACTATTTTGAAAATCAAGCACATCGCCTGCTAATACTGTATATTCCTTATCACCATTCTCTGTTCTTACAACTACATTAATTTTAACATCCTTAGGTGTGTAAACACTTACTGTTTTACTGCTTCTTCCACATTTCGGGCAGTAGTATGCTTCTATACCTGTTTGACCCGGCAAGGCTTCAATTGAAAGGAATGGGTCATACTCCCATTCGTGAGCACAGTCTGACTCTGCAACAGCATATGTTACTGTGCCATCGTCGTTATATGTTTCCTTTAACATAAGTGTGCTTGGTAGCAATGTGGACATTCGCTCTGCATCACTGCTTGAAATTGTGTATTCTCCGCTTGTAATCTGTAAAATTGTAAACTTATTTGACATTAAAAAGTCGCTAAACATTGTTGCACTTGTATCGGTAAACTTAATTTTTCCATCAATTGACAGGTTCATATACTTTGATACACCTGTTTCATTTGTGCAATCAAAGAACTTAGTACCGGTTAATGTAACATCAGCGCTTGGGTGGAAATTAATGGTCGAGTTTGTAAGAACACCTGCTCTTATAAAGTTCTTAGCTGTAATCTTACCATAAATTTCAACATTTGGCATATCCTCATGGTTAGGAGATTTGGTAGTACGAATGAAGTTGTAAGGAGTTATAAACTCTACATCCTTACCAATCCAGCAGAGCTGTGGGTTGCCTCTGTCGCCATATCCGTGATGCTCATATGCAATACCGGATGCTTGACCATCATTTGTGTTAAGCGTTGAAGGAGCATGAATGATTTTACCCTTACCAATTACAGCACAAGCACCACGATAGTTGTAAATAGCTTGATTTTTGTGTGTAATTGTAAGAGTGTGACCGTTAAGGTCACAAATTGTTGTTCCCCAGCTTGAATATAGGTCATACTGAGATGTAAAGTCAGCACCTATTCTTATATACATATTTGTCTTTACAGCATTTAAGTCTTCCTCATTATCAACCTCAATGCCATAAGCCTCGTAAAGATTTGTGCTTTCGGTAAAGGTAACTGTGGCACCCGGCTCATATAATGTACCGTCCTGAGTAAACCAACCGTAAAATACTTTGTCAACAACTGTTCCGTCAGCAAGGGTTACAGTTCCGTTGTTAGATAGCTTTTCAGTTCTTAAAGTATAAGAGCCATCCTCATTTGGTGTAATTTCCTTTCTTGTGCTTCCGTCAAACCATGCATATTTAACAACAATTTCCTCCTCAGCAGCTGATGTGCTGAAAACAAAAAGCACTGCTAAAACGGTTGCTAACGCAAGCATAAGAGCAATTAATGCAATTTTTCTTTTCATAGCTTTCTCCTTTTTGATGTAAAATTAATTTGTCGTTTTGGATATTTTATGCAAAAATGCAATTTTAAGAACACTTGCCCATATTATCCATATAATATTATATCACTAAATATTGAAAATTTCAAGCACATATTTATAGCTTAGAACTTTCAAGTCTTTATCGGTTGGAAGCCACCGTCTATTATGCCACACTGGGCTCGAACCGATGTGCATTGAAAACTAAATGAACGGCTATTTTCATAGCTTTTTCAGTTGCCTTACGTCAGTAAGCCTGCCCTCAAAACCTAAGAAAACATCTCGCTCATTTAATT
>JAGATW010000005.1 GCA_017621085.1 Clostridia bacterium | reverse complement strand
CTTAGTTATCGCTTAAAGGTTTCATTGTTGGGAACAACAATACGTCGCGGATGGAGGCGCTATCGGTTAGGAGCATTACGAGGCGGTCGATGCCGAAGCCTAAGCCGCCTGTTGGGGGCATGCCGTATTCAAGGGCGGTTACGTAGTCGTAATCTACCTCTGCCTTGGAGTCCGGCTCTTCCTTGAGCTTTAGCTCTACCTGGTATTCAAATCTGCCCTTTTGGTCGATTGGGTCGTTTAGCTCGCTAAAGGCGTTTCCGTATTCGGTTGCGTTAATAAAGTACTCAAATCTTTCTGTAAATGCAGGGTCTTGTGGCTTTCTCTTTGCAAGAGGGCTATTTTCAACAGGGTAGTCGTAAATAAAGGTTGGCTGAATTAGCTTTTCCTCTACGTATGCATCAAAGATTTCAATTAATACTCTGCCCTTTGTTGCATCATCGTCTACCTCAACGTGCAAGGTTTTTGCCACGTTGCGTGCGTCCTCGTCGCTTGCCCAGTCATTATAATCAACGCCTGCGTACTTCTTTACAGCCTCAACCATTGTAAGTCTTTCCCACTTACCCATATCAATTTCCTTGCCTTGATATGTAATAACTGTTGAGCCACATACCTTTTCTGCCAGCATCTTATACATTTCCTCTACTAAGTCCATCATACCATAGTAGTCGGTAAATGCTTGATAAAGCTCGATAGATGTAAACTCCGGGTTATGCTTTTGGTCCATACCCTCGTTTCTAAAGATTCTACCAACCTCATAAACCTTATGCATGCCGCCAACGATTAGACGCTTTAGATAAAGCTCTGTTTCGATACGAAGTGTCATATCAAGATCAAGAGTGTTGTGGTGTGTCTTAAATGGCTTTGCGGATGCGCCAATTTCCATTGGAACAAGAATTGGTGTATCAACCTCTAAGAAGCCCTTACTATCAAGATAGTTTCTGATTTCCTTTAAAATCTGTGAGCGCTTATAGAATGTATCCTTAACCTCCGGATTAACGATTAAGTCAACATATCTTTGTCTATATCTTTGCTCAAGATTTGTAAGTCCGTGATACTTTTCCGGAAGTGGGCGCAATGATTTTGACAAAAGAACAGCGCTCTTTGCGTGAATGGAAACCTCGCCTGTTTTTGTTCTAAAGAGGGCACCCTCAACACCGATAATATCGCCGATGTCCCACTTTTTAAAGCCTGCGTAATCTTCCTCGCCTAAATCGTTCTTGGAAACGTAAAGCTGAACCTTGCCCTCTCCGTCAAGAAGGTGTGCAAATGATGCCTTACCCATAATACGACGGGACATCATTCTGCCTGCTACGCGAACTACAATTTCCTCACCCTCGGCAAGAGTTGGCTCTTTTTCCTCGAAAAGCTTAATTGCGCTTAGGCTGGTGTGTGTTACATCATACTTTGTAATTTCAAAGGGGTTCTTTCCCTCGTCTTGAAGGGCCTTTAGCTTTTCCCTTCTTATAATCATCTGCTCACTTAGGTCCTGAGCAGATACGTTTTCGTTATTTACTACGTCTGCCATTTGTTATTTCCTTATTTCTTTGTTCTTTCAAAATGTACGATTGTTGCGTCCTTATCTCCTGAAGGAGCTGAAATTGTAACTGTATCGCCCTTTGTCTTACCAATTACTGCAATACCGATTGGAGAAAGGTCTGAGATTCTCTTGCTAAGAGGGTCAACCTCGTTAGAGCCTACTAAGTAATATGTTACTTCTCTGCCATCCTTATATTTAAGTGTTACTGTTGAGCCGATACTAACAATGTTCTTGTTAGCCTCCTCCTCGGACATTACAATACCATTTTTGATAAGGTATTCAAGCTCTGCAATACGGCTTTCACACTTTGCCTGTTGGTCTCTTGCCTCATCATATTCACTGTTTTCACTTAAGTCACCGAAGGCTCTTGCTTCCTTAAGCATTTCCTTAACCTCGGCTCTTCTTGTGGTTTTTAAATAATCAAGCTCATCAATTAATTTTTGAAAGCCTTCTTTAGTATATTTTGTCTTTTGTTCTGCCATTTCAATACCTCTTATATTATTTCAGCGCCTCAACAGCTGCTTTTAATTGATCATCCTCGTTGTGAGATAGGTCAAACAAATTCTTGCTTGATGCTTCCTCACTAAGCTCCTTTTCAATATTAGGAGTAATGCCTACACCATTATAGTTTGCACTCTTTGGTGGGTCATATAAAAATGTTGTAAATGCAAGTCCGCATCCGTCAGGTAGCGGAATAACGCTTTGTCCACAGCCCTTGCCATAGGTTTTTTCACCAACGACGATTGCTTTTTCGTAGTCCTTAAGGGCGCAGGTAAACAACTCTGCTGCACTTGCAGTATATCCATTCGTTAGCACAGCCATCTTTACATCATCGCCATAAAGGGCGCTAAATTCCTCGCCTGCTTCATCTGATAAGTATTTTTGCTCTGTGCCATCTGCATATCTGACAGTTGCTATTGTACCACTTGGTAGCAAAAAGTCAAGCATTTCAAGAACAGATGTAAGTGTTCCACCGGGATTTCCTCTTAAATCAAAAACTAAGGATTTGCACTTGTCCGTGGAAATAGCCTGTTTTATTGCATTTTTAAACTGAGCCGGAGTAGAGTTATTAAATTCGATTATACGAATAATTCCTACATCCTTTTCCGTTTCGTGCTTTGTGTAGATAACAGACTCAACTGTTATTTTTTCACGTACAAGGGTTATATCATAGCTTTCTCCGTCACGCACATAGGTAATTGTAACCTCTGTACCCTCTTGACCCTTGATTTTATCAATTGCTACGTAGTAGCCAAGGTCACTAACACTTTCACCCTCAACGTGTGTTACAATGTCTCCCGGTAAAAGTCCTGCTTTATTTGCCGGACCATCCTTCATAACATAGGAAATTTTAATTGTATTTGCGTTTGCATCAGATGTTACATAAACTCCTATGCCCACAGAGTCGCCCTGTGTATCGGACATAACTGTTTTAAATTCGTCAGCACTGTAATAATTACCGAACTTGTCCCCTGCGCCTAAAACATACGCTTTTGCGATTAGGTAAACAAGATCGTCGTTATTTATTTCACCTGCGTACATTGTACGATAATAGTAATCAATATATGCAAGCTTCTTATACATATCAATATTACGTGCTTCTTCCGGTAAAGCATTATATAACTCTATTATAGAGTTAAATTCGCCAACTGCATCAAGCTTTTGTGTATATTGCTCCTTTATTAAATCCTTTTCCTTTTCATAGTTAGATTGTAAAACAATGTAGGTGATTATAAAGGTCAAAAGGGCTGCCCAAACAGCTATTAAAACTGTTATTGCAATATAGCTTTTCAAGCTTTTTGCTTGCTTTTCTTCCTTTTGGAGAATTGGCTCATTATTTCCTGCTTGGTAATTTTCTTTAAAATCCATATTTAGAACTTAATTGGCTTTGATGTTAGATAGCGTTTAACCATAAGTGCAACCTTAAATGTGATTGCGTGGTCAAATTGACGCAAGTCAAGACCTGTTAGCTTTCTTATTTTTTCAAGTCTGTACACAAGTGTGTTTCTGTGTACAAAGAGCTTTCTTGATGTTTCGGACACGTTTAGGTTGTTATCAAAGAATACCTGAATTGTTTGTAATGTTTCCTTATCAAGAGTTTCAAGAGAGCCATGCTTAAACACCTCTCTTAAGAAAATCTCGCAAAGTGTTGTGGGAAGCTGATAAATAAGTCTGCCTATACCAAGGTTTTCGTAGCTGATAATTTCCTTTTCGGTTTCAAATACCTTACCAACCTCAATAGCAATTTGAGCTTCCTTATATGAGCTTGCAAGGTCCTTAATATTATCAACAACTCTACCAATACCTACACCTACCTTACAGTAAAACTCTGAGCTTACTGTATCGGAAATGTTTTGTGCAAGCTGTTCAAGCTCTATAACTGACATATCAGAATCAAGACTCTTTACTACTACTATGTCCTGTTCTCCTGTGGAAATAACATAATCTCTTGATTTATCAGGGAAAATGTTTTGAATTATGTCAAATGGCAAAATTTCAGTTCTTGAATAGAAGCGAACTAAAAATACCACTCTCGGCTCATTTCCGTCAAAGTGAAGCTCCTTGCTTTTTGCATAGATATCACTTGGCAAAATGTTATCCATAATAATGTTTTTGATGAATGAGCTTTTATCACTCTTTTCATCGTGTAGGCTTTTAATGTTTGAAAGTGCAATTGCTAAAATAGATGCAAACTTTTCAGCAGTTTTGTCCTCACCCTCAACAAAAACCATATACTCCGGCTTTGCGCCACTACCTATATGCTGATAGGTATAACCGTCAAGAGTCATATTGTCCGTTGTGTAGAGCATTTCCTCCTTTGCCTTTTCACGCACCTGACCGATTTCGTTAAGCTCACTGCAAGCAATAACATAGCCACAGTCGTCTATTACGCCTATTATGCGATCTACTGCGTCGTGCATTTGGTGAATTATGCCTTGAAATAATCTGTTTGACATATTTTTTCCTCCGACAAATTTATTTGTGCAATTTGTGCATTGTGTATATAGTTTACACTATTTAAACATATTTTTCAATAGTTTTTTCAATTATTTTTTGTTTATTTTGTATATATTTTTGACATTTTGACCAAAAACCATATATTTTTTAGCTTTTATTCTACGACAAAAATTCAATGCTACGATTGAAAATTTAAAGCTCTAATTCGTATGAAATACAGGAAAGTGCAAAAATCGGTGCTGTTTCACAGCGCAAAATACGCTTGCCCAAGCCAACGGAAATAGCTCCTGCTTCTGTTAAAAGCTCTGCTTCCTTTTTGCTAAATCCGCCCTCGCTACCAATAATTATTGACACGTCCCCTTGAATTTTTGCGTTTTTTAGGGCTTGCCTTATAGTTTTTACGTCCTCGCCCTCATAGCAGAATAGCACCGTGCCATCAAGCTTACCTAAAAGCTCCTTAAATGAAAGCACACTCTTTACCTGTGGAACTATGCCTCGTCCACTTTGCTTAGCTGCGCCCTCAGCTATTTTTTGCCATCTGTCAATTTTCTTTTGCTCGTCTTTTTTGTCTAATTTAACTACACATCTTTCAGAGGAAAACGGAACTATTTCACAAGCGCCACATTCAATGCTTTTTTGAATTATTGTTTCCATCTTATCGCCCTTGGCAAGTGCTTGATATAGTCTTATAAAGTGTGGTGGCTCTGTATCTGCCTTATCTTGACTGATAATTTTAGAGGTTACATAGCCATCAAAAAAGCCAAATAATTCACACGTATAGAGGTTTTTTTGCATATCGACCACTTCTATTACTTCGCCTGATGCCATTCTTAAGGACCTTGAAATATGGTGTGCATCATCACCTACAATTGTAATAATTCTTTCGCCGTTTTCCTCGCTTATTTGGTCTTGTCTTATAAAAAATCTGGGCATAGATATTTCCCCCTTATAATTTCTTATATTATATTATCATTACTTGGCTATTTTGTCAAGGAAAATAAAAAGGCGGATAGCTCCGCCTTGTCATTATAAAAAAGCTTTCATATAGCACTACCTTTCTCCTTTTCAATTTCGCATTTTGACGATGTTAGCAAAATACCGTTTTCAGTTGGTATTATTTTTACATAATCGTTTGGCAAAATGTCAAAATATTGTCTCATATCTCTTGGTATTACTACTCTACCTAAGCTGTCCATTTTTTTAAAAGCTACAAAAATCTCCATTTTATTCTCCTATTAGTTAGTTTTATATGCTATGAGCATATTTTATCATATCTCAATTTAAATATTTGTCGAATTGTGTAGCTAAAAATAAAAAATCACCAAAATGGTGATTTTTATAGGTTTTTAATGTATGCGTTTATAATTTCAAGTACTGTTTTTCTTTGCTTGGGTGAAAGTCCGTTTAGCTTTTCTGTAATCTCATTATTTACAAATACGACTCCCGTGTCGGCAGAATCACGTAATAAATAGTCGCAAGAAACATTTAGTGCTTCAGCTATGGCAATAAATACAGGAATACTTGGCATTTTATTGCCACGCTCAATTTCACCTAAATATACAGTTGAAATATTGATTTTTTCGGACAATTGGTCTTGAGTCATTTTTGAAAGCTTGCGTGCTTCCCTTATTCTTTTACCTAAAAACTCTCTTTGCATGGCGTCACCCCAAAATGTGTGCTTATAGCATATTTTATATACTAATTATAGTGTATTTTGAGTCTTATAAAAACAATCTATTAGTTGTCAATATATGCCATTAGCATACTTGATGATGTAAGAGAGTTAAAAAGGACTTAGATTTTTACAGCTTCTAAGTCCTTTTATTGCTTATTATTTAATGGTGACTTTATACAATGCTATGCATTGATGAAATTTCATTGAAGCTTCAATGAAATTGCACACCAACCGTTTTCGTGGATTTCCTCTGTTATTACAAAGGAGTTTTCGTTAATTGATTTATATACGTCAGCGCATCTTTCATCAATTATTCCACTTATTACAAGGACGGTATCCTTGTGCATAAATTTGCCTATATCCGGAAGTAAGCGAATAATTATGTCGGCAACGATATTTGCAGTAATAACGTCGTATTTGCCATTCTTTACACCCTTTAACAGATCGGAAACTCCACATTCGATATTGTTACAATCATTGTCCTTTACATTTTCCTTAGCTACCTTTACAGCAACAGGGTCAATGTCATAGGCATAGCATTCCTTAGCGCCTAATTTTGATGCACAAATTGCCAAAATGCCACTACCACAGCCAACGTCAAGCATTGTGCTTTCGTCAGTTATGTACTTTTCAAGCAAGGTTGCGCATAAGCGTGTTGTTTCATGTGTGCCTGTGCCAAAAGCCATACCGGGGTCCATTTTTACAATTACCTGATTTGGTTTTGCATCATATTTTTCCCACATTGGAACAACTACTAATCTATTGCCTATTTCAATTGGCTTATAGTATTGCTTCCAAGAGTCTGCCCAATCCTCCTCACACAAGGAGATAAGCTCAATTTTGTTTTCAATGTCTGATGCACTTAAGCGCTCCTTTATAAACATTGTATAATCCTGCATTGGCTTATCGTCAGGTACATATACGGAAACGGAAGCAATTGTACGGTCAGCATTTAAAACACTTTCGTCAATTAAATCTCCATACACTCCGTCTAAAATTCTGTCCTCTATATCGGAATAGTCCTCTATTTGAAGTCCGTTGGAAATCATACTCATAATAGCAACTAAGTCATTTAACTTATCGTTTTTGACCGTTACCTTAATTTGTATCCACTTATTGTCCATAATTTTTCCTTTATTTTTTAATTTTGAGAAAAAGCAATTCCTCTCCCCCAGACAGAAAGAGGCTTTACTTTTTAAATTTTGAGAAGAAGCTTGTTTTCTTAGCGAAGTTTTTCTCTCCACAGGAGTCGGCGAATTGACGTAAAATCTTCTTTTGCTCGTCAGTCAAGTTCTTTGGAGTTTCAACTACAACCTTTACATATAGGTTGCCCTTTGAACGAGAGTTAACAGCATTTATACCCTTTTGCTTTATAGTAAATACTGAGCCTGTTTGTGTGCCCTCGGGAATGTCATAATCCATTTGACCCTCAAGGGTTGGAATTTTGATTTTTGCGCCTAAAGCTGCCTCTGCAAAGGTAATTGGCACTTCACAGTATATATCGTTACCATCACGCTCAAAAATCGGGTGTGGACGAACTGAAACTTGAATAATAAGGTCGCCTGTGGCTCCTCCGTTTCTTCCCTCGTTACCTTGTGAGCGAAGAGCTATTCTTTGTCCGTCATCAATACCCGCAGGAATCGAAACCTCAAGCTTCTTATTAATCTTTACGTAGCCCTTTCCACGACAATTATCGCAAGGGGTCTTTATAACTTTACCTGTACCATTACAATCCGGACAAGAGCTTGTTGATTGCATCATACCAAATGCTGTTCTTTGCTGTACTCTTATAGTACCGCTACCACCACATTTGGAACATTTTTCAGGGCTTGTGCCCTTCTTAGCACCTGAACCGGAGCAGGAGTCACACCTTTGAACACGTCCGTAGGAAACCTCCTTTTTACAACCGAAAACAGCCTCCTCAAAGGAAAGGATTACTCTTACTCCTATATCATCACCGGGAATTGGTGCATTTGCTCTGCTCTGTGAACGAGAAGAGCCAAAGCCACCACCAAAGAATGACGAGAAAATATCTCCCACATCGAAGTCGAAGCCACCAAAGCCACCACCTCCGAAGCCCGAGGACTGGTCAAAGGCTGCGTGACCATATTGGTCATACTGTGCTTTCTTTTCCGGGTCGGAAAGGACTGCATAAGCCTCATTTACATCTTTAAACTTCTGCTCTGCTTCCTTATTGTCAGGATTCATATCAGGGTGATATTTTTTTGCCATTTGGCGATATGCTTTTTTTATTTCATCGGCACTTGCTCCCTTTGAGAGGCCAAGCACCTCATAGTAGTCTTGCTTATCTGCCATGATTATACCTCTTTAACCCCACAAGGACTGCCCCATAGGAGCAGTCCTTTGGACGATTATTATTTATCTGTTTTATCCTCAAAGTCTGTATTGTAGTATGTGCCATCTGCACCCTGTGCGCCATTTGCACCACCATCATTCGGTTGTGCGCCTGATTGGTTATAAACCTTTTCTGCAACTGGGTAGAATGCCTTTTGAAGTGCTTCTGTATCTGCCTTGATAGCCTCTGTGTTATTTGTCTTAATTGTTTCCTTAAGCTTATCAATAGCACCTTGTACGCTTGCCTTATCACCGGCATCAACCTTGTCACCAAGCTCCTCTAAGGATTTTTCGCATTGGAATATCATATGCTCTGCGTTGTTCTTTACCTCAACTGCTTCCTTAGCCTTTTTATCTTCCTCAGCATACTTAGCAGCCTCGTTAACAGCCTTTTCAATATCTTCCTTGCTCATATTTGTTGAAGATGTAATTGTAATGTGCTGTTCCTTACCTGTACCCTATCTGTTGCAGATACGTTTACAATACCGTTTGCGTCAATATCAAAGGTAACCTCGATTTGTGGAACACCACGTGGAGCAGG
>JAGATW010000004.1 GCA_017621085.1 Clostridia bacterium | reverse complement strand
TTCGCGATAAAATAACAGAATGTGGGGGCGGCGATGTAATTATCACCGTGCGTGGTATTGGATATCGTTTTGAAATGCAATGAAAAAGAAGATATTTTTTAGATTTTTTGCAGTTTCAGTTGTGATTGTGCTTTTAATGTTTATTTTCAGCATTATAGCAGTTAATTTGAACACCAAAAACATCATAAATCAGCGATTAAAGGAAGAAACAGAGCTTGCTGCTTCCCTTTTAGATGGTGAAGATGATTTTTCTAATTTTTCAAAATATGAGAATAATCCCGAGCTTCGCATTACAATTTTTGACCTTGATGGCAATGTACTCTATGAAAGCGATACAAATTCAAAGCTTGAAAACCACGCTGACCGTGAGGAAATCAAAAATGCACTTAAGGGAACTCCCGACACTGTAGAAAGGTATTCTGAAACCTTTAAGTGTGATATGACATATTACGCAACAAAAACAGAATTTTCAAACGGAGTTCAGGTGATTTTAAGGCTCGCTGTCAGAAGCAGTGAGGTAACTCCTTATATTACTGCGTTAATCCCATTACTCGTGATTGTTCTTATTATTTCTCTTGTGCTATCCTTTGTGCTTGCTAACATTCTTTCACGTAATGTTTCCTCTAAGGTTACCGAAATTGGAGATAGCTTAAAGAGCTTAAATGAAGGAAAATATACACCTATAAATACCGATATGAGTGAGCCGGAGCTTTTTTCAGTTTTGAATCAAATTAACGAATTGAATTCAAACATTCACAATCATATTCGCATAGCAGACACCGAGCGTATTAAGCTAAATAACGTGCTTGATAATATTTCTCAAAGCATTATTGCTCTTGACAAATCAAAGCATATTGTTTTTGCTAACAAACGCGCACTCCATATGTTTAACGGCTCAAGCTCAGACATAGGAAAAGACCTTGTTTTCTTAATTGAAAAGCTTCCTATTTATGAAAAAATTACTCAGCATATAGGCGAAAATTTTGCTTTTGAGTGTACATATGATAATATGCGCCTATCAATTGTAATTACAAAGGTTACTAACGATGTAATATGCGACAATATTTCTGCTATAATTATTGTTACTGACATCACAAAGGAAAAGCTGATTGAAAAGCAAAAAAGTGATTTTTTTGCAAATGCTTCTCACGAGCTTAAGACACCAATAACAGTTATGCAAGGCTTTTCTGAGGTTCTTATGAACAAGGAAGGTATTGACGAAGGCTCTAAGAAGCAGATAGCACGTATTCATAAGGAAAGTATTCGTCTTGGCTCTCTCATTTCCGATATGCTTATGTTATCAAAAATAGAAAACAAGGATGCTACACAGAACGCACCTACATTAGTTTCCCTCGATGAAACGGTCAAGGAAATTATTGCTGAATTTTCAGAGGAAATTAAAAAGAAAAACATATCAACTGAAATTATTGGTTCTGCAAGCCTTGTCGCCGAACAGCATATGATATTTGAGCTTATAGAAAACCTTGTATCAAATGCTATCAAATACAATAAGGATAACGGTTCAATTACTGTTTCATTTTCAAGCACAGCTTGTGGAATAACTATGCAAATCAAAGACACGGGTATCGGCATTGAAAAAGAGCATTTACCTCGTTTGTGTGAACGTTTCTATCGTGTTGATAAATCCCACTCCAAACGTACCGGTGGAACAGGTCTTGGACTTGCTATTGTTAAGCATATTTGTGCATTTATTGGCGCGGAGCTTTCTATTGAAAGTGAGTTTGGAATTGGTACTACCGTTACAGTTGCTTTTACAAATAACACGTAATTTTTAACCCACTGTAAGCCTTTAACAATAAGGATACAGTGGGCTTTCTATTTTATAAAAACAGACACGTCATTAAAGATTTTTCCATAACGATGTGTCTTTTTTCTTAGCCAAAACGTACCCGTTCGAATGGGTATGTTTTGGCTAATTAAAATTGCCACAGGAGTTATCCTGTGGCAAAATTCATTGAAAATCATTTGCAAGCTTCTTCAACAGCAACAGCAACTGCAACAGTCATACCAACCATTGGGTTGTTACCAGCACCAATAAGACCCATCATTTCTACGTGAGCAGGAACGGAAGAGGAGCCGGCGAACTGAGCATCACCGTGCATTCTACCCATTGTGTCAGTCATACCGTAGGAAGCAGGACCTGCTGCCATATTATCCGGGTGAAGTGTACGACCTGTACCACCACCTGATGCAACTGAGAAGTAGTTCTTGCCGTTTTCCCAGCACCATTTCTTATATGTACCTGCAACCGGGTGTTGGAATCTTGTTGGGTTGGTGGAGTTACCTGTGAT
>JAGATW010000043.1 GCA_017621085.1 Clostridia bacterium | reverse complement strand
GGCGTGATACTCCGTTAAGAGTATCACGCCTAATGAGTGTGTATTTTTTAGTTATTTGTTTTCTGTTTTTGCGCTTTCGGCAATTGTGTTTACTAAGCCGACAACACCTTGTAGGTCGCTTGGAATAATTACCTTTGTTGCTTGACCGTCTGATACCTTTTCAAAGGATTCAAGCTTTTTAAGAGTTAGATATTCGTTACTTGGAGCAGCCTCGTTAATCATTCTGATTGATTCAGCTTGAGCTTGGTTGATTTTAAGGATTGCCTCTGCTTCACCCTCTGCTCTTCTGATTCTTGCTTCCTTTTCAGCCTCTGCGTGAAGGATTGCAGCCTGCTTTTCAGCCTCAGCAGCTAAAATTTGGCTTTCCTTTTTACCCTGTGCCACAAGAATATTACTTGACTTTTCACCCTCTGCACGCAAGATTGCTTCACGTCTTTGACGCTCTGCCTTCATTTGCTTTTCCATTGCGTCCTGAATTTCCGCAGGTGGCTTAATATTTTTAAGCTCTACTCTGTTTATCTTAATGCCCCAAGGGTCTGTTGCTTCATCAAGAATAGAACGGATTTTTGCATTGATTGTATCTCTTGATGTCAATGTATGGTCAAGCTCTAAATCACCTATAATGTTACGAAGAGTTGTTGCTGTAAGATTTTCAATTGCTGCGATTGGATTTTCAACACCATAAGCGAAAAGCTTTGGGTCTGTTATTTGGAAAAATACAACTGTATCAATTTGCATTGTTACATTGTCCTTGGTAATAACAGGCTGTGGTGGGAAGTCCGCTACCTGTTCCTTTAAGGAAACCTGCTTTGAAACCTTATCAAACACTGGAATTAAGAAATGCAAGCCTGTGTCCCATGTGCAATGATATGCACCAAGACGCTCAATTACATATGCCTTTGATTGTGGTACAACCTTAATGTTTAAGATTACTACTACAACTGCAAAAATTACGAGAATTACCGGGATTAACCACATAAAATCAACCTTCCTTTTGTTTTATTGAAACAATGGCTTTATTACCATTGATTTCTTCAATTATTACTATTGCATCAGTAGGAATTACGCCTTCATCACTTGAACGTGCGCTCCAAATCAATCCATTTATTTTAACAGAGCCTTGTGCCTTAATATTGTCTATTTCCTCTGTTACTATTGCTTCCTTGCCTATTATTAAATCTAAATTGGTTTTATTGCCCTCTCCTTTTTTGGAAAGAAACCTTTTTACAAGTGGTCTTGTTGCAATAAGTAAGGCAAGAGAAACTACTGCAAATATTACGACCTGCCAAATAATGCCAATGTCATTAAATACGACCTTGACAATTGCTGTAATAGCTGCACCTATTGAAAACCATAATGATATAAGCTGTGTAGTAGATAGCTCAATTACCATAAGCGCTATTGCAAGTGCTAACCAAAACCATGCCATACATACATCCCTCCCTTGATTTTATTATAAAATATTTATTATTATTTGTCAATATATGTTGAGTTGTTATTTTACAACCGACGGTTGATTTTTGGTAAGACTTGAAAGATATATTTCCATATTCTCGGAATATACATTTTCAAGCTTATATTTTTCAATGTCGTAATCAACTCTTTTTACATTTGTATTCTTTATTAAATTTACATATTCGTCCATATTGTCAAGAGTATAAAGGGAGTTTTTCGGCAAAAGGTCACTTTGCCCCTTTATGTTACTTGCCACAATTGGCTTTTTTAGATACATAGCCTCCATTATATTAAAGGGTAAGCCCTCAATTTTGGATGCTGAAACATATATATCACAGGCTAAAATATATTCATATGCTTTTTTAGTAAAGCCTGTTATACATACTCTATCCTGCAAGCCTTCTTTTTTTATGTATTTTTCTACATTTTCTCTTTCGTCACCATCGCCAACTAAGGTTAAGGTATAATTCGGCAAATGCTTCATTGCCTTTACTAAAAACATTTGATTTTTTCTTTTACTGATTTCTCCAACATAGGCAAGGGAAATTTGTTCCTTAGCTTGATTTTCCTTTGCTGTGTCAAAAGCTTTAAAGCTAACTCCCATACCATTTGAAAAATAAACATTTCCCTTACAAAGCTTATTTTCGGTAGCTATTGAATAATCCTCATTATTCATAACAATTATATCATCTGTTTGATTTTTAAGTAGCCTTTCGCAGGCTAAATATATTTTGTTATGAAGGCTACCACAGCTTTTTCCAAACAAATAGCCGTGAACGGTATTTATTACGTATGGCTTTCCCTTAACCCCTCTTAACGCCATTCTTACCCAAAAGGCGGCAAGAGATGTATGTAAATAAACTACATCAAAGCATTCTTTTTTTAGTATTTCCCTGATTTTATAAGAAAGCTTAAGATTTTTGAAGGAAAGCACGCTTTTTTCAAAGTCAATATTAAAATCTGCGCCCTCTCCCTTTGCCATTATATAAACATTGTGCCCCTCATTTTTAAAGCCTTGTATGTATGCCTGATGGAAATTGTTTATATGCACCATATTTGATGCGACTATCAATATTTTCATTTTACGTATTTTTCGTTTCTGTTAAACATTTTAAATGGTGTTGACACCAAAATTTTTATATCATAGAATAATGACCAGTTTTCAATGTACTTAATGTCCATTTCAATTCTGCCCTCTATTGAGGTGTCACCTCTGAAGCCATATATTTGAGCAAGTCCTGTGATTCCCGGCTTTACTTGATGCTTTACCTTGTAAAGCGGAATTGTTTTAGAATATTCCTCAACAAATGCGGGAAGCTCCGGTCTTGGTCCTACAATTGACATGCTACCAAACAGTACATTAAAGAATTGTGGTAGCTCATCAATTCCTGTTTTACGCATAAATGTGCCAAATCTTGTTTTTCTTTTGTCTGTCGGTGTTGTCCAAGCAGTTTGCTCTTGCTCATTTACTCTCATTGAACGGAACTTATACATTGTAAATATTTTGTTGTTTTTGCCGACTCTTTTTTGCTTGAATATAACAGGTCCTTTTGATGAAAGCTTAACTCCTATTGCGGCAATCAGCATAATTGGAGATGTTAGAATTATCATAATTAAAGAAATAATTATGTCCATTAATCTTTTCATAGCGGCATTTGCCGGATTATCAAGGGGAATATCTCTTGTATTGATTACAGGCAAGCCACCTACCATATCGACCTGACATTTTGATTTAAAGTACTTATATATGTGCGGAACGATTGATGTGCGCACACCTGCCTTGTTACAAGCATCTACAATGCCCTGTACCATTGGTTCCTTATCAATGGGCAAGGCTATTACAACCTCGTACGGATTTAAGGTTGACAAAATTTCTTCAAGCTCATCATAGCTGCCTAATACATTTTTGTCCTCTGCCTTTTCATCACACACATAGCCCTCTACCGAATAGCCATAGTGCGGGTTGTCGTTGATTTGCTTTTCATATTCAAAGGCACCGCTACCATTACCTACTATTAAAACTGTTTTTCTGTGCTTTTGACTTTTTCTTATTGCGTGTGAGATTTTTACGGATAAAACCTTTTTAATTGCAAGTGCTAAAAAGGATAAAACCGCTGATATAAACAAAAGCTCATAAAACTCTGTTCTTGTAGGAGCAAGTAAAACAATTACAAGAAGCATAGCACACAGTAAAAAGAGCTGAACGCATGCTAACCTTGATATTGTTTTATGTAGCTTTTCAAATATCGCTAAGGAGTACATATCACAAGCAAAGTACACAAGTATAGAGCCTAAAACCGCTATTAAGGAAATGATTAGTGAGTTTTGATTGAAAATTTTCAAATCCTTATCTATAAACAAAATTGCTAAATATACAGCACCTGTATTGATTATTAAATCAAGCAATATGTTACAAAAAACTACTGTTTTGCCAAAATTTTGCTTCATTTTGTCTCCTTTCTTTTCAATAATAGCCTGACAAGAAATCAAAACCCTTGTCAGGCTGTTTTTATTTATTCTCTGCTAAAGCCTTTTTGCGTGCTTCTTCATCACTTTTTCTTTTGATTTCCTTACAATATGCCTCATACTCGTTGCAAATTTGATTTACCTCACCATATCCCTTAACCTGTGAGTTTTCAATCCACAACGCCTTTTGGCAAAGGCTTCTTATTTGACCCATATTGTGAGATACTATTACAAAGGAAACGCCTTTTTCACGTAGCTCATTAATTTTATCTGCACATTTACGTCTAAAGTTTTCGTCTCCTACGGAAAGAATTTCATCCACCAGCAAAATAGATGGCTCAACATCAATTGCTATTGCAAAGCCAAGACGAGCAACCATTCCTGATGAATAATTCTTAAGTGGGGTATTCATATGGTCGCCAAGCTCAGAAAAATCTACAATTTCCTGATACTTTTTGTGAAGCTCCTTTTTTGAATAGCCAAGAATTGCTCCGTTTAAATATACATTTTCCTTGCCTGTTGCCTCATAATCAAAGCCTGCGCCAAGGTTTAGAAGCGGTGCAATTACACCACGTGTTCTTACAGAGCCCTCTGTTGGCTCATAAATATTTGAAATAATTTTTAATAGCGTACTTTTACCGGCACCGTTATGTCCGATAAGACCGATTGACTCGCCCTTTTTAAGCTCAAAGCTAACATTTTCCAAAACTCTTTCGGTCTTGCGCTCAAGCTTACCCTTAACAAGTCTTACAAAAAACTCCTTAAGGTTGTCAACCTTTTCATTAAGGCGATAAAACTCCATGCTGACATTTTCAACCTCAATGACGTTTTCACTATTTTTCATTATATGCTTTTTATGACTTTTAAACATTTTAAATCACCGTAAAAATTATATGTTGTAAATAAACTTACGTTTTGTACCCATAAACACTATTGCGCCTACGAGAAGAGTTACTAAGCCGATTAAATAAATTGTAGCTGTTTCGCCAAAGCCCGGAAGAGTTGCTGCCTCCACCATACTAAGGTACTCTTGTGTATTGGTAGCCACCATACTAAGTTGCTCTGTAGCCTCCATATTTTCAAGTGCATAAGCGTGAGCTGAGCATCTATAAACAACATCTCTAAAATATTCTACATAATAGTACATTGGGTTTAGTCTTATAACTGTCTTCATCATAGCTCCGGCAGGTCCTGCACCCTCAAACATATTGATAGTGTAGAAGATTGGAGTTAAGTACATCCAAAGAGTCAAAAACACATTGTAGAAATGACTTATGTCTCTAAAGAAGGTGTACATAGCTGACAAAATAAGTGAAAGACCATAGCAGAATAAGAATAAAGCCGGCAAGCCAACAAATACTAAGAAAATATTTAGGCTAAACACTGCTTGTCCTTGTATCCACACAACAAGCATAACACCAAGAAGTGCAATAAATGAAAATCCAAAATTAACGACGGCACTTAAGGCATATGATAGTGGAAATACATTATATGACATTTTATTCTTTGTAAGCAAGCCACGATTTTGAACAATAGATGGCAGCGACTGCACGGTTGCATTTCTCATCATACCAAAAACTATGTTACCGCAAAGCAGGTGTAGCGGGTATGTTGCTTGCTCAATCTGAGTTGTACCACGACCTGCAAACATACTGCTGAATACAAGGTACATAACAAGCATATTAAGAAGTGGATTAAGTATTGTCCAAAAAACACCTATTACTGAGTTTCTATACTGGACCTTAATGCTTCTTAAAACAAGCTGCTTTACAATATTAATATTTTTCACTAATTCCTTTT
Source organism: Clostridia bacterium (assembly GCA_017621085.1). Taxonomy (GTDB): domain Bacteria; phylum Bacillota; class Clostridia; order Oscillospirales; family CAG-272; genus RGIG2000. The sequence continues at coordinate 17,092 of JAGATW010000043.1, read as the reverse complement.
TTTGGAATTCAAACCATTCTTTAAATTCTGCTCTTTTCTCTTCCTTGAGAGTAGCATTATCTATATTGTTATTCATAAAAACTTCCTATCTTATATACATCTAAAACGCGTATCTGTTAATAAAAAAGCCGATAAATAATTTAATTTTGACAACTAATTATATCATATAATAATATATTTGTCAAGTCGTGTGGATTTTTGCAAAAAATTGTTAGCCGAAAGCATAGTCAAAATGACATGTTTTCGGCTAAAACTGTTAATGCTTCTTTATTTCATCGTAGATGTGTGAATATAGGTAAAGTGAGCCTGTACAAAGTACAGCCTTGCCACTTTCCTTGGCTCTTTTTATAGCATTTTTTACACCCTTATCAATAGTGTTGTATGAATACGCCTGTATTCCTTGCTTTGAAAATTCATTACTATAGTCCTGCGCCGGCAATGCACGGGGATTAATTGGAGTTATACAATGTACCTCGCTTGCAATTTCACCCAGCTTTTTACCAATGTAGGAATAGTCCTTATCTGCCAAAATGCCTGTTAAAACTATTAGCTTTTCCTTGCCAAAATAGTTTTTTACACTTTTAACGCACAAGTCAACTCCCTCAGGGTTGTGCCCACCATCAAAAATAATTAATGGGTCGGACGAGAGCTTTTCAAACCTTGCAAGCCAAGTCGCATTTTTCATACCAATGTATATGCTGCTTTCGTCAATTACAACACCTAAATTATTAAGAATTTTAATAGCAGAGAGTACATTTACAGCATTTATTACTTGGTATTCGCCAAGCAAGTTGATTTTTACGTTTTTGTATTCCTCAAAATCAAAAAAAGTGCCATCCAGTGTAGATGATTTTACATTTACACTGCTTCTATCCACTAAATATAGTAGTGAGTTTTTCTCTTGTGCTATTGCTTTAATTGATGAATAAGCCTCACCACTATTGCCACACCAAAGGCACGGTACGCCACTCTTTATTATTCCCGCTTTTTCCTTTGCTATTTCGAAAACGGTATTACCTAAAATTGATGTATGGTCAAGGGAAATTCCTGTAATAACCGACAAAATTGAGGTATTTATTACATTAGTTGAGTCAAGTCTGCCACCTAAGCCACACTCTAAAACCACATAATCACACTTATTTCTACTAAAATATTCAAAGGCGATTGCTGTCACAAGCTCAAATTCTGTTGGCTTGTCCTGCATTTTATCTGCTACCGGCTTTATTTTTTCGGTTATTTTACATAATTCATCATCGCTTATCATTTCTCCATTTATTTGCATTCTTTCATTAAAGCATTTTATATATGGTGATGTATATAAGCCTACCTTATAGCCCTGTGCTAAAAGAACGCTTGATAGCATTGAGCAAAATGAGCCTTTACCATTTGTTCCTGCTACGTGGATGAATTTTAGATTGTTTTGTGGGTTACCAAGCTGTGAGCAAAGCTCATATGTTCTTTCAAGCCCCGGCTTACAAAATGTCCAGTTGACTGTGTGTATATATTCAAGTGCTTCTGTTATATTCATATTATTTACCTGTATCCTACAATTTTTGCAAAGCTTTTTCTATTTAAAAGCAAGCATATTATTGCTATTTCAATTGGGGCGATTATTAAATATAGCGGTATGCGCATTAGGGTAAGCCATTGATAAAATTGAAATAAGCCAATTGGCTTAATTATCATTGAGCCTATTAGATGAGCAAGTGAGCCTGAGGCTATTATTTGTAAATTTCCCTTTTTCTTTACTACATATTTTGACACAATGCCTGAAACGACACCAACCATTGTAGCACCGAGGGTTACTATCAGATTTGGTGGATATGTCTGTGGGGACAAAAAATAGCTTATCATATCAGATGCTAAGCCAACTATTCCACCTGCTATCGGTCCGAATATAATTCCTGTCATAATAATTGGTAGGTTTTCAAAGGTTATTCTGTATAGACCAAAGCCGAAGTTTAAAAAGGTTTTACAAAAATAACCGATTACCACGCTTATGGCAATCATCATTGCTGTTGTTGTGATTTGCTTGATTTTTTCTTTTTTTTGCATAAAAAAACACCTCCTCAAATGAAATACAGATTTTGCACCATTTGTGGAGATGAGTCCAGCGGGATGCAATGTATGTACCGCAATTCAAAAGCGAATTTTCGTTAAAGAGGCAACTCCCCGTCCTCTAAACACTTAACGCACATACATTTACTCTGTAAAATCCATTGTCTAAATAATAGCACAGTAATATGAATTTTTCAATACCTTTTTAATTATTTTGTGCTATATCTTAAAAAAAATTTAACATTTTATTTCCTTATACTTATTGACAATTTTTAGTCTTAGGGTTATAATGTAGCTGTAATTTGAGAATGTTTCTCAATTTGAATATGAATTTGAAAAGGAGTTTTTTAATGCACGAGCTTTGGCACCCGTTTTTTCACGCCTGCATTGATACATTAAAGGCTATACCGTTTTTGTTTTTAGCTTATTTGCTTATGGAGTTTATTGAGCATAAGGCATCTTCAAAAATGGAAAATACACTTTCTAAAATGGGACGAGGTGGTCCTTTTGTAGGCTCGCTTCTTGGCTGTATTCCACAATGTGGCTTTTCTGCTACTGCATCTAATCTTTACACTGCAGGACTTGTTACCGAGGGTACGCTTATAGCTGTATTCTTAGCCACAAGTGATGAGGCTATTCCAATTCTTATTTCCAATCCAAACTCCTATGGCTCTATTTGGAAAATAATTGTTGCTAAAATTATTATTGGTGTTGTTATTGGGTTTGGAATTGATATTGCTCTTAAGCTTTTGAAAATCAAGAAGAGCCCTGTTGATATGTGCAAGGACTGTGGCTGTGAGAAAGAGGAGGGCATTTGGAAGCCTACACTTATTCACACACTGAAAACTACATTATTTATATTTATTGTTAACATTATAATTGGTTATGCAATCCATTTATTAGGTGAGGACAGGCTTAGTGAAATTATGTTAAGCGGTCACTATGCACAACCATTTATTACAGCTATTTTTGGACTAATACCAAATTGCGCCATTTCCTCTGCAATTACTACACTTTATATAAATGGCTCTCTTTCCTTTGGAGCTACAATTTCCGGTCTTTGCTCCGGTGCCGGTGTTGGTCTTGCTGTATTGTTAAAGGCTAATCCAATTAAAAAGGAAAATTTACGTATTATTCTTACTATGTATTTAGCTTCTTCGCTAATCGGACTTTTGTTAATGCTTTTAAACATAAATTAGGAGGTTAATATGATTGAAGTTAAGGGTATTTCAAAAAAATTCAAGAACGAAACTGCAATTGATTACAAGGATATGACCTTTGAGGATGGCAAGTCTTACATTTTGCTTGGTGCGTCCGGCTGTGGTAAGTCTACTCTTCTCAATATGATTGCAGGTATTCTTTCCCCGGAAAAGGGAGAAATAATTATTGATAATGTTGACATTACAAAAATTTCACAAAAGGAAAAGGACCTTTTGCGCATTAAAAGCATAGGCTACATATTCCAAGATTTTAAGCTCATTACAGAAATGACTGTTATTGACAATATTAATATTCTTCGCTTAGAGGGTGTTGATACATCAAGGGCTGATGAGGTTTTAAAATCTCTTGATATTCTTGATAAGAAAAACAAAAAGGTTAAAAATCTTTCCGGTGGTGAAAGACAAAGGGTTGCTATTGCAAGGGCAATTGTAAAGTCCCCTGATATTATTTTGGCTGACGAGCCAACGGGTAACCTTAACTTTGCAATTGGCGAGGCTGTAATTAAGCAATTAACAGAGATTGCCAAGGGTAAAACCTTAATTGCCGTTACCCACGATGACAGGCTTTGCAAATATTTTGATTATGTAATTGATATGAATGAAATGACAGGGGGTAAGTACGATGCTTAAATTCGCCCTTAAAAATATGGGAATTAAAAAGGTACAAATTATTCTCATTGTTATATCTATTGTAATTTCAGCAGGTGTTGGCGTGCTTGCCTTTAATGTTTCAAGTCAGGTAAGCGACGGTATTGAAAGTAACGCAGGATATTATTCATTAATTGTTGGTCCTGCGGGCAGTAAGACGCAGCTTGCTATGAACTCTATGTACTTTACAGACGAGCCCTTAGGTACTATTCCTTACTCCATTGTTAATGACCTTTTAGCCGATAATCGTGTTACCTCTGCTATTCCTTATGCTATGGCAGACAACTATAATGGCGCAAGAGTGATTGGTACAACCTCTGCCTTTTTAAAAGAAAAGGCAATTGGTAGTGGCGATATGTTTAGCGACCAAGAAGTATGCCAAGCTGTGATTGGCTCATCTATTGCAAAGCAAAACGGGTTAAAGGTTGGAGATACAATTTATACAAGTCACTCAGCAAGTGAAAACAGCAAGCATGAAAAGGGTATTTTGGTTGTTGGCATCTTAGAAGAAACCTTTTCTGTTTACGACAGAGTTGTATTTACACAGATTAGAACTCTTTGGGAAATGCACGATCACGGTGACGGTGAAGAACATGAGGGAATGCACGCAACTGTTTGCTCCATTTTAGTTAACACTAAAAATCCAAGCTACGCTATGCAACTAACAAATGAGTATGACGGCAAGGTTATAGAGCACGACGAGGAAGCCTTTACCTTACAGGCAGTTGAGCCTATGGAGGTTGTGCGTGATGTTTTAAGTGAGGCTGATGATACAAAATACATTGTTTTTGTGCTTTGTGCTATTATTCTTATAATGAACATAATTATCATTTCCATTATCACTCTTTTGAATATGTACCACTCTGCTAAGGAAATTTCTCTTATGCGTTTGATTGGTATTAGTATGAAGAAAATCAATCTTTTATACATTATTCAAAACAGTATAATCGGACTTATATCAACAGTCGTTGCCTTTTTAGTATCAAGGCTATGCCTTGTTTTAATGGGGGATTATGTGTCCTCAATGGGTGTTGTTCTAAATATGAGCAAGGTTTACTTGCCTGAAATATTTATTCTTGTGGGTATTTTCCTAATAAGCGTAATTCCAACGGTTATTTGCACCTTTGTAATGGCTAAGCGCGATAGCTTGGCGGAATAGGAGCTTTATGAAAAGGTTAGTTAAATTTATTTGTGCTTTAATGTGTATTATTACATTAATTCCACTTATCATTTCCTGTGGTGATGATAGCTACACTAAATTAAGCTTCAAATCAACTCTTAGCTATGATTATTTAAAAACACTTAATGGCAAAAGGGTAACTATTAATGGTTACATTGCCACATCATCTCCTGTTGATGGCTCATTCATTTTCTTAATGAATATGCCTTATCAAAGCTGTCCCTTCTGTGTGCCAAACACAACGGAGCTTTCAAACACTATTGAGGTTTATCCTAAATCCGGCAAGAAGCTGAGCTATACCGCCTCTGCTGTTAAGGTAACGGGTACTCTTATGGTAGCACCATCAGTTGACAAATTCTTTACAGACAGATACGGCTATCAATTTAATTTTAAGATTGTTGATGCCGAGTATGCCATTTTAAGCAGCGAGGAAATGGGAGAAAACTTTGCTATTTGGGAAAGCTTTTCACAATCCGGCGTAATTGATGAAATATATAGAATGTACGATTACGTTGACTTTGTTTGTAAGTGGAATGAGTATTATTATGACAACAGAACCGATAGTAATGGAAATTACATTAAGGGCTTTTACTTTAATGCCTCTGATGCTAAGAGCTATATAAACGAGGGCGCTTTAAAATACGCCAAGGACCCTGAATATTTTAACAATCTTGTAAAAAAGGTTGAGGCAATTGACAAGGACGCCTTTAGTCAGCTTGTTGAAAATATACGACAAGCAGAATCTCTTGCTGCTAAGGCTTTAAATAAGTTAAACAACGGTGAGTACTCACAGGGTGAGCTACAATACATTGAAAAGTTTGACAGAATGGATTATATTTACACCATAAATGGCGGTGATGAACTTAAGTCAGAGCTTAACCAGGTTTATGAGGGCTTTGAAAATTGGCTTGGTAGCTGGGAGCTGTAATTAAATAGAAAAAGCTGTCCGTTTTGGACAGCTTTTGTTCTATTTTTCAAGCTTATTTAGCTTTAGTGAGCTCATTATTGTAACAATAAAGGATATGGCGCAAATAATAAAGAAGGTGTAAGATTTTGAATAAAGCTGAAGTGCGCCCGAAATAGCTGAGGCAAAGCCTGTAAAAATTGCAAGATTGATTGAGGCGTGGCTTAGCTCTTTTTTAACAAGTCCGTAAATTCCGTTGGCAGCGCCAAGAACATTAAAGCCTGCTAAGATAATCATTACTATCATTGTAAGGTTATACACATCGTGCTCTACATATTGGATTATGTTTACATAGTAAGATTCTTCAATTTTTTCACCCGTTATGTCCATTCTTATTTCACTTACGTGAATAAGCGGCAAAAAAAGTGCTAAAAGTACTATTAAGTTAGATAATATAATTGCAATATAAGCTTTGTTTTTCATCCTTATCACCTCATTTAAAATTTTAACATATTTCCTATTTTACGTCAATAGATTTTTTATACTTGACAAAATAAAATTTAAGTGCTATAATCAAAGTGTATTTGGGCAAATTATGTCCTGTTTGATTCAAGCGCACAGAGAGTTACACCGTGGCTGAGAGTGTAATCGCAATTGGCATTCAGGGTACCGGTTGCTATATAACAGATACAATAGAATTAAGTTAAATCTCGGGTGGAACCGTGTAGAATTTTCTGCACCCCGACAATGCTTTTTTGCATTTGTCGAGGTGTTATTTTTTTGGAGGTATTTATGAAAGCAATTATTAATGGCAAGGAAATTGAATTTGAGCTTGGTCAAAGCGTTTATGACGCTGCAAGAAATGCTGAAATGATTGACAGAAGCGTTATTGCCGCATCTATTAACGGTGAGCTTTGCGAGCTTACTAAAAAGCTTAATGAGGGTGATAAGGCAGAGCTTTTAACCTTTGCATCAGCCGGTGGTAAGCACGTATTTTGGCATACTGCATCACATATTTTGGCTCAAGCTGTTAAAAGACTTTACCCGGAAACAAAGCTTACAATAGGTCCGGCTATTGAAAACGGATTTTATTATGACTTTGATTCATCCGTTGCATTTTCAACTGACGTTCTTAAAAAAATTGAGGACGAAATGAAGAAAATCGTTAAGGAAAACCTTAAGATTGAGCGTTTTGAGCTACCAAGAGCTGAGGCTGTTAAGCTTATGGAGGAAAAGGGTGAGCCTTACAAGGTTCAGCTTATCAACGAGCTACCAGAGGATGCTACTATCAGCTTCTATCAACAGGGTGACTTTGTTGACCTTTGTGCAGGACCACACCTTTTTGCAACCGGTGCTGTTAAGGCTCTTAAGCTTTTACAATGCACAGGCGCTTACTGGAAGGGTGACCAAAACAACAAGCAATTACAAAGAGTTTACGGTGTTGCATTCCCATCTAAGGACGAATTAAATGCACACATTACTGCTATGGAGGAAGCAAGAAAGCGCGACCATAACAAGATTGGCCGTGAGCTTGAATACTTTACAACTGTTGACTATATTGGACAGGGCTTACCTATTCTTATGCCTAAGGGCTCAAGAGTTATTCAGCTTTTACAGCGTTGGGTTGAGGATACAGAGCAAAAGAGGGGCTATTTATTAACTAAGACTCCTTTAATGGCTAAGCGTGAGCTTTACAAGGTTTCCGGTCACTGGGACCACTACCGTGACGGTATGTTCATTATGGGTGACCCTGATGATGAAACAAAGGAATGCTTTGCTCTTCGTCCTATGACTTGTCCATTCCAATATCAAGTATTTTTGAACAAGAAGCGCTCTTATCGTGATTTGCCTATGCGTCTTGGCGAGACCTCTACTCTATTCAGAAACGAGGACAGCGGTGAGATGCACGGTCTTATTCGTGTAAGACAGTTTACTATTTCCGAGGGTCACTTAGTTCTTCGTCCCGACCAGCTTGCAGAGGAGTTTAAGGGCTGCCTTGAGCTTGCAAAATATTGCCTTGAAACTGTTGGACTTTGGGAGGACTGTACCTTCCGTTTCTCACAGTGGGACCCTAAGCGTACTGATAAGTATGAGGGTACACCTGAGCAATGGAATGAGGCACAGGAAATTATGGGCAAGCTTCTTGACGAAATCGGCTTAGACTACGAAATTGGTATTGATGAGGCTGCATTCTATGGTCCTAAGCTTGACATTCAATGCAAGAATGTATTTGGCAAGGAGGACACAATTGTTACTATCCAAATTGATATGCTTCTTGCAAAGAAATTTGGTATGGAATATGTTGATTCAAACAATCAGCTTGCAACTCCTTATATTATTCACAGAACATCACTTGGTTGCTATGAAAGAACTCTTGCTTTAATTCTTGAAAAGTATGCAGGTGCATTACCGCTTTGGCTCTCTCCATTACAGGCTGTAATTGTTCCGATTAATTCTGACTTTGATGATTATGCAAAGGAAATTGAGGCAAAAATGCTTGCACAGGGTATGAGAGTTGAGGTTGACTGTCGTAACGAAACTATGGGTAAGCGTATTCGTGAGGCTCAGCTACAAAAGGTTAACTATGTTGTTGTAGTTGGTGCTAACGAAAAGGAAAACGGAACTGTTTCCTTGCGTGCTCGTGGCGGTATTGACTGTGGAGTTATGCCAATTGACGATATGGTGGGTAAGCTAAAGAACGAAATTGACAATAAGGTAAGATAATTACAACTACTAAGATAAATTGACAAAAAGCCTTGTTTATTCAAGGCTTTTTGCAAAAGGAGATAATATGGAACAAATTGAATCTAAGGCTTTATTTAACATAGGCTACGGTCTTTATGCAGTTACCTGTAACGATGGAAAAAAGGACAATGGACTTATCGTTAACACATTAATTCAGCAAGCGAGCTCACCTTTGATTTTAAGCGTAGCTATAAACAAGCAAAATTACTCACACGATGTAATTAAAGAAACTAAAAAAATGAATGTTTGCTGTTTAACTATCGACACTCCCTTTGATATTTTTGAAAAGTTGGGCTTTCACAGCGGACGCGATACAGATAAATTAAAGGATGTTTTTCATTGGAAAAGTCAAAATGGATTAGCTGTTCTTTCCGGTGAAATTATTAACGCATTTTTCTCCCTTGAGGTTGAAAGCTATATTGATTTAGGCTCACACGGATTGTTTATTTGTAGGGTTACTGAGGCAAAAACCTTATCAAGCAGTGAAACTATGACATATTCCTACTACCACAAAAATGTAAAGCCTAAAAAGGATACTTCAAAAAAGAAGGGTTATGTTTGCAAGATTTGTGGTTATGTACACGAGAGTGACACCTTGCCTTCTGATTTTGTTTGTCCTATTTGTAAGCATGGCGCACAGGATTTTGAGCCAATTAATTAAACAAAATAATTTTGGGATAGCTTTTAAGCTATCCCTTTTTGTTTTAGCTATACATAATCAAATTAACGTTAACTTAAACAATATCCGGTCATATTTATTCTTTATTTTTGTGCAGTTATCCAAACTTGAATTTAATGTATTGACATATATTGATAAATGTGCCATAATAAGCTGAAATTAATATTTTACAGTCATAATTAAATCTGACAGGGAGGACTTTTCATGAAGAAATCGTTTGTTTTTTCCATTTGCTTTGTACTTGTTTTGGTAGCTCTTGCATTTACAATAGGTGCTGCACCTACATTTGGTGATATGGAAGATGCTATTGACACAATTCCTGACGCATACATTTTTGGTGACGGTGACCACCATTCAAATTCTTTCCACGATGGTTACTATAACGAGAATTGTGCAAAGGTAATGATAACATATACAAAAGACGGTGTAACAAAAACCGTTACATATCCTTCCTACTATGTTTTGAAAAATAGCACAACTCTTACTTGGGATTTTGCAAAGGTAAGTCAGGTTCTTGGTGTTGAGCTTAATGTTGGCAACATCAAGGCTATACAAATTCCTAATGGTATTACAGATATACCAAGCCAGGCATTTGTTTTGCCAGGTGCTTTTGACCCTACTGAATCAGCTGAGCACCCACACGGTCACGTTAAAACTCCAAATGAAACACTTGAGTATGTGTTCCTTGCTAACACTGTTCTTACTATAGGTGATGTTGCATTTGCGCACTGCACAAATCTTTATGAGGTTGGCAGCAACGTTTCTGCAAACGGTGCAACAGGTGACCATAACCACCAAATGCTTCGTACAGTTGGTTACAGAGCTTTTCATAATTGCGAAAAGCTTACATCATTTAACTTTAACAACCACTTGACACATTTGGGCGAGGGTTCGTTTGAGGGCTGTAACATTACAAGCATTGACCTTTCCAAATGTGTTGAATTAACAGTTATTCCTAAGAACTGTTTCCATAAAAGTAATGCAGGCACGGTAGAAAAGATTATTCTTCCTACATCAATTAAGGAAATTCAAGACAATGCCTTTACAGGCGCAAACGCTGATTTGATATTTCTTGGAACTCACCTTGAAAAAATCGGCCATAATGCAATTTCTATGGCTGACATTGATGTTGTAATTTTGCCTGCGACTATCAGAGAGGTTTATGATGATAGCATTGATTTTGGTAACAAGGGCTATAAAACTTTTGTAATTAGTATAAAGTCTGCCGATAATCCAGAGGACATAGCGCTTGTTCAAGGGTTGCTTGATGCGTTTGATAATGCAGGAGTTGACTGGAAGAACCTACAGGCAGATAAATTATGTAGTGACTCATATGCTTACTTTACCAATGCAGAAAATAAGTTTTGCGAAACTTATTTGGGTGGACATACTATCAACCACGATTCTGATAGCATTACAAGCGTTAACTATCCAAACGGAATTAACCACCAAGGATATGCAACAGGTTCTTGCGGTGTTTGCACAGTGCCACTTGAAGATACTATAATTAATTTAACTCCTATTCTTGTTTCAAAGGGCTATTCTCTTTGTATGTACAATGACTTGTATGCCTTTTCAAACGGCTTTGAGGTTTATCATGACGCTTTAAGCATTTATGAAAGAGTTAACGGCACTTGTGAGCTTGGTATTTTGTTCTTGTCAAATGACAGATACCAGAGCGTTGATTTACGTAGCAATATTAACTCAATGGGTCTTTACTTTGATGAAAACTCCTTGATGACCGAGGGACAGATTACATATGAGTCTATGGACTACATTATGACATATTCAAAGGGTCTTATTTATGATGTGACTAAAGAGGACGGCACAGTTGTTACTGTTAACAGAGGTGAAGTGCAGATTGTTATTGCCGCATATATGTTGCATTTAGTTCAAACAGATAAGAGCACATATTATGTACAGGACGCTGATGATATTTATGTAGCCGGTCAGACTAGTGATGGTAAATACAACACTGTTTCATACGATTCCATTTACGGTACAGCAAAATCACAAGGCTTATTATAAAAGCAAAATGCTCTTAGCTGAATTTCAGCTAAGAGCATTTTTTATTTTTCTTCTTCAAATACAAGCTCTTGCTCTCCTATTATGGCAAGAAGCTCGTTTTTCATGTCACTTTCATTTGATGTAGAATAGCGGATGTGCAACAGGTCATTTTCCCTTATTTCCTTGCCACCGTGCTCATCAACCGAAGTGTTTGACTGTTGATGCTTAACGGACAAGACAAATAGGTTTTTAGGCCAGAATATGTCTCTTATTTGCTTTCCTACTGCAAATGAGCCCTTTTGTACTGTAACAAAAATTTCTCTTGTTACTTGGTTTGGCTTTTCCTCCTCGTCCTCAAGACGCATTTCAATTACTTCATCATTAATTGATTTTACGCCTATCATTTCAGTTACTAAAAACGCAACAAAGGACGCTATTACAACGGGAATAACATTATCGGCACAGGAAAGTGCCTCAAGAGCGAACATAATGGCAGTAAGTGGCATTTTTATGCTACCGGATATACAAGAGGTTATTCCTAAAACGAGAATTACTGTGTACATTCCAGAGTCAAGTCCGAAATACACAAGCGCCTTACCAACAATCGAGGCTACCAAAGCACCCAATGCTAAAACAGGAATAAAGGTTCCCCCTGTAATACCTGTTTTATTTGCGCCTAAGGTTAAGGTTGTTCTTACAAGTAAAATAAGAAGTAATACAAGTATTGTTCCGTTGTTGTTAAACAACTCCAAGATTAGCTCATGTCCTGTGGAAATAAAGGAGAATGAGCATAAGCCTAAAACAACTGTTAAAACAAGAACTGTAAATATTTTTACGAAGTGTGGCACTTTTTTTAGCCATACGTCGTGAATTTTATCTAAAAGCTTATAGTAGTTTAAGAAAAGTGCGCTAAATATTCCTACAACTAATCCTACAACAAGCGGTATCCAATAGCTTTTTACACCAAGGATTGGAAGGTCGGGAATTGCAAACAGCTTTTCGCTAACACCAAAAACAGGGGACAAAAGCTTTGATGTAATGCTGGCAAACAAAACGGAGGATGATGCCATTATTACAATGGTTGGTGATATTCTTTGATGAGCCTCCTCAATTGCAAAGAAAATTCCGGAAATAGGTGCGCCTGTGGCAACTGAAAAGCCTGCGCAAGCACCACCTGTCATAGAATATCTATCCCATGCACGTTGCTTTTTTGCAAAGGTATATACACTACCACGGCCTATTGCTGTACCCATTTGTACTGATGGTCCTTCATTTCCTAAAGGAACGCCTATTAAAAACGAGCTTAATGAAAGCAAAAATACGCCTATTAGGTTTTTAAACCATTGGAAGGTAATTATTCCACGCAAGATACCAACAGAGGTTGGTATGCCACCACCCTTAACATTTGGCGTCTTTTTATAAATGTATGCTAAAAGCAAGCTAACTCCCAAAAGTCCTATGATTACTAAGGGAACAAAATACAAATGCTCTCTTAAATAGTCATATCCCACCTCGGAAAAATGAATTATATATTTTGCGCAAAGCTTATATAACATTACAACTATTGATGTCAGGGTTCCTGTTATAAAGCCAAAGACTATTGCAGGCACAAGTAGATTGATTATATAGCTTTTATATCTTGATAATCTTAATTTCATAACTGCCTCTTACATAAGATTTTATACAAATATTTTATCATATTATGTAATTAAAATCAATATTTACTTGATTTTATGTGGAATTTATTATAAAATGGTTGTATGTTAATTTTTCGAGGCTATTTATGAAAAGATTGTTTATTGCTTTTGTTATAATAATTCTTGCCCTGTCCTCTTGCTCCTCACTTGACAGCATTGAGCTAACCGGAGAAAAGAGCAAAACGGAATACTCTAAAATCGAATCCGATACAACATATATTGTAAATACACAAACAATGTCCTATCACAGAGCCTCCTGCTATGTTGCTAAAAGAATTAGTGAGGAAAACAGATGGGAAACAAAGGACGAGAGCTTTTTAAAGGAACGTGGCTATAAAAGATGTGGAGTTTGCTTAAAATGAAAAGGCAAGAGGATGATTTCCTCTTGCTCTTTTTTATTCTTCGTCCTCGGGCTTGCAATTATCAAGGAGCTTATAATATTCCTCGAAAACTGCGTCAATTATTTCGTCGTCAATGACAATTGTAAATTTGTCCTCGCCACTTTCGGTTCTTTCAACCTTGAAGACAAGGGCTTCGTCGTCTGCCATTCCCTCTAAAAGCTCAACAGGCTGTAATATTGCATAAAAATTACCTTTTTTTGCTATTCCGGCAATTTCTACAAAATCAATATTCTCTCCATCTGCACTTTTTAGTGTAACTATGTCATCATTTTCATATACTTCTTCGTTTGCCATTTTTATTTCTCCTATTCATTCCATTTTTTTAAATTTTCAACCGGTGTTGATATAATGGTAAGTGGCTTGTTTTCAAAAAGCTCTTTTGCATTTCTATAAAAGTCGCTACACTCTAAGTCTCTTGGGCGAATTATAGTATTCGGTGCTTTTAAATCAATTTCATACAACCAAACGTTATTATAGCCTATTTTTTCAAGAGCCTTTAAAATGCTTTGCCAATCGAGCATTCCCTCGCCAGGCAACCAATGTCTTTCGTTTTTAAAGTCATAATCGGACACGTGAAGGGTTTTTATTTTGACTCCTACCTTATTTATAAATTCAATAGGGTCCTCTTCTAACAAATGGTTAGTGTCAAAGCAAGCAACTAAGTCAGGGTGTGCGCTCAAAAGCTCTATAATATCCCTTGAATCTCTGCCAAGACAGGTGCGTGGTAGGTTTTCCACAAAAATTGTTGAGCCATATTTCTTTGCAGTTTCAGCTAAGGTATATAGACTTTGCTTTGCTATTTCCATTCTTTTTTGTCTGTCACACTCATTTATAGGCTCGCCACTTGGGTGAATTATATATTTGTCAATACCTATTTTAGAGCCTTTTTTTATGTATTCTGTAAGATATTCAATTGACGCACTTGCTAATTTTTCATCAGAAATGTCTATTTCATTAAAGGGCCAGAATGGTAGGTGGAAGGAATAAAGCTGTACGTTATACTTCTTTGACCATTCAAGAAGCTTGTCAAAATCAAGCTTTTCACTATTCCATTTATCGACAGATACCTCCATATGAGTAATACCTGCCTCGCTGTATTTTTTAAACATTTCCTCATCTATTGAATGAGGGGTTGATACTCCAATACTATACATATAAAATCTCCTTTTTAATTACTATATTAATTTTATCACTTTAGATTAACAAAATCAACATAAAAATGGAAAAATCGGACTAAAGTCCGATTTTATTATTTTGAAATGAACATTTGTGTCCAATAATTGCCATTTTCCACATAGCCAACGCCTATATGTGTAAAGGATTTATTTAAAATATTTGCTCTGTGCCCACTTGAATTCATCCAAGCATCTACCACCGACTTTGGTGTCTTTTGTCCCCTTGCTATGTTTTCACCTGCGCTTTTATATGAAATACCGAAGCTTTTCATCATTTCAAAGGGTGAGCCATAGGTTGGGCTTGTATGTGAAAAGTATTTATTGTCCCTCATATCTTGGGATTTATATCTTGCAACTCTTGATAGTTGCCAATCCTGTGTAAGTGCGCCAAGTCCCTTTTTAGCTCTTTCTACGTTTACTAAGCGAACAACCTCGTTTTCATATGTATCGGCTGTTTGATTTTTTGTAGGCAAGTTAATTACTTGACCGGGATAAATTAAATCAAAATTTTTAATTTGTGGGTTTGCTTGTTTTATTTCGCTTAAGCCTATTTGGTGCTTAACCGCTATTTTCCATAAGCTATCTCCCTTTACTACTGTGTAGGTTGACAATGCAAACACATTAACTATTAATAAAATTGATAACATTAATGCACCAAGCGTTGTTAAAATCAGCTTTTTCACTATGTCTATTCCTCCTTTGTAATTTTTTGCTTGCTATCATTTTGCTAACAGCAATGTAATTGTACCATAAGCTACCCCCACAATTCAAATGCAATTGATACCAAAAATGTAAAGTGCTTTTTGCTTTTACTTTTTGTAGAAAATATATTGCTTTTATATGGTTATTTGTGCTATTATATACTTATAATTTACAAATAAGGAAGTAATTACTATGTACACTTTTTCATCCCTTGAAAAATATCTTGACACTATTTTGGTAAGAGAGAAAATTCCCGGCTTTGACTGTAAGGTTTTACATAAGGGCAAGGAAGTATTTAGATACCAAGGTGGATATAAGGACAGAGAAAATAAAATTCCTATGAAGGGGGACGAGCTTTTTATGCTCTACTCTGCTTCAAAGCCTATTACCTGTGCTGCCGCCTTACGCGCAATGGAGGAGGGCAAATTTTTAATGGGTCATCCTCTTTGGTGGTATTTGCCTGCCTTTAAGGATGTAAAAATTAAAAGATATGATGGAAACGGTAATTTAACATTTGAGCCTGCCAAGGACTTTATTAGAATACACGATATTTTTAATATGACAGCAGGACTAAATTATGACTGTGGCTCAAAGGAAATTCGTGAGGCTGTACAGAAAAATCCATCAGCTCCAACCATTGAAATTGCAAATGCTATTGCTAAAATGGGACTTGATTTTGAGCCCGGCACAAGATGGCAATATAGCTTATGCCACGATATTGTGGCAGCACTTGTAGAATCTGCAACCGGTGAAAAATTCAGCGATTATGTTAAGCGAGTAATTTTTGACCCACTTGGAATGGAAGCATATTATCATATGACTCCTGAAATCGAGCCAAGAATTGCTACACAGTATAGGTTTGATGATTCACGTGGTGAGCCAATACTTGTTGAAAAGAAAAATGACTACATTTTCGGAAACGAATATGACTCCGGTGGAGCCGGTGTTATTACCTCTGTTGATGACTATGCTAAGTTTGCATATGCTATGACTAACTATGGCGTTGGTGCAAACGGAGCAAGAATTTTATCAAAAGCCAGTGTTAATTTAATGCGTACAAACACATTGCCTGTGGGTAGCCAAATGTATGAGGATTTTGCATCTTGGATGTCTAACCATGAATATGGCTATGGCTTTGGCGTGAGAACTAAAATTGGCGTGGGACGTGGCGGTAATTTGACCTCTATTGGTGAATTTGGCTGGGACGGAGCAGCAGGATTTTTATGCTCATGTGACCCTGAAAAGCAAATTACTATTGTTTATGCACAGCAGATGCTTAACCCACTACATGACTGTATTCACAACAAAATCAAAAACCTTGTTAATACAATTATTGAATAATGTAATACAAATACCCCTCCGTCATCCTTCGGATGAAGCCTTCCCTTACGGGGCAAGCAGGAACGTAAAAGCAAAAAATCTCCTCAAGGACGTGCAAAATTAGCGGAGAAATTATAGTCAGTTGGTTAATAATTGCCCCGCTGTAAACAAATAAGTAACCCCGACAGATTTACGGTCTGTCGGGGTCATTTTTTAGTTGTTTATCAATTTATCTACCCATTCTTGAGTTAAAACATATTCTATATCGTCGATTGTGATTGAATATGCTTTATCATCAAATGACATCACTTGCAAAGGAATAACTATGTTAACATCGTCCTGTATAACACCACAGG
>JAGATW010000042.1 GCA_017621085.1 Clostridia bacterium | reverse complement strand
CTTTTTGCCCGAAATTTGTATTTTTTCGTTCAAGGCTACGCCTTTCTCTCAAAAATACAAATTCTTTATTCAATTGTTTTATCTTTTTGTGAGGTGTTGCACTTCGTATTATAACATGCCCAGCTCCCTTTACAAAGGAGCCTAAAGGTACGCATTTGCAGCTTATCTCTTTTGCGTTTACGCAAAAATATCACATTGCGTAAGCAATATATCACTCGGCGAAAAGCCGAATATCATTGTGCGAAAGCACAATATCACTGCAAGGCGACCTTGTGTCACCTTGCCTTGTCGCCCGTTTTGCTTTTATTTCTTTACGTACCAGTCAATAACGCCGTCGTCAAAGTCCATTGTACAAAGGGCTTTTGCGTTTGATATGGGGTCGGTCAAATCAAGCTCTCTTTCTTTATCAAAATAGCAATTTTTTGAATACCAATTGCTTGTATTTTCAAAGGTGACGCTTTTCAGCTCATAACAGCTGCGAAAGGCAAGAGCCTCAATGCGCCCAAGTGATTTTGGCAAAGTAACGTTTACTAAGGAATAGCAATGTGCAAAGGCTTCCTCACCTATTTCACTTGTTCTTTCATCAATTGGCAAATATTCAAGGCTTTTACATTGGGAAAATACACCCTCGCTTACTGTTTCGCCAACAGATGTACATTCCTTTAGACTTTCACAACCGTAAAAGGCAAAGGGCGCTACATACACATATTTACCAAAGGTAACGCTTTTTAATTCCTTGCACTCATAAAATGCGCCTCTGTCAATTGTTTCTACATATTTTGGCAAATCTATTTTTTCTAAGGCTACACAGCCTGAAAAGGCGTAAGCGCCGATAATGCGTAAATACTCATCCTTTTCTATGCTTTCATTATCTGCCAACTCAAAGGTAACGCTTTTAAGGCCTTTACAATTTTCAAAGGCATTTTCAAGAATTTCCTCAATAAAAAGCCCATTTACCCTTGCAGGAATAGTAATGCTTGTAACGTCCCTGTCACACTCACTTATTAGGTATGCTGTGCCGTTTTCATTCGGCACAAGAGTTAAAGAATTATACTTCATTTTCTCCATAATTATTTACCTATTTTTATAGTCTGATTTGGTAAAATATCGACACAGGTAGAGGTATTTTCATTTTTTACCTCAATTGTAAGCGGGTAATTGTAAATATCTTTATCAAGTGGGCATACAAGAGTAATTTCGTACTCCCTGTCATTTTCCTTAATTTCTAAGGTTGATTTTTCGTATTCCTGTAAATACAAAACAGCCTCGTTAAGGGAGGACACCCAAATTTCATTGCTTTGTGCTTTTTTTGCTAAATAATTGCACTCATAAACAAAGGTGTCATAGGACTGAGAATGGAACACGTCCTCAGCCTTTTTGGTCACCCAGTGGTTAATTTGCACACTCCAGCCACCTGATTTTATAGCCTCGTCAATGTTATTTTTATACTCCTCATTTGTGCGCTTTAGCATAGCTGTAAATGTGCCAATGTCGTACCAATCAATATTATTTGGTATGTTCATTCTGTCATTTCCGTTACGGTTGGCAATATAATAGCTTTTTAGTACATTCCAGCCAAATTCATCACTGCCACCACCCGGGGTAACATAGGTAAGTGGCTTTATGCCATACATTTTTTCAAGCTCCGCTTGTGAGTCCCTTGCATCCTTGTGCAATTCCTCTTCCGAAGTATTTTTATTGTAGCCTATACAGTGGTTAATTGAGTGTGCGCTTAAATCAAAGTATCCGCTTTTAAAAAGCTCCTTCCACTTATTTATAAGGGTAGGACTGATAAAGCCAACCGTTTGTGCGCTTGTGCCCTTTAGCATAACTCCTGTTTTTTCGTAAATTTCCTTAAATATTTCGTAAATCCATTCTGTGCTTTCCCAATAGCATCCATCATCAAAAACAAAGGTAAATGCACCCTTGGCGTTATTTTTATATTGACAAATCTTAAATTCCATAATTAAATCTCCTTAATTTGATAAGATTATTTTACCATTTTAGGTATATAATTGTCAATGTAAAATGTGGTGAATTAGTGTATGTATAATAAAAATTTATATAAATAATAAAAAATTTGTAAAAAAGTCTTTATTTTTTAAAAATAGTATGCTATAATGTGACCGTTTGAAAATCCGCGCAAAAATTTTGCTTGGCTTTTTTTACTAAATTTGAAAAATACGAGGAACGGTTATGATTAGAGAAGATTTAAGAAATGTTGCTATTATTGCTCACGTTGACCACGGTAAAACAACCTTAGTTGACGGTATGCTTGAGCAGGGCGGCGCTTACCATGAAAATCAGGCTACCACAGAAAGAGTTATGGACTCAAACGACCTTGAAAAAGAGCGTGGTATTACTATCCTTGCAAAAAACACAGCTATTCGTTATGGCAATAAGAAAATAAATGTTATTGATACCCCCGGCCACGCAGACTTTGGCGGTGAGGTTGAGCGTATTCTTAAAATGGTTAACGGCGTTATTCTTTTAGTTGACGCAGCCGAGGGCCCAATGCCGCAAACTCGTTTTGTTTTGCGTAAGGCAATGGAGCTTAACCACAGAATTATAGTTGTAATTAACAAAATTGACCGACCTGACGCAAGAATTAACGAGGTTATTGACGAGGTATTAGAGCTTTTAATTGACCTAAACGCAACTGACGAGCAGCTTGACTCCCCAATGCTATTCTGCTCCGGCAGAAGCGGTACAGCTTCCTTCTCCCCTGATGTTGAGGGTAAGGACTTAATCCCACTCCTTGACACAATAGTTGACTATATTCCTGCACCTGAAGGAGAAAACGAGGAGCCGCTTCAATTACTTGTTTCATCAATTGACTATAATGACTATGTTGGTAAAATCGGTGTTGGTAGAATTGAAAGAGGTACACTTTCCGTAAACCAAGA
Organism: Clostridia bacterium; assembly: GCA_017621085.1. Taxonomy (GTDB): domain Bacteria; phylum Bacillota; class Clostridia; order Oscillospirales; family CAG-272; genus RGIG2000. The sequence goes on along the minus strand of JAGATW010000042.1, from coordinate 7,174 downwards.
GGTTGTAGTATGCAACTACCACTCAGACGAAGCTCCAAGACGTGCAAAAATTGTTTCAATTTATCAATTTGAGGGTCTTTCAAGAACACAGGTACAAAGCGCTACTGTTGGTGATGTTGTTTGCTTCTCCGGTGTTGAGGAGCTTTCAATAGGTGATACCCTTTGCGCACCTACTAAGATTGAGCCACTTGAATTTGTAAAGGTTTCCGAGCCTACTATGGAAATGACATTCTCTGTAAATGACAGCCCATTTGCAGGTAAAGAGGGTAAGCTTGTAACATCAAGACAAATAAGAGACCGTCTTTACAAGGAAACATTAAAGGACGTTTCCTTAAGAGTAACCGATGGTGACACAACCGACTCCTTTAAGGTAGCAGGACGAGGTGAAATGCACTTGTCCATCTTAATTGAAAATATGAGACGTGAGGGCTATGAGCTTTGTTGCTCAACACCACGTGTTCTTTACAAGGAAATAGATGGCATTTTACACGAGCCAATGGAAAGAGTTTCCATTGACGTGCCTGACGAAAGCGTTGGCGCAGTTGTACAAAAGCTTGGCGCACGTAAGGGTGAGCTTTTGGAAATGGGTCCTGCCGGCTCAAGAACAAGAATTGAGTATTTAATCCCATCAAGATGCTTGTTTGGTTACAGAAGCGAATTTATGACCGACACAAAGGGTGAGGGTATTCTTAACACCTTGTTTGACGGTTATCAGCCATTTAAGGGTGAGGTTGTTACAAGATTTACAGGCTCACTTATTGCATCTGAGGACGGTGAGGCTACATCCTATGGTCTATTCCACACACAGGACAGAGGCGCTATGTTTATTGGTGTTCAAACTCCTGTTTATGAGGGTATGATTGTTGGCGAATGTCCTAAGATGGAGGACATTGTTGTTAACGTATGTAAGAAAAAGCAGTTAACAGCTATTCGTTCAAAGGGTGCTGACGAGGCTTTGATTTTAACTCCACCAAGAGTTATGTCCCTTGAGCAGGCTATTGAGTATATAGCAGAGGACGAGCTAATTGAGGTAACTCCTAAGTCTATTCGTCTAAGAAAGAAAATTCTTAATACTCAATTAAGACTTAAAAATCAAGCAAAGCTTAAATAAATAACTCAGGCGGAGTTTTCTCCGCCTGTTTTGAAATTTTAAAATGAGGTTTACTTATGTTTTCACAAGAGCTTTTACAAATTGCAAATGATGCAGAAAGAGATTTAAAGGACGTTTTTGAGGAGCTTGAAAAAATTTCCTTTGAAAATACAAAAAGAGTTTTACACTATTTTAAGGAGCACAGGGTAAGTGACTCTATGTTCGGTGGTACAACAGGCTACGGCTATGACGACGTAGGACGTGAGGCTCTTGACAAAATATACGCAGATACCTTTGGGGCAGAAAGCGCCTTTGTAAGACATTCAATTGCCAATGGTACAAGCGCATTAACTATTGGTCTTTTCGGTCTTTTAAGACCAAATGATGTGCTTTTGTCCGTTACCAATCGCCCATATGATACTCTTTGTGAGGTTATTGGTATTGACGGAGCAAACGGTGATGGCTCTCTTGCCGATTTTGGCGTAGAATACGACCAAGTAGATTTTATAAACGATAAAATCGACTTTGAGGGAATTGAAAAAAAGCTAAAGGAGCACGGGGACAGAGTAAAGGTTGTATTTATACAACGCTCTAAGGGCTACCTAAATCGCCCAACACTTACAATTGACCAAATTGGTGAAATTTGCGACTTTGTACACGCACGTTCAAAAGCCTATGTAGTAGTAGATAACTGCTACGGTGAGTTTTGCGAGGACAGAGAGCCGTGCCACGTAGGAGCAGATATGATAATAGGCTCACTAATTAAAAACCCCGGTGGCGGAATTGCTCAAAGCGGCGGATATATTGCAGGTACAAAAAGAGCTGTGGAGTTAGCCTCATATAGACTAACCTCAGCAGGCACAGGCACAGAGGTAGGCGCTACCCTTGGTCAAAGCAGAGATATGTTCAAGGGCTTTTTCTTAGCTCCGCACATAGTAATGCAGGCAAAGAAAACTGCACATTTTGCAGCATATGTTCTTGAAAGACTTGGCTTTGATGTTTACCCAAGATATAACGAAATGAGGTCTGACATTATTCAAACAGTTAAGTTTGGCTACCCAGAGGGACTTATTAAATTCTGTCAGGGCATACAAAGCGCAAGCGCTGTTGACTCCTACGTTACCCCAATGCCCTGGGCAATGCCGGGATATAAGGACGAGGTTATAATGGCAGCAGGCACATTTACACAGGGCTCATCAATTGAGCTTTCCTGTGACGGACCCGTGCGTCCGCCATACACAGCATTTTTCCAAGGCTCATTAACCTATGAGAGTGGAAAGCTTGCTATTCTTACAGCTACACAAAAGCTATTAGAGGACAAAAATGCTTAGTATTAAGGTTATTGCAATAGGCGACCTTAAGGAAAAATACCTAAGGGACGCTTGCGAGGAATATAAAAAAAGACTTGGCGCTTGGTGTCGTGTCGAGGAAGTCATTTTAAAGGAAGAACGCTTACCCGACAATCCAAGCCCTGCCCAAATTAAAAGCGCCCTTGAGGCAGAGGAAAAGAAGATTTTTGAAAAAATTTCTCCAAAATCCTACGTTATTGCTATGTGCGTTGAGGGTAAACAGCTATCAAGCCAGGAGCTTGCCTCTAAGCTTGAGGAAATTACAAATTGTGGTTACAGTGAGATAATATTAATTATCGGCTCATCCTTTGGAATGACAGACGGAGTTAAAAGCAGAGCCGATTTTAAGCTTTCAATTTCAAAGCTCACCTTTCCGCATCAGCTTTTAAGGGTGATTTTATACGAAACTACATATAGGTCCTTAAGCATTATTAAGGGCGCAAAATATCATAAATGAAGGGAGAGGGAACAATGGATAAGCAAAGAGTAGATGTATGCGTTGTCGGTGCAGGACACGCAGGAGTTGAGGCAGCACTTGCCTGCGCACGTCTTGGTATGGAAACTATTCTTTTTACAATGTCCTTAGATGCTATTGCCAACCTACCCTGTAACCCATCAATCGGTGGAACTGCCAAGGGTCATTTGGTTTACGAAATAGATGCCTTAGGCGGCGAAATGGGCTATGGGGCAGACTTAGTTACTCTCCAATCAAGAACACTAAATCTTGGCAAGGGTGCTGCTGTTTACTCAAAAAGAGTGCAGGCAGACCGTATGATGTATCGCTCCGTTATGAAAAGAGTTCTTGAAAATACCAAGAATTTAAGAGTTGTTCAAGCCGAAATTACCGATATTAAAACCGTTTGCGAAAATGGTGAAAAGCGCATAGATGCAGTAGTTACAAGGCTAAATGAGGAATACCCCACAAAAGCGGCAATTTTATGCACAGGCACATATCTTAATGGCACAGTTCATACGGGTAATGTTTGCTACCTAAGCGGACCGGACTCCTTAATGGCAGCCACCTTTTTAACAGATGCTCTTAAAAGAGAGGGCATTTCAATGATGAGGTTTAAAACAGGTACTCCTGCAAGAGTTCATAAGGACACTATTGATTTTTCAAAATTGGAAATTCAAGAGGGCGATGAGGGTACACTTCCGTTTTCTTGGAGAACTAACGAGGAAAGCTACCCACAAAGAGAGCAAATTCCTTGTCATATAGTGTACACAAACGCAAATACACACAAAATTATACGTGACAATTTAACAAAAAGCGCTATGTACTCAGGTAACATTCACGGTACAGGTCCAAGATATTGCCCTTCAATTGAGGACAAATTAGTTCGCTTTGCCGATAAGGAAAGACATCAATTGTTTATTGAGCCATGTGGACTTGACACAAAGGAAATGTACATTCAAGGCTTTTCAACCTCAATGCCAACAGACGTACAGCTCCAAATGCTACACTCCTTAGATGGCTTTGAAAATGCACAGGTTATGAGATATGCCTATGCAATAGAGTACGATTGCACCGACCCACAGGAGCTTTTAGCAACTCTTGAATATAAAAAGATAAGTGGTCTTTATGGTGCAGGACAGTTTAACGGTACATCGGGCTATGAGGAGGCAGGCGCACAGGGTCTTGTGGCAGGTATTAACGCATCCTTAAAAATCAAGGGCGAGGAGCCTATGATTTTGTCTCGTTCGTCCTCATATATAGGCACATTAATTGACGACCTTGTAACTAAGGGAACAAATGAGCCATACAGAATGATGACATCAAGAAGCGAATATCGCTTGCTTTTAAGACAGGACAATGCTGATTTGCGTCTTACCCCAATCGGTAGGCGTGTAGGCTTAGTTAGTGATGAACAATGGGAGCATTTTGAAAAGAGAAGAAAGCAAATCGAGGACGAAAAGAACAGATTAAGCCACGTGCTTATTTACCCAACTGATGAGGTAAATAAGGTTTTAGAGGAAAGCGGTACAAGCAAAATAAGCGTGCCAACCCAGTTAGGCGAGCTTTTAAAGCGTCCGCAATTAGACCTTGAAAAATTAAGCGAGTTTGATTTAAACAAGCCAAAGCTTAAAAAGAGCGTAGTATTTACTGCTCAAACAGACATAAAATACGATGGCTATGTTAAAAAGCAGTTAGCCGAGGTTGCAAGACAGGAAAAAATGGAAAACAAGCCACTATCAAGTGATATTGATTATTCCACCATTAAGGGCTTGCGCATAGAGGCTGTTCAAAAGCTAAACAAGGTAAAGCCACTCACCTTAGGTCAAGCCTCAAGAATAAGTGGTGTTTCCCCTGCCGATATCTCTGTTTTAATGATTTATTTAAGCACAAAATAAGCAATGCACAAGCTTTTTTCACCTAAAACTGCTTCGCACATTCAAAATTAAATGGGCAAGATAGCTTTTTAGGTTTTGAGGGCAGGCTTACTAACGTAAGATAACTGAAAATCTACGAAAACAGTCGTTCATTTAGCTTTCAATGCACATTGGTTTCAAGCTAGCCAAAAGAAATATAAAAAAGCCTTTCAAATGGCGAGCTAAAAGGAGCTTGCTTCAAGGAAAGGCTTTTTTAGTTAATTTTTATGACAATTATTCTTCAATCAAAATTTCTACTATTTGTAAGATTTTATTGCGCTTGTCAACATCAAGCACCTTCATTTTGTCCCAAAGCTCACCTGCCTTGGAAACTTGCGCATTGTCAACAATATCAAACATAACTGCATTTGGGGATGCACCTATGAAGTTTAAAATCTTAACAAAATTTTCAAAGCTTGGGTAATTTGCGCCTCTTTCTATATTTGAAATAGATGTAATACTAACACCTACATGCTCTGCCAAAGCTTCTTGGCTGATTCCTGCCTTTTCACGCCAAAGCTGTAATCTTTGACCTAATCTTGCATCTACCATAATTTTTCTCCTCCATAACCTGATGTCAAAATGATAAATAAAAATGTTAAAACCGTACCTATTTTGCACAAAGGAAAAAGCTCCTTTTTAGGTACGGCAATTCGTATCGTAGTGCTACGATTTTTACATTGTACAACAATTTTTTAGTAATTTCAACCCATAAATTGTAAATTCTACATAATATTCAAAATTGCTTGACAATATGGCTCCAAAATGATACAATATAACCACACAAAAACACAACTCATATACCTTTAGCCTTAAGGGAACAAACCCCGTTTGGCTAAAGGCATATATCGCCAAGGCTACCCCTTATAGCATAGAATAAGGGTGTTACTGCTTTTGCGATGATAAGGAAATCATGGTGCAATTCCGTGGCAACAGCCATTACCGTTATAGTCGGAATGCTTATCGTTTTGTGCATATAAAGCATTCCTTGGGCAAATGAAGGAACGAATTATTTATAGCATAGGTGGATTTTTACGCATTTATTCGTATTTTTCCCCACCCTGTGTCTGTTTTTTATTCACGCCTTCATTATGAAGGCGTGTTTTTATACCTTTGTGTAACATTTTTACATTAAGGAGAAATCAAAATGAAAAAAATTTCATCACTCATTTTAGCATTACTTTTAATTCTTCCAATAGTTGTTTCCTGTAACGGTGGCTATGACACAGCCCCAAAGGAAGGAATTTGGGAAAGCACTACAATCGGCAAAGGGGACAAGACCTTTACGCTTGAAATTGTAACCGAAGACAAGAGTGTAACCCACACAATCAAAACAGACAAAAAAACCGTTGGCGAAGCGCTTGCTGAGGTAGGTCTTTTAGAGGGCGAAAATGGTCCTTACGGACTTTACGTTAAAAGAGTTAACGGAGTTTTGGCTGATTACGACACCGATAAAACCTATTGGGCATTCTACATCAACGGAGAATACGCAAGCACCGGTGTTGATATGACTGATATTGAAGAAAATGCAACCTACAAGCTATCAAAGGAAAAATAAGCTTTCAATTAAGGAAATGTGCGTCTTTTCTATGCTGGGCGCAATTATGTTTCTTTCAAAGCTTGTAATGGAATTTTTGCCAAACATACATTTAGTTGGCACTTTAATTGCTGTTTGCACCTTGGTATATCGCAAAAAAGCCCTTGTGCCAATTTACATTTATGTTTTGTTAGTTGGCGTATATGGCGGCTTTAACTGGTGGTGGATGCCTTATATTTACATTTGGGCAATTTTGTTTCTTATGATTATGCTAATTCCAAGGGACGTTAGCCGTGAAAAGATAATTATAGCAGTGCCTATTTTAACAGCCCTTCACGGGCTTTTATATGGCACACTTTATTCTCCTTGCCAAGCCATAATGTTTGACCTTAATTTTGAGCAAACAATCGCTTGGATTATAGCGGGAATGCCCTTTGACATTACCCACGCAATAGGCAATTTTGTCTTAGGCTTTCTTGTTTACCCACTAACCAAGCTTATAACAAAGCTATCAATTCAAATCGGCATTTTGGAAAAATAAAAAACAATATCATTGCAAACAGACCTTATGTCTCTTTGCAATGATATTGTGCTAACGCTGTAGGGACCGACGTCCTCGACGGTCCGTTTAAATTACGCAAAAGAGATAGGATACAAATGCGTAGAAACACCTCATCCGTCAACTTTGTTGACACCTTCTCCCACTGGAGAAGGCAATTGTAGGTGTAGTTATTTCTCCAAGTCTTAAAAAATACGAAGCTAAAGCATATTTAAAAAGCCTTCTCCAGTGGGAGAAGGTGTCGCCTTTGGCGACGGATGAGGTGTAAT
>JAGATW010000041.1 GCA_017621085.1 Clostridia bacterium | reverse complement strand
TTTTTTATTTACTGTTGCACTTGATAGTATAATTCACCATTATAGTAAAAAAGCTTGTGGAAAAACCACAAGCTTTTTGTCATAATAATCATTGCAATAGCAATCTTTTGTGTTTGTATAGTATTGATTTTTACCATAATATGTGCTAAAATAAGTAAAAACAATTTAAGGAGGCTCATATTATGGGAGTTGTTGTTGGAATAGATATTGGTGGAAGCACTACTAAAATTGTGGGCTTTGACCAAAACAAAAATTTAATTCATCCAATGTTCGTAACAGCCGATGACCCAATTACATCAATTTACGGAGCTTTTGGTAAATTTACAGATACAAACAATTTAGGTCTTTCCGACATTGAAAAGGTTATGATTACAGGTGTTGGAGCATCCTATGTAAATAAACCAATTTATAATTTGAAATGTGAGCATACACCGGAGTTTAAAAGTATAGGCTTAGGTGGACTATATCTTTCACAGCTAAATGAGGCAATTATAGTTAGCCTTGGCACAGGAACAGCCCTTGTACACGCAAAAAACGGCAAAAATCCTGAGTATTTAGGCGGTACAGGTGTTGGTGGCGGTACTCTTGTAGGACTTTCCAAAAAGATACTTGGCGTTAACAAGGTTGAAACCGTTGACGAGCTTGCAAGAACGGGTGACATAACAAATATAGACTTGAAAATTAAGGATATTTCCAAAAAGGATATAGGACTTAGTAGCCAAATGACGGCTGCTAACTTTGCCAATATTAGTGAAACTGCAAGCCAAAACGACTTTGCCCTGGGTCTTATAAATATGGTATTTGAAACCGTGGGAATGATTGCATATTTTGCATCAAAGCCATTTGGACTTAAGGATATTGTTTTAACAGGAAACCTGACACAAATGTCACAAGCATCTGAAATATTTGACACCTTGAATAAAATGTTCAATATGAACTTTGTAATTCCCGAAAATGCACAGTTCAGCACGGTAATAGGCGCAGCCCTTTCATCCTTTGACAAATGATGGAAAAAAGAATAGAAATGATAAACAAGCGTAGAAAAATGAATTTTCATATTTTTACGCTTGTTGCGTCTTATTTAAACAATTGCCCTGACTTGGTAACAAGGGAAACTATAAACGAAATTACCAATGGAAATAAGCAGGGCGAGGAAAAAGCATTTATCAGCTTTTTAGCCAATGTTTTTTCTGAAAATGATGAAGATGTAAGGGTAATAGAAAAGGAGTACTTATCAAAGGGAATTAAACGCTTATCCCCCGAGGAGTATCTAAATAACCCTTACTTTGCCAATATAAAAATACCAATTAAGCAAGAAAACAATTGGAATTTAGGCTATCAGTCGTATAAGCCATATGAAGGATTTATATATAGAGATATAATAACAGAGAGCGACTATACGGAAATTCCACAAATAGGCTATTTCGATAAGGATTTTTCATATCCCACCGTTTTTGAAAATGGTATAGAATGGATGGCAATTAAGCCGAACGAAATTGAAACAATGAAGGAGCCTATCAAAAATGCAAGGGGACGTGTCTTGGTTTATGGTCTTGGCATAGGCTATTTTGCATATATGGTTAGCGAAAAAAACGAGGTTGATGCGATAACCGTAGTTGAGCGCGACCAAAATGTAATTGATTTATTTAATAAATACATTTTGCCTCAATTCCCAAATAAAGCAAAAATCACAATTGTGAAATCGGATGCCTTTGAATATGCCAAAAACGAAATGAAAAAGGGCAGCTACAATTACATTTTTACAGACCTTTGGCACGACGTGTCCGATGGAGTTGATTTATACGTAAAAATGAAAAAATACGAAGCCCTGTGTCCAAATTCTCACTTTGACTATTGGATTGAAAAATCAATTCTATCAAGCATAAGATGGAGCATTTTTGACGGAATATACACACGTGTCAAGGAAAAATCCTTTACAGGCACAATTGAAGATATAGAAAGCTACCTAACCGATGACTACTTAAGAAATTTTGTAAAATTCATATAATGAGGTATAACAATGGATATTGAAATTTGGAATAAAATCGTAAGTGAATTTAAGACTAACCCAAGAGATGTTTCTACATTTCCAATGAAAAATACCACTCCTAAATGGTTCTATGTGTATGTTATGAGTGGTAATGTTTATGTTGAGAGTGGAAGATTTCACAAAAATGTTTCGAGCATTAAAGGAACTCGTAAATTGAATAACGAAGAGTTGGACGAAATGTTGATTTTACATCGACGAAGAAAGAGAGGAGAGTCTGTTTCGCAAGAAGCAACACAACGAACAGTTAATCAAGTTTACTGGTATGGAATTTTCAAAGAAATTGGACTGTAAAAATTCGGGAGGAATCGTCCTCCCTTTCAATATCTACCCGTAGCCCAGCTGGATAGAGCAACAGACTCCGACTCTGTAGGTCGTAGGTTCAAATCCTATCGGGTAGGCCAAAAAAACGACAAATTTCGACAGAATTTTGTCGTTTTTTATTCAAGCCGCAGGCATGGTATGGAATCACGCGTTAGCGTGTATGGTATCGCCGTAGGCGTATGGCATCACCAACGGTGCATTTCTCTGCGGCTTGATTCCATACGATTGCTTTGCAATCAATTCTATACCGCAACAAGTTGCGGATTCCATGCACGGCTCTGCCGTGATTGAGTACGCTCGGGTTCAAATCCATCGATTAAAAAGGTAAAATATCTTTTTTATCTTCTGTACACAAAAATCGACAAGTTTCGACAGAAGCTTGTCGATTTTTAATTCTTCACTTTTCACTCTTCACTTACGAAACTTGTCGATAGGTAATAGGTAAAGGTGAATAGTGAAAAGGTTCTGATACAGCATTGTTCATTAGTCCCACAGAATATTTCCTCCAAAATCAAAAAACTATTGAACTTATAAAATGTGTGTGTTATAATATAATTAATTTAACGAAAGGGCGTTATAGCCCAAATAAAAAGGAGATAGAAAATGCTATCTGATATCGAAATTGCACAGGGTGCAAAATTAAAAAGAATTGATGAAATTGCCGAGCAAATCGGACTTTTGCCTGAGGAATATGAGCCATACGGTCATTATAAGGCAAAAATTACTGATGCTTTTCTTAACAGAATGGCAAACAAGCCGGACGGAAAGCTAATTCTTGTAACAGCTATCAACCCAACACCTGCTGGTGAGGGCAAAACAACAACCTCGGTTGGTCTTGGTATGGCTATGAACAAAATTGGCAAGAAAACAGTTATCGCACTTCGCGAGCCTTCCTTAGGTCCTGTATTCGGCGTTAAGGGTGGTGCTGCCGGTGGTGGATATTCACAGGTTTTACCAATGGAGGATATTAACCTTCACTTTACAGGTGACTTCCACGCAATCACAACAGCAAACAATCTTTTAAGTGCTGTAATTGATAACCATATTCAACAGGGCAACGTGCTTGGTATCGACCAAAGACGTATTCTTTTCCCAAGAGTTCTTGATATGAACGACAGAGCCCTAAGAAACGTAGTGGTAGGACTTGGCACAAAGGCAGACGGTGTTCCAAGAGAGGACCATTTTATGATAACCGTTGCCAGTGAAATTATGGCAATCCTTTGCTTAAGCGAAAGCATTGACGACCTAAAGGAGCGTCTTGGCAAAATCCTTGTTGCATATAAGTATGACGGTAGCCCTGTATATTGCCGTGACCTTGGTGTAAACGGTGCTATGGCAGCAGTGCTTAAGGACGCATTAAAGCCAAACCTTGTACAAACTATTGAAAACACACCGGCAATTATTCACGGTGGCCCATTTGCAAATATTGCACACGGCTGTAACTCTGTTCGTGCAACAAAGCTTGCATTAAAGCTTGCCGATTACACAGTTACAGAGGCGGGCTTTGGTGCTGATTTAGGTGCTGAAAAGTTCTTTGATATTAAGTGTCGCTTTGCAAATCTGAAGCCATCATGTGTTGTTTTAGTAGCTACTGTAAGAGCCCTCAAATACAATGGTGGTGTTCCAAAGGCTGAACTTGTAAATGAAAATCTTGAGGCACTCAAAAAGGGTGCTGTTAACCTAGAGGCTCATATTGACAATCTACAAAAGTACGGTGTTCCGGTTGTTGTAGCAATCAATCGCTTTGGCACAGACACAGATGCTGAATTAAAGGCAGTTGAACAAATGTGTATTGCTAAGGGTGCTGACTTTGCATTGTCTGAAGTATTTGCTAAGGGTGGCGACGGTGGTATTGACCTTGCCAACAAGGTTGTTAGCGCTTGTGAAAAGGAAAGCAATTTCCACGTTTTATATCCGGACGAAATGTCAATTAAGGACAAGATAATAACAATTGCTAAGGAAATCTATGGTGCAAGCGATGTTAAATTTGATGCCTCTGCATCAAAATCAATAGCAGAATTTGAAGCTCTTGACCCATCATATTCTCGCTTCCCTGTTTGTATGGCAAAAACACAGTATTCCTTGTCTGATGACCAAACAAAGCTTGGCAGACCAACAGGCTTTACATTAACTGTAAGAGAGGTTAAGCTCTCAGCAGGCGCAGGCTTTATAGTAGCATTAACCGGCTCTATTATGACAATGCCGGGTCTTCCAAAAGCTCCTGCAGCGCTTAAAATCGACGTTGATAATGACGGAAAGATAACAGGACTATTTTAATATGATAAATGAATTTCATACAAAAAGTGTGGAAGAAACCGAAGCGGTAGGGAAAAAGTTAGCTCTTTCCTTAGATAAGGAAAAGCCTCATTTTATCGCAATGTATGGAGATTTAGGAGTGGGCAAAACCGCCTTTGTTCGTGGCCTTGCATCAGTTTTAGCTCCAAGCTCGAGGGTAAAAAGTCCTACCTACACGGTTGTAAATAGATATGATTCTGCTCCATTGCCTCTTTATCATTTAGATGTTTATCGTATAGATGATGAGGACGAGCTTTATTCCATAGGCTTTGATGATTACGTAAATACAGGTATTTGCGTAGTGGAATGGAGTGAGAATATTCCCGACTCAATTCCTTGTGATGCCATAAAGGTATCAATTGAAAAAGAGGGCGAAAATTTTGAAAGCAGAAAAATAACAATTGAGGTAAGGTAAATGAAAATTTTAGCAATAGATTCCACAGCCAACACCTCAACAGTTGCGGTTTTGGAAAACGATACACTTCTTTCCATTTACACAGCAAATACAAAAAATACTCATAGCGAAACTCTATTACCAATGGTAAAATCCGTTTTGGAAACCTTAAGGTTAAAGGTTGACGATATAGATGCTTTTGCAGTATCACAGGGGCCGGGGTCCTTTACAGGCGTACGCATAGGAGTTGCCACAATTAAGGGTCTTGCCTTTGGCAAAAACAAAAAATGCGTGGGTGTGAGCACCATTGAAGCACTTGGCGAAAACCTACGTGGGTTTTCCGGTGTTGTGTGTCCAATAATGAATGCACGCAGAGGTCAGGTTTATACAGGAGCATTTTTAAATGGTCAACGTATAATCGAGGACAAATGTATGATGCTTAATGATTTGATTCCCGTTCTTAAGGAATATAATGAGCCAATTTACTTTGTTGGTGATGGCTATTCCTTAATTGAAGAGGACGAAATTATAAAGCACACCCCTGAACCATTAAGATATCAAAATGCATATTCCGTTGGCAAGGTAGCATATGAAAAGCTTAAAAACGGTGAATTTACAACAGATATGGATTTGCGTGTGGAATATTTAAGAAAGCCACAGGCTGAAAGAGAAAGGGAAGAAAGGTTGAAAAATAATGAATAAACCAATTTTAGTTGCCTGCGACCACGCAGCAGTAGAAATGAAAAAAGAGGTAATTAAGCACTTAGAGGAGCAGGGCCACACCTGTGTTGACTTTGGCACACATACAAATGAAAGCTGTAATTACCCTGATTATGCGGAAAAGGTATGTAACGCAATAAATGACGGAGAGGGCGATATGGGTATTCTCATTTGTGGCACAGGCATAGGTATGTCTATGGCGGCAAATAAGTGTAAGGGCATTCGCGCAGCTCTTTGCAGTGATACATTTTCAGCAAGATTTACAAGACTTCACAACAATGCAAACGTGCTTTGCATGGGAGCAAGAACTATTGGCGCAGGCTTAGCTTGTGATATAGCTGACGTTTTTGTAAAAACAGGCTTTGAGGGTGGCAGACACCAAACAAGAATTGATTTGGTAATGGCACTTGAAGAAAAACGAATGAATAAATAATTAACTATACATTAAGGAGAAAAACAATGAAAAAGGTTTATTTTATCACAGGTAGCCAGGACTTATATGGTGAGGAGTGCTTGCTTGACGTTGCAAAGGATTCAAAAACCATTGCTAAGTATCTTGACAAAAAGATTGATGGTGTTAAGATTGAGTACGTTGGCACAGTAAGAGATGAGGCAAGCTGTGTTGAATATTGCAAAAAAGCATCAAATGATGAGGATTGTATTGCAGTAATTACATGGATGCACACCTTTAGCCCTGCAAAAATGTGGATAAAGGGACTTCAGCTTTTAACAAAGCCACTTTTACATTTCCATACACAGGCAAATGAAAAGCTTCCATATGACGAAATTGATATGGACTTTATGAACCTTAATCAAACAGCTCACGGTGGACGTGAATATGGCTTTATGTGCACACGTCTTGGTGTAAAGCGTGAGGTTGTTGTTGGCTACTATAAGCACGAGGATGTTATTGCAAAGATTAAAAAGTTCCTTGACGTTGCAAGAGCAGTTGATTTTTCAAAGAACTTAAATGTTGCTATGTTTGGTAGCAATATGAGAGAGGTTTCTGTAACTGATGGTGACAGAGTAGAGAGCCAAATTAAGTATGGCTGGAACGTAAATTATTATGGTATTGGCGATCTTGTTGCACTTGTAAACCAAGTAACTAAGGAAGAGCTTGATGCTAAAATGGCAGAATATAACGAGCTTTACATAATGAACACAGATAATATCGATGCTGTAAAGGAGCAGGCAAAGTACGAAATCGCCCTTGATAAGTTCTTAACAGAGGGTAACTTTGGCGCATACACAGATACATTCCAGGATTTGCACGGAATGAAGCAGCTCCCGGGCCTTGCAACTCAAAGAATGATGGCAAAGGGCAAGGGCTTCGGCGCTGAGGGTGACTACAAAACAGCAGCTCTTAATGCTATTTTCTGTGAAATGGCAAAGGGTAGAAAGGGCTCAACAGGCTTTATGGAGGACTACACCTACGATTTTACAAAGGGTGGCGAGGTAGTACTCGGCTCTCATATGCTTGAGGTTTCTCCTGACTTTGCATCAACTCAACCAAAAATCGAGGTTCATCACCTTGGTATAGGTGGTAAAGAGCCACCGGCAAGACTTGTATTTGATGGTGTTTGTGGTGACGGTGTTGCTGTATGTATGATTGATATGGGTAATCGCTTCCGTCTAATTTGCGCAAGCATTGAGCTTGTAAAGCAACCAAAGCCAATGCCAAAGCTTCCTGTTGCAAGAAT
>JAGATW010000003.1 GCA_017621085.1 Clostridia bacterium | reverse complement strand
GGCAAAGCCTTGTATATCATCACGCAGGAATGCGTGTATTGTTGACTTTATATCATTAAAGCGCAGCTTTGTATTCAATTAGGTGTTGACACCTGTATATAAAAATGTTAAAATAGATATGATAATATTATATTGGGAGTACTTTATGAAAAAATTATTTTATTTTGCTTTAATTACTCTTTTTTCCCTTTGCGTGGTTTTTGCTCTTTTCTCTTGTGACAGAAATGAGCTTCCAAGTGACGGACCTGAAATTTGTCTTGACGGTACTCACGAGTTTTTAGCTTGGGAAATAGAGAAGGAGGCTGTTTGTAACTCCAAGGGCATTAGGTCAAGAACCTGTGTTGTTTGTAAGCAATATACTGAAAAGCAGTATTTTACAAACCCCACAAATCACAACTTTGTTGATTTTGTTTGTACCTATTGCGGAAAAATGGACGCGCCTGAAAATGTTGGCTTTGTTTTAAGTGAGGACAAAACCTACTACACTCTTTACTCAATAGAGGATGAAAGCGCAACTGAATTTACAATTCCACCAAGATACGAGGGCTTGCCTGTTAAGGTTATAGCTAAGGGTGCTTTTGAAAAGTGTGTATCTATGGAAACTATTTCTGTTCCTTCCAGTGTTGAAATTATTGAGGAAGGAGCATTTAAGGGATGTTATTCCTTAAAGAAAATTACTCTTCCCTTTATTGGTGAAACAAGAAATGAAAAAAATTCTGTTTTCGGACACATTTTCGGCTCTGAATCCTTCAAGGGCTCAGTTGGTATTTATCAATACCCAAATGAAAAGGAAACAGAGTATTGGATTCCCGCTAACCTTGTTGACGTAACTATAACCGATGGCAGTCTTTATGAGGGTTGCTTTGAAAACTGTACAAGAATTAAGAGAATTGAATATCAAGGCAATTCCAAAAATGTATGGGACAGAGCCTTTAACGGTTGCTATTCATTAACTACCATTACCTTATCTGAAACTATTGAAAAATACGGAGATAAGGCTTTCCAAAACTGTTCAGCACTTGACACATACCCACTTGACAACATTAAGGAAATAGGAGATTATTGCTTTGCAGGCTGTAGCTTTGAGTATTTAAGCACTCCTTCCTCTCTTACATATGTTGGTGAGGGTGCATTTGCTGCTTGTCCAAATCTTAAAACCGCACATATTTCCTCATCCTTAAGTAGATTGTCCGACAATATGTTTAATGATTGCGCTCTTCTTGAAAAGGTAGAAATTGAGGAAAAGGTAAAATCCATCGGTGACGGTTGCTTTGGTGGCTGCGGTAATCTTTCAGAGGTTACAATGCCATCTACAATTGAGGAAATTAAGCCTCTTGCATTTAAGGACTGTGTATCTCTTAAATCAATTGTTATTCCATCTAAGGTTGAGTTAATTGATAAGGGTGCTTTCCAGGGCTGTTCAGGTCTTGAAAATGTAACTATTGAAAATGGTGTTGTGGAGCTTGGTGAGCTTTGCTTCTCCGGTTGCTCCAAAATTGAGGAAATTAATATTCCTGCATCCTTAAAGGAAATTGGCAAAAATGTTTTTGCTGATTGCTCATCACTTAAGAAAATAAACATTAACAACAACAATACAAGCTTCAGAGATATTGACGGTAATATTTATAACTCAATTTTAACAACTCTTATTCTTTATTCACCGGGTAATAACCAAGCATCATTTGTTATTCCTGAGGGAGTTACCTCTATTGATTCAAGCGCATTCCAAAATGCGACTGCATTAAATGAGGTTGTTTTCCCATCCACAATGAAGAAAATTCCTAAGTTTTTATTTGCTCAAAACAATACTTTAAGGTCTATCGTTATTAACGAGGGCTGTGAAATGATAGAAAAGGGCGCTTTCCAGGGCTGTACAGCACTTAATTCAGTTACAATCAATGGTGTTTCCATTATTGGTGAGGAAGCATTTACACAGTGTAAATCACTTAAAACTGTTGTAATTGACGGTGTTTCAACTATTAGTAAGGGTGCTTTCCACAGCTGTCCTCTTCTTAACTCCGTTTCTATTACAAATGTTACTCTTGTTGGTGAAAATGCCTTTGCAAAATGTCAATCACTAAAGGAAATTACCTTTGGCAAGGGTACTGAAATTACTGTTGGTACTGAAGCCTTTTCAGACTGTGTAGGACTTGAAAATCTTACAATTGGCTCATCTGTTTTAGCTCTTGGTGAATTTGCATTCAGTAACTGCACATCACTTAAAAAGGTTAATATTGAAAGAGGTGTTGCTAATATCGGTGAGGCTTGCTTCAGAAATTGCTCATCCCTTGAATATATTTATATTCCGTCATCCCTTGTTAGCGTTAATGCTTATGCATTTGAGGGCTGTACATCCTTAGCTTCCTTTGATGTTTCATCTGTTAGCACTAATTTTAAGGTTATTGACGGACACTTGGTTGACAGAAACAATACCTTAGTTGTATTTGCTCCAAACAAATTTGCTGAGGAAATTACAATTCCTAACGGAATTACAAAAATCGGTAAATTCGTATTCAGAAATGCTTTAACAATTAAAAAGGTTAATTTACCATCCTCACTTGAGGTTATAGGAGAAGAAGCCTTCTTTAATTCAGGTCTTTCCGAAATTAATTTAAACAAGGTAACAACTATTGAAGATTATGCATTCGGCTCTTGCTTAAGCCTTACCTCAATTCTTCTTCCTGTAAGCGTTACAACTCTTGGAGATTATGTATTCCAATACAGCCACAATCTTGAAGAGGTTTACATTAATGATACATTAGTTAATGTTGGTATGGGTGTATTCCACGCAAAAGCAGATATAGAGGACGAAAACGAAACCTTTGTTTATATTGAATTTACAGACATTCCTGACACATGGTCTAAGAGCTGGGATTCAACAAGCAACATAATTTACATTTTAGGCAGATACGTAAAGGACAACTAAAAATTTGGTGCTATGCAAAAAAGCATAGCACCTTTTTTATTTTAAAAAGTAACATTTAAGGCAAAGCATAAATTTCTAAGACATCTTCAACGGTCCTTTTTGTTTGCAGAATATAATTTAAATTGTTAATTTTTTAAAAATTAATTTTGCACATTTTTGTGGAAAAATTTAGTTTTTCTATATAATAATGAAGGAAAATTCAAATTTATGTTGACAGTTTTCCACACCTATGTTATAATATTATATGTATAACTATATTTATAGATATTGCCTACGCGCGTGTGCGTGTACGCACGTAAGTAAAATTGACTGTTAATACTATATTATGTGAAAGGAGCTATTATGGAAGCTAAGGACATTGAATATGAAAATATAAAAGCCATGCTTTTGGAAATTTTGCTTGAAAATACCTCCTCCTCTGCTGTTAACCTTTGGTTTGGTGACATTAAAATTGTTTTAATTGACGATAATGAGGCTGTATTTGTTACACCTACCGATTTAAAAAAGAGAATTATTACTCAACGCTTTACCGAAAAGCTTCAGGTTGCACTAAGTCAAATAATTGGCTATGAGCCAACTGTTACTATTCTTTCAAGTGAAAATGGCGAGGGTGAAATTATTAAAAAGCCTGTTGATGAAAATCAAAATAACTCTACCCCACACAAAATTGTATCAACCGTTGCAGGCTACCGTCCCGAATACACCTTTGAAAATTTTGTGGTAGGCAGCTCAAACAACTATGCGGCTGCATTTGCAAAAAGAGTTGCCAATAATGATTACAGCGGTGCTTCATTAAGCAAAAACGATAATCCGTTCTTTATTTACGGTCCATCGGGAGTTGGTAAATCTCACCTTTTGTATGCTATTTCAAATCAAATTATTGAAAATTACCCTAATGTAAAAATTAAGTACATAACCGGTGAGGAGTTTAACAATCAAATTCTTGATGCAATTAATAATAAATGCACCTCATCCTTTAGAGAAAAATACAGAACTGTTGATGTTCTTTTAATTGACGATATTCACTTTATTGCGGGAAAAACAACTGTGCAGGAGGAATTCTTCAATACCTTTAACGCACTTTACAATTCCGGCAAGCAAATTATTTTAACCTCTGACCGTCCGCCGGTTGAAATGAAGCAATTAGAGGAAAGACTTCAAACAAGATTTATGGGTGGTCTTATAACAGACATTCAATTGCCTGATTTTGATTTAAGATGTGCTATTATCAATCAAAAATCAAGACAAAACGGTCTTAATATTACTCCCGATGTTTCAAGGTTTTTAGCTGAAAATGTAAAGTCCTCAATAAGACAGCTTGAGGGTGTTGTTAAAAAGCTTGGCGCAATTCAGCTTTTAGAGGGTGGAGATATTACTCTTGACAGGGTAAGAAATTCTATTAAGGAATTTATTCACGTTCAGGAAAGCGACACAAAAAGAATGGACAATATTATAATTGCCGTTTCAAAAAAATATGGTGTTTCAAGAGACGATATTTTATCGGACAAGCGTAATGCGGAAATTATGCTGCCCCGTCATATTTGCGTTTATCTTGCAAGGACCTGTACAAATCTTTCACAGGCGCAAATAGGCAAGGCTATTAACAGAGAAAGAACAACTATTATTTCAAGTGAAAACAAGGTTAAAAAGCTAATTGAGGAAAACCACGATTTTTCTCTTGAAATTAATGAGCTTATAAGACAGATTAAAAGCTGAAATTTATCTTTTGGTTTTCCACATCTTTCCACATTTTATCAACATGGGGACAAGCCTTGATAAATATGGATTTTTGAAGAATTTTGTAGTATAACTTTTCCACCGTGGAATAGATGTTCAAAAAAATCACCGATTTTAAGATTTTAATTTTTTGAAAGCAAATTTGGTTTTCCACACATTTCCACATTTGCATTGTTGTGTTATTTTAACAAAAAATCCTTGTAAATCAAAGGCTTTTTGAGTTTTGTACGCTTTCGTCGTACCCTACTACATACTACTACAAATTATATTTAATTATATAAAAGAATTAATAAGAAAAAATTTGTTTTTTCGAAAGGATTTATTATGATTGTTATTTTTGATAAGGATACATTATTAAATGCTCTTATTCCTGTTATGTACACAGTTGCAGGAAAAAGTGTTGGTAAAAACACTATGGCAGAGGTTGAGGGTGTTCATTTAAACTGCCTTACAAATAACACCTGTGTTATTCAAACCTACGACTTGGAAAAGGGAATGAGAACAACTATTGACTGCGAGGTTGAAAAGGAGGGCTCTTGTGTTATTAATGCTCAAAAGCTTCTTCAAATTGTCAGGTCAATGCCATCAGGTCCTATTAAAATAAGCATTGATTCCTCATATAAGACAGTTATTGAATCAGGTCTTTCACATTTTGATATTAAAAGCTTACCCGGAGCTAATTTTCCTGTTTTGCCTGAGCTTAACGGTGACCGTGGCTTTACATTCCCACAGCATCTATTCAGAAAATATGTAAGCAAGATTTTATTTGCAATAGGTCAAAATGATAGCCGTCCTGTTTTCAATGGAGCATATTTTGAAATTAACGAGCAGCAAATAACCATAGTTTCCTGCGACGGTAACAGACTTGCATTCCTTGAAAACGATATGTCTATTGAAAATAAAAATATTGACGGTACAAGACTTAATTTAAGATTTATTATTCCCGGTAAAACATTAATTGAGGTTTTAAAGCTTGTTAAGGACACAGAGGATGAAATGGAAATTCGTTTAACAAGAAAGTATGTTATTTTCTTGCTTGGCAAATTTGTTCTTTTCTCTAAGACTATTGACTCGGAATACATTGATTATACAAGAATTTTACCAAAAACACATAATCTTGAAATTAAATTAAAGGCCGAGGAATTAAGAGGTGCGCTTGAGAGGTCATCATTAATTATTGAAGACAAGCTTGCAGGCACTGTTCGTTCATTTGTTAAGTTTACAATTGATGAGGCTCTCAGCGTTTCAACTCAAAGCTTAAACGGTAATGTTTATGATGAAATTGATATTGAAAAAATAAGCGGTGATTCAATTACCATTGGCTTTAACTGTAAGTTTTTACTTGACGCACTTAAGGTTTGTGACGACGGTGATATGAAATTGTCCTTTAACAATCCTTTAATGGGTGTACTAATTGAGCCAAAGGACGATAATGACGGTAGATACAAATATTTTGTAATGCCTATCAGAATGAACAACTAATGTATTGTAAAAGAATTGAATTTATAAACTTTCGCAATATTGAAAATGAATTTTTAGAGCTTTGCGACGGTATTAATGTAATTCACGGTGAAAATGCACAAGGTAAAACCAACATTTTAGAGGGAATTTACATTTTTGCAAGAGGAAAAAGCTTTCGTGCCTTTAAGGACAGGGAGCTTATAAGATTTAATTGTGACGAAGCTATGGCTAAGCTTATTTACGAGGACAAGAACAGTGAAAATGAGCTTGGGGTTGAAATTCATAAAACCGGTGGAAAAAGGTTTTATAAAAACAGGGTTAAGGTTAATAAAACATCTGAAATAATAGGCGATTTCAGAGCAGTTTTATTCTGCCCGTCCCACTTGGGAATTATTAAGGATTCCCCGTCTGTGAGAAGAAGATTTTTAGATGTGGCAATTTCTCAGCTAAGACCTATTTATATTAAAATGCTTGCCAAGTATAACAGCGTTTTGGAGCAGAGAAATGCAATTTTAAAAATGGACCAAAATCAAAGGTCACAGTATGAGGAGATTTTAAGCCATTATTCCGAGGAATTAGCGTCTTTAAGTGCCGATATTGCGGGAATGAGAATTGATTACATTAAAAAGCTTGATTATTGGGTTAAATGCTTTTTTGATGAAATGATGAAGGGTCGTGAAATACCAAAAATAAGCTATGAGGCTAATGCTAAGGAAAACGACCAAGAGTCAAGAGAAAGCTTAAAAAACAAATATTCTTGCCTTTTAAAAGATAATTTGGAAAAAGAATTTAAAAGTGGCTCAACCCTTTATGGAATACATAAGGATGACTTAAAAATTGAGATTAACGGAAAAGACGCAAGGTTTTATTCCTCACAGGGTCAGTCAAGGTCACTTGCTCTTGCTATGAAAATGGCAGAGGGTGAAATAAGCAAGGAATACACAGGTGAGTACCCCGTTTTCTTATTTGATGATGTATTATCCGAGCTTGATGAAAACAGAAGAAAATATATTCTTTCCAAAATAGAAAAAAGACAGGTAATTTTAACATCCTGTGAGCCACTTGATTTTAATGAAATTAAAAATGTTAATTTTATTGAAATTAAGGACGGTAAAAGAGAATTATTTAAGGCTTCAAATGAGATTATAGAAAAGATTGATACTGTTGATGGCTCATTTGAAGAAGATAATTTTGAAAATAGTGACGACTTTATAATTGATAATATCTCACAAAATGAAGATGAGGAATAAAAATGTATATTCACATAGGAGAAAATAAGGTTTTAAGAAAAAAGGATATTTTATTTGTTTTTGATATGGATTCCTCAACTGTATCTGTTCACACAAGAAATTATTTAAACAAGGCGCAAAGAGAGGGAAAAGTAATTTCCGTATCTCTTGACCTGCCAAAATCCTTTATAGTGACAAGGGATGGGTGGGTTTATTTATCAACCTTTAATACATCAACAATTGTTTCAAGAATTGGTATTTAAGGTTAAAAAAGATTTTAAAGGCTTAATAAAAAATTATTAAGAAGGAGAATAGAATGGAAAACTTGGAAAACTTGGAAAACAGAGTTGAAAGAGAAGAATATGGGGACGAACAAATTCAGGTCTTAGAGGGACTTGAGGCTGTAAGAAAGCGCCCGGGCATGTACATCGGTACAACCTCAATAAGAGGCTTGCACCATCTTGTATATGAAATTGTTGATAACTCTATTGATGAAGCAATGGCAGGTCATTGTGATAGAATTGAGGTTACCCTGAATAAAGACGGAAGTGTTTCCATTCAAGATAATGGTAGAGGTGTGCCTGCGGGTATAAATGCTAAAACAGGAACACCAACCTTAGAGGTTGTATTTACAGTATTACACGCAGGTGGTAAATTCGGCGGCGGTGGCTACAAAATTTCAGGTGGCTTACACGGAGTTGGTGCATCTGTTGTTAATGCTTTATCTGAATGGTTAGAGGTAGAAAACTGTCACGACGGCAAAATGTACACGGAAAGATTTGAAAAGGGTAATATTGCTCGTCCTTTTGCTTGTGTTGGAGATGCGCCGGAAGGAAGGCACGGTCTTTTTGTACGCTTTAAGCCGGATGCTACCATTTTTGAAGAGGTAGAATTTGAGTATGATACTCTTTTAACAAGATTAAGAGAGCAAACCTTCTTAAATGCGGGAATCAGAATTGTGTTCCGTGACGAAAGAGGGGACGAAATAAAAGAAGAGGACTTATGTCACGAGGGTGGTATTAAGCAGTTTGTAGAGTATATTAACTCAAACAAGCACGCAAATATGATACACAATGACATAATTTATATGAAGGCTGAAAAGGGTGATATTACTGCTGAGGTTTCAATGCAGTATAATGATACCTATACAGAAACAATTGTTACATTTGCAAATAATATGTCAACAATTGATGGCGGTACACACGAAATAGGCTTTAAAAACGCATTAACTAAGGTTACAAACAGCTATGCAAGAAAGCTTGGCTTTTTAAAGGACAGTGACTCTAATTTAAAGAGTGAGGATGCTCGTGAGGGCTTAACCGCGGTTGTTTCCGTTAAATTGCCCGATGCACAGTTTGAAAGCCAGACTAAGGCTAAGCTTGGTAACTCCGAAATAAGAACTATTGTTGATAATATAGTAAGCGAAAAGCTATCTGAATTTTATGAGGAAAATCCTGATATTGCAAAGGCTATTATTGAAAAGGCTTGTGAGGCTTCAAGAGTAAGAGAGGCTGCAAGAAAGGCAAGAGAGCTTGCAAGACGTAAGGGAGTTTTCGGTGGCTCTGCCCTTCCTATTAAGCTTGCCGACTGTCAGGACAGAAGAACAGAATATACAGAGCTTTATTTGGTAGAGGGAGATTCTGCGGGTGGCTCTGCAAAGGACGGACGTGACAGTAGATTTCAAGCTATTTTACCATTGAGAGGTAAGGTACTTAATGTTGAAAAATCAAGTCGTGACAAGGTTTACGGAAATGAATCCTTAATTCCTATTATTCAAGCTCTTGGCTGTGGTATAGGTGAGGAATTTAACTCCGAAAAATTAAGATACGGAAAAATTATAATTATGGCGGATGCCGACGTTGACGGTAGCCATATTCAAGTACTTCTTTTAACATTTTTCTTCAGACACATGCGTCAGCTAATTGAGGACGGCCACATTTATCTTGCAAAGCCACCGCTTTATAAGATTACTAAGGGTAAGACTATGAAATATGCTTACTCCGATGAGGAAAGAGACCAGATTTTTGAGGAATTAGGCGGCGGTCAGGCTGAAAGATACAAAGGTCTTGGAGAAATGGACAAGGAGCAGCTTTGGGAAACCACAATGGACCCAACAACAAGAACTCTTATTAAGGTAGAAATTAAGGACGCTATGAAGTGTGATGAAATTTTCTCACTCTTAATGGGAGATAAGGTTGAGCCAAGACGTGAATTTATTGAGAAAAACGCAAAATTCGTTAAGAATCTTGACATATAAGGAAGGGGGAGATTTAAATGAGTAAGGAATTAAAGCATGAGGACCTAAACTATGAAAACGTTGAACAAATGATAGTTGGCAGGTCCATTGAATCAAGAGTGCCGGAAGCATTCCTTGAATATTCCATGAGCGTTATTGTAAGTCGTGCCCTTCCGGACATTCGTGACGGTATGAAGCCCGGTCAAAGACGTGTTATGTACGCTATGTTTGAGGACCACTTAACATCCGACAAGCCATTTAGAAAATCAGCTACCACAGTTGGTAACGTTCTTGGTAGATACCATCCACACGGTGACCAGAGTGTTTACGGTACTATGGTAAGAATGGCACAGCCCTTCTCCCTTCGTTACCCACTTGTAGATGGACACGGTAACTTCGGTAATATAGATGGTGACGGTGCTGCTGCTTACCGTTATACAGAGGCAAGAATGTCCAAGCTTGCAAATGAGCTTATGAGTGACATTGACAAGGACGTTGTTGACTTTATGCCTAACTTTGATAACTCAAGAAAGGAGCCTGTTGTTTTACCGTCAAGATTTCCTAACTTCTTGGTTAACGGTAGTGTAGGTATTGCTGTTGGTATGGCAACAAATGTTCCTCCACACAATTTAGGCGAGGTAATTGACGGTACTATTTATTTAATGGAAAATCCCGATTGTGAGCTTGAAAGCTTAATGGAATACATTAAGGGTCCTGATTTTCCAACATACGCAACAATTTACGGTAAGCGCGGTATTATTGACGCATATACAACAGGTAAGGGTAGAATTAGAGTAAGGTCTAAGGCTACAATTGAGGAGGACCACCACAGAATTGTTGTAACTGAGCTTCCATATATGGTTAACAGACAAATGCTTATTGAAAATATGGCATCTCTTGTTAAGGACAAAAAAATTGAGGGTATTACCGATATTCGCAACGAGAGTGGACGAGCAGGTATGAGAATAGTTATTGAATATAAGAGAGATGCAAATCCTCAAATTATTCTTAACCTTCTTTATAAAAATACTCAGCTTGAGGACACCTGCGCTGTTAATATGCTTGCTCTTGTTAACGGTGAGCCAAAAACTCTTGGATTAAAGGACGTATTAAAGAATTACATTCATTTCCAAGAAGAGGTTATTACAAGAAGAACAGAGTTTGAGCTTAAAAAGGCGGAAAATGAAGCGCATATTTACGAGGGCTACAATATAGCTCTTGATAATCTTGATGAGGTAATTTCTACAATCAGAGCATCAGAGTCAACTCCTGTTGCTAAGGAAAACTTAATGGAAAAGTTTGGACTTACCGATATTCAAGCACAGGCTATTGTAGAAATGACCCTTGGCAGATTATCAGGTCTTGAAAGACAAAAGATAGTTGACCGTTTGGCAAAGCTAAGAGAAATTATTGTTGAATTAAAGGGCATTTTAGCTGACCCACAAAAGATAAGAGATATAATTAAGACAGAATTACTTGAAATTAAGAGTAAGTTCGCCGATGAGCGCAGAACTGAAATTATTGATAGCGATGATGAAATTGATATTGAGGACCTAATTGAAAAACACGAGTGTGTAATTACACTTACAAATTCAGGCTACATTAAGCGTATTCCTGTTGATACATATTCAGCACAAAGACGTGGTGGCAAGGGTCTTATTGCTATGCAAACTAAGGAAGAGGACTTTATTGAAAAGGTTCTTGTTGCAAATTCTCACTCCTACCTTCTTATGTTTACCGACAGCGGTAAAATATTTGTTCGTAAGGTTTATAGAATACCTGAGGCTTCAAGAACTGCAAAGGGCTCTAACCTAATTAACCTGATTGAAATTCAAAAGGGTGAAAAGGTAACCGCTATGATTGCTCTTGATGAATTTTACGAGGGCGAATATCTTACAATGGTTACCGAAAAGGGTATTATTAAGCGTACATCAATTAAGGAATATGAATATCAGCGCAAGGGTGGTAAGATTGCCATTAATCTTGACGAGGGCGACAGACTTATATTTGTTGGCCATACAACAGGAGATAATCATATTCTTATCGGTACAAAGAAGGGCTATGCAGCTCGCTTCCACGAAAACAAGGTTAAGGTTGTATCAAGAACTGCACGTGGTGTTCGCGGTATTGAATTGCGTCAAGGTGACATTGTTTGTGGCGTTGTAATTGTTGACAATACAAAGAAGCTTCTTACAATTACCGAAAACGGATTTGGTAAGAAGAGTGAATTTAGCGACTTTGAATCAAGAAACCGTGGCGTTTTAGGTGTTATTATTCATAACATTAATGATAAAACAGGTCTTTTAGCAGGTATTGCTTGTGTTGATGATACAAACGATGTAATGATTATTACAAATGAGGGTACAATTATAAGAACATCAACCGAGGACATTCCAACCTATAAGAGAAGCACAACAGGTGTTAAGGTTATGCGTCTTGATGATGGCGCTTTAGTTGCTAACCTGACTATTGCCGACAAGGAAGAAGAGATAGAAGAGGAGCAGATTGAAGAAAACGGTGAAATCATAGCTCCGAGTGAAACACCAACAGAGGCTTCAAGTGATGCTCCGAGTGAAAAACCAACAGACACTCCGACAGAGGAATAATCTAAAATGAAAAGGATTATTAAATTTGCTTCCGTAATTATGCTGATTGCCATTTTGGCAATTAGCGTAATTGGGTGTGGTAAGTTAAGTGAAAACGAGGCAAAGAAGGCTATAAAGGACTTAATTACCGACGCCTACGAATTAAATGAAATTTATTATGGTAAGGGAATAGTATATAAGGACTCAGGCAACCCTAACGACTTATATATGCAGGCTTACGAAAACGAAAAATATGCTTTAAAAAATAAGCTTGTGGAAAGAACATATGAGGTTTTTTCCGAAACTTATGCGGAGTCCTTAATAGGTCTTGCCTTTGGGGGAGCTCAAAGTGAGATTAATCAAGGCTCAATTCAGCCAAGATATATGACACTTGAGGACAAATATGACGGATGGATTTTTGTTAATACAGATTACGAGCCTCTTGTGGAAAAGGTGGCAGAGTATGATTTTAACACCATTAACATAATTAAGATTTCAAGACGCTTTATTGAGGCAACAATTAAAACAACCAAAAATGAAGAGGTAAAGGTAACAATTGTTAACGAGGGCAATGGCTGGCGACTTGACAGTGCTACCTGTTAACATAAGCGAAAGGAATAAAAATGGCAAAAAAAGCGACTAAAGCTACTACCAAGGCAGTAGCAATTGAGTCCGCAGAGGACAAAAAGAAAGCCTTGGAAACGGCTTTAAGCCAAATTAAAAAGGATTGTGGCGAGGAAGCTATAAGAAGACTTGGAGAGCGAGCCGATATGCAAATTAGCTCCGTTTCAACAGGCTCATTAAATCTTGACTTAGCTCTTGGCGTAGGCGGACTTCCAAGAGGAAGAATTGTAGAAATTTACGGTCCTGAATCCTCAGGTAAAACAACAGTTGCCCTTCACTCCGTGGCAGAGGCGCAAAAGCTTGGTGGAACTGCTGCATTTATTGACGCAGAGCATGCACTTGACCCTGTATATGCAAAGGCAATCGGCGTTAATATTGACGAGCTTTTGGTATCTCAGCCGGATAGTGGTGAGCAGGCTCTTGAAATTACAGAAAAGCTTGTAAACTCAGGTGCTGTTGATATTATTGTTATTGACTCCGTTGCAGCTCTTGTTCCAAGACAGGAAATTGAGGGCTCAATGGGAGATTCTCATATGGGTCTTCAAGCAAGACTTATGTCACAGGCATTAAGAAAGCTATCGGGAGCTATTTCTAAAACTAACTGTATTGTTATTTTTATTAACCAGCTTCGTGAAAAGCTTAATGTTATGTATGGTAACCCGGAAACTACAACAGGCGGTCGCGCCCTTAAATTCTACGCCTCTGTAAGAATTGAGGTAAGAAAGGCTGACGTGCTTAAAAATGGCTCTGAGGCTTACGGTAACCACGTAAAATGTAAGGTTGTTAAAAATAAGGTAGCCCCACCGTTTAAGTCTGCCGAGTTTGACATTCTTTATGGCTCAGGTATTTCTAAATCCTCTGAAATTATGGATGTTGCAATCGAGCTTGGCATTGTAGAAAAGAGTGGCTCTTGGTTCTCATATAACGGACAAAAGGTTGCTCAGGGTAAGGACAATACAAGAAAGTACTTTGAAGACAATCCCGAAATTATGAAGGAGCTTGAAACAAAGATTTTAACAAAAATTGCAAATGGAGAAACAGTCGATACTGACGAATTCAGCTTTGATTCAGATGATTTTGATTTAGACGCGCTTAAATTGGATTAATAAAACTATGGAAAAAGAAATTTATTACACAGTAGAGAAAATAAAAAAGACACCCGCTGGCAGAGTTTATTGCATTAAGTCAACAATGGGCACAAATTTTGAAATGCTTGTTTCCAACGAGCAGTATGAAAGATTTGACATTGAAGAGGGTGAGATGATTGATGATAAGAGATTCTTGGCTATAAGAGAGGAAATGCTTTTTGATAACGCTCGTCGTGCCGCTTTTTCTATTCTTTCCTGTGGGGAAAACAATAAAAAATCTCTTATTATGAAGCTTCAAGCAAAGGGCTTTTCCTATGAGCTTTGCAAAAATATGGCGATTTATATGGAGCACAGAGGCTATATTGATGAAAAGAAGCAAATAGGCTTGCTTTGCGATGGCTATTTAAAGAAAAAATACGGAAAAATAAAGATTATTAACGAGCTTGTTACTAAGGGCTACTTGCGTGAGGACGTAATGGAATATGTTCAAAAGGAGCTTTCTAAGATTGACTTTGCTTCTAATTGCGCATACATTATCGAAAACAAGTTTATGCCACTTCCAAGTGTTTCATCAGAGGACTTTAAAAAGATGATGGGCGCACTTATGCGCTACGGCTACAGCTTTGGTGAAATTAAGGGAGCATTAACTATTATTACAAGAGGTAGCGGTAATGAGTAAAATAGGCTTTGTTTCCTTAGGATGTCCTAAAAATTTACTTGATACCGAGGTTATGCTTGGTGCTCTTGCAGGGGCAGGGTATGAAATTACCCCAAACGAGGAGGAGGCTGACATTATTGTTATAAACACCTGCGCATTTATTGAAAGCGCTAAAAAGGAGTCTATTGACAATATTTTAGACATAGCCTGGCTCAAGGAAAACGGTAATTTAAAGGGCATTGTTGTAACAGGATGCTTAAGCGAAAGATACAGGGACGAAATTTTGAAGGAATTTCCCGAGGTAGATGCTGTCCTTGGTACAGGTAGTGTACACAGTATAGTTAAGGCTGTTTTTGAAATTGAAAATGGCAGAAAATATTCTGAATATAAGGACAAAAATCAGGTGGAATTAGGTGGGGACAGAATTGTAACCACAGGGGATGCCTTTGCTTACCTTAAAATTTCGGAGGGCTGTAACAATATTTGTACCTATTGCGCCATTCCTTATATCAGAGGTAAATTCCGCTCACGCCCAATGGACGAGCTGATTAAGGAAGCTAAAGAGCTTGTAGATATGGGCATTAAGGAGCTTATAGTTATAGGACAGGACACAACTGCCTATGGTATTGACCTTTATGGTGAATATAAGCTACATACTCTGATTAATCGCTTGGCAAATGAAACGGACATTTCTTGGATAAGAGTTCTTTATTGCTATCCTGATAAAATTACAAATGAGCTGATTGAGGAGTTTAAAACAAATCCTAAGCTTGTTAAATATATTGATTTGCCTATACAGCACATAAATTCAAGAATTTTGAAAAAAATGAATAGAAAAGGGGACGAAAATTTAATTCGTTCCGTTATAAAGCGCTTGCGTGAAATTGACGGTATGGCAATTCGCTCAACTGCAATTGTTGGCTTCCCAACAGAAACAGAGGAGGAATTTGTTCAGCTATGCGAGTTTATCAAGGAAGTGGAGTTTGACAATTTCGGAGCATTCCCCTACTCCCGTGAGGAAGGCACAATAGCCTATGACTTTGACGGTCAAATAGACGAGCAGGTAAAGCAGGACAGATACGACATTATAATGCGTGAGCAGCTAAACGTAATTGAAAAAAGAAAAGATAAATACATAGGCAAGGACGTAGAGGTTTTGTGCGAGGGCTTTGACCCCGTGTCCGAAACATTCTATGGCAGAACCTATGAAAATGCCCCCGACATTGACGGAAAGGTATTCTTTTTCTCAAATAAAAAGCACAGGGTCGGGGATTTTGTAACCGTAAGGGTTATGGACACCCTTGACGATTACGACCTGAGTGGCAAGGCAATTTAATGGCCTTGCCAACTATGATTGCGTTTCACGCAAGTTATGAGGCTTCGCCGTTATGAATAGCTAAAGCTATGTTATGAGTGCTACGCACGTTTTATAGAGTACTTGTAGGTGAGAACATTGTTCTCCCGAAAAAAGAAAGCGATTTTAGAGGAACAAAACGGTCAACAAAATAAATTATATTTTCCTTGTAGGGGTCGACGTCCCCGACGACCCGTTTGTAAAATTATCGACACGTGGTGGCATTTATTTGCTCACATTTCCTGTAAGGAAATTCATAACGCTTGTGTAACAAGCTCATAACGTTTATTAAATAAACTCATAACATTTATGAAATAAATTCATAGCTGTGCAATTTTGTAAGAATTGCACCCGATAGGAGGATTTATATGGACGAAAAAAATGTTTCTAATGTAAATGAGGAAGTCTTGGAGAAAACCGAAGCGCCTCAAAAGAAAAAAATGAATTTACCTAACAAGCTTACAATTTTAAGGGCGCTTTTAGTTCCTGTATTTATTGCTTGTATGATGTACATTCCTGACGCACTTGTTTGTGGCTTTGTTTCCACTCTTGTGTTTATGATTACATCCTTTACAGATATGCTTGACGGTAAAATTGCAAGAAAGTACAATCTAATCACCAACTTTGGTAAGTTTATGGACCCTCTTGCTGACAAGTTTATGGTTTTCTGCGCTTTACTTATGATTGCTGTAAGAGTTAAGCCATTATCCGGCATTATGGTATGGGCTTGCGCTATTGTTTTCCTAAGAGAGCTTGGCGTTACCTCACTTAGAATGATATGTGCAAACACCGAGGCAGGTGTTGTTGCAGCATCCTTCTTCGGTAAGGCAAAGACCGTTACACAGGTTGTTGCAATTGTTGTTATTCTTGTTGAATACGCAATTAACGAGGGTATGAGAGTTAACACCCTTTGGATTGCATCCTACGTTTTAATCGTAGCTATGATAGTAATGACAATCGGCTCAGGACTTGACTACCTAAAAACCTACGGAAAATACATTAATCCAAACGAATAATCAAGTAAAATACAAAAATGCGTGTTGCCCTTTGCGAACAACACGCATTTTTGTACACTTGCTTTTATTTTATAACCAAAGATTTCATCGTTGAAAACGTAAATTTTCGCCAATTTTGTTTGTGGGAATTTTTTGATATTTGCGGACCGTCGGGGACGCCGGTCCCTACAAGGTGTGTGAAATTTAATTTGTACCCGTTTTGTTGGTGGGAATTTTTTGATATTTACGGACCGTCGGGGACGCCGGTCCCTACATGGTGTGTAAAATTTAATTTGTATCCGTTTTGTTTGTGGGTATTACACCTCATCCGTCACGCTATTGCGTGCCACCTTCTCCCACTGGAGAAGGCTTTTTAAATTCACTTTAAATTTGTGTATTCAAATATTCGCAGGAATGATTACACCTACATTTGCCTTCTCCAGTGGGTAACGTAGTGTCACTGTGGTAGTGAATAACACTCGGGGAGTGTTAGAGCCACAGTGTGACCGAGCCGAAGCGAGAAAGGTGT
>JAGATW010000040.1 GCA_017621085.1 Clostridia bacterium | reverse complement strand
TGACCTCATCCTTACCAAGGATGTGCTCTACCAACTGAGCCATAGTAGCAATTGCTTATGTATTATAACAGATAAAATTGTTTTTGTCAATAGTTTTTAAAAAATTGGAAAAGTTATTGCACAATGGGATTTTTTGTAGTAAAATAATAGGCATAGAAGGGATTTTGCCTCTGTTTGCGCGCAAAAGCTTTTGAAAGGGGGGGTGCAAATGTCACAGGTTAAGGAAAATCCGTTTGAATATTCCGACACTAACAAAAGGTATCACACCTACGATTATTACCTGAGAAAAAGATTTGGCGAAAAGTGTGCCAAAATTCCTTTTGACGCAGGCTGCACCTGTCCCAATATTGACGGACGCTGCGGCTATGGCGGATGTATTTATTGCCTTGGCGGAAGCGGGGCAAGGCTTGCAAGCACCAACCTCACCTTAAGGGAGCAGTATGAGCAGGGCGTGGAAAAATTAAGCAGCAAGTGGAAAACGCAAAAGCAAATTCCTTACCTGCAAGCATACTCAAATACATACACGTCCCCCTTCGTTTTACGTCAAATTTTAAATGAAGTGTCCACATTTGAGGGCGCTGTAATGATAGATATAGCAACAAGGGCAGACTGCCTTGATGATGGAATTATAGCTGTGTTAAACGAGGTATCTTATACAATTCCCTTAACCGTAGAGCTTGGGCTTCAAAGCTCAAATGACGAAACTGCAAGGACTATTAACAGAGGTCACGATTTTGATACCTTTAAGGATGGCTTTTACAGGCTAAGAAAGGGCGCACCAAACGTAAAAATCGGCATTCACATTATAAACGGCTTGCCTGGTGAAACCCTTGAGGATATGAAAAATACCGCAAGGAGTGTAGCTGATTTGCACCCCGACCTTGTAAAAATACACCTTTTACACGTGCTGGACGGCACACGCCTTGGACGTATGTACAAAAATGGCGAATATACACCAATGGAAAAGGAAGAGTATGTAAGGGTAGTGTGCGACCAAATAGAAATTCTCCCTGCCGATATAGTAATAGAGCGTGTAACAGGGGACGGAATAGCCAAGGAGCTTTTAGCCCCTGAATGGAGCAAGAAGAAGGTATGCGTTATAAACGATATTGATAAGGAGCTTTTTGAAAGAGGCACTTATCAAGGAATAAGGGCAAATCAACATAGCTGATTTGCAACGATATTGTGCTTTTCGCACAGTGATATTTGCTTTGCAAGTGATATATTGCTAAAGCAATGTGATATTTTTGCCAAAGCAAAAGAGATAGGCTACAAATGCGTGAGGTTGGTTAATTCTTTAATCAACCCTACGATTGAAATTAACGTTTTGCAGGGGAGAGCATTATTCTCCCGTTTGAGAGCCAATTAAAACCACACCGGAGGAAATATAAAATGAACGTTCTTTGCATAGGAAACAGCTTTTCACAGGATGCAACAAGATATTTGCACCAGGTATCAGGAGAGGAGCTTTTTGTACGTAACCTGTACATAGGGGGCTGCTCACTTGAAACTCACTACAACAATATTGTAAATAACAAGGCTGATTATGCTTATCAGAAAAACGGAAGAGAGCTTAAAATGATATCTATTCCCGATGCTCTCAAAAAGAAAAAGTGGGACTATATTACCGTTCAGCAGGTAAGCCATTTTTCCGGAATTATCGACACGTACGAGCCTTTTTTGGGCGAAATTGTTAAATATCTCAAGGCAGAGTGCCCAAATGCCAAGATTGTTTTTCATAGAACCTGGGCGTATGCGGATACAAGCAATCACGAGGGCTTTGCATATTACAACAGAGATAGAAAAACAATGTATAATGCAATAATTGATACAACTAACAAAATTGCCAAGAATTACAATTTTGATATAATTCCGTGCGGAGATGCAATAGAGCTTGCAAGAGATTTGCCGGAATTTAAGGAGGGCAGTGAATATACTCTTAACCGTGATGGCTTCCACCTTTCTCTTGATTACGGTAGATATTTAGCAGCCCTTGTTATGTACAGATATTTCTGCAAAAAGAGCGCTATGAATGTAGAGTATGAGCCGGAAAACACTAACCACGAGGTTAATGTTAAGCTTAAGGAAATTGCAGATAAGGTTTTTAATTCGTGATTTCAATATATATTCAAAAGGGGTGTGAGCTTGGCTTTCACCCCTTTGTGTTTTCTGCTTGAATTTACTGTGAATTTACTGTTAACGGTATTCAATGACGTTGGCAAAATGCACAAAAAATTTACCTTCCTTTAATTATAAGGCTCAAAAGTTTGTGCAATAATACAAAAATCGCTAAAAAATTTGGCTGCAATTGACTTTAGCTTTATAAAATGATATAATATAAGAGCAAAAGCAGGAGGGCTATGCTCTCTACAAATTAAAATTGTTAAATAATGAAAGGAAGAATTAACAATGAACAAAAAACTTTTATTTAAGCTACTTTGTTTAGCTCTTGCATGCGTTCTTCTTTTACCATTGGTTATGGCTTGTGGTGAAGATAACAACGAACCTGAAGAGCCTGAAGAAGAAACAGTAGTAGTTACATTCATTACACGTGGAGGCGACATTATCTCCGGTAAGGACGAGGTTGAGCTTGTAAAGGGCTCTAAGCTAAGAGAAAGCAAGTGTCCTGAGGTTGAAAAGGTTGGCTACAACTTTAAATTCTGGGCATACGACAAGCAGGGTACACAAGAGTGGGACCCGGGCGACCCATTTAGAGAAGATACAGACCTTTACGCTATCTGGGAAGAAAAGTCAGCAGGTGGCAACGAAGGTGGCAACGGTGATGGTGGAAACGACGACGGTCAAACACCGGGTGGCAATGAACCTGTTGTTGAAAAGGTAACAATTAAGTTTAACACAGGCGTTGGTTACTTTGAAGATAACAAATATACATACGAGGTTGAAAAGAACGGTTACTTTAACGGCGCACTTCCAACACCGGTTTGCGATAACGTTGCTATGAAGTTTGAGGGCTGGTTCAAGGATGCCGGATATACAATCGTAGCTTCCCGTTCTGACTCATACGCTGCTGATACAGAGCTTTTTGCTTACTGGTCACAGATGACACCTTGTACAGACGGCTCTTATGACCACATCTGGACAGCTTGGGATGAAAACTATCAAAAGCCAACATGTACAGAGCCGGGCTTGAAGGCGCAGTACTGCCAGATATGTGAAACATCTAACACAATGATTGGTAAGCCTGCTAAGGGTCATGACTGGACACTATGGCAAGAGGGCTTCTTAAAGAGAGAGCGTACTTGCAGAACACTTGGCTGTGGTGCAGTTCAAGACCAAGAATTTAACAACATTACACTTTCAACACTTGGTAACACTCCTGCTAACCAGTTAAAGCTTGATATGTCTAACGGCTTCGGCTCTGCTCGTGTAGGCTGTGTTGTTAACGGTAACTGGGATGAACCAAATGGAGGTACATTCTGTGGTAAGGCTTGTGAGGTTAAGGTTACAATCAACCTTCTTAACTATGCAAAGATGGACAGAATCTATGTTAAGGGTCACGGTAAAGGCGCAACCTTTAACATTTTGGTACAATACGAGGGTGATAGCGATTACTCACTTGTAGGCTCAGGAAGCTTCTTAAGTTATGAGCAGGATGCTGATAAGGAAAACAGAGTAATTCCTTACGGAACTGTTGATAATACAAGAAATGTAGTTTCTGTACAAATTGTTATGCCTCAGGCAAGTGACGGTGAAGACTATTGGGATGAGGTAGCATTTATTTCAATCCCTGCTATTGAAGAATAATTATTCCATTGGTGAACGGTTGGTTCCCCCCGGCTAATTCCCGGGGGGAATCTTGACTTAAATGACTATTTCGCAAATAGGAGATACAAATGAAAAAGAATTTATTAAGAATTTCCCTTCTTATAATTGCAGTATTGCTCCTTTTCTGCTTTGCAGCCTGTGATAACGATGCTCCTGCTACCAAAGAGCAGGTAAGAATTGAGTTTGAAATCGGCAGAGGCGCAGAGTTTGCAGACGAGGATTTTGAAGGCGAAATTAAAATTGACAAGGGAACAGCGCTTGAGGAATTTCCGGAAGCCATAAAGGAAGGCTATGAAATTGAGGGCTGGTATCTTGACGAGGATTTTGAAGAGAAATGTACATCTGACTATAAGTTTAATAGCAAGCTTACAGTTCTCTATGCAAAATGGGTAGAGGTAATTCCTCCTACTACATACACAGTAAAGTTTGACACATCCCGTGCAGGTAACCCTGTAAAGCTACCTAACCAAATAATTGTAGAGGGTGGCAAGGTAGTAGCTCCCGACTATACACCTACAAAGAAGGGTATGACATTCTTTGGCTGGTGTGTTGGTGGTGACAAATCAAAGGTATGGAATTTTGAAACAAGCACAGTTACATCAAATATTACTCTTACAGCAGTATTTGAGCTTGATGGTTCAGGCTCAGGTAACACCTGTGAGCATAATTTTGAAATCATCGAAAGCAGCGAGCCAACCTGTGAATCAGAGGGTAGAATAGTACAAAGATGTACCATTTGCCGTATTCAGCAAAGGCTTGGCGCAAAGGATGACCCATCACTTGCAAAGAAGGAGCATTTAACTCTTGAGGAGCACGTTGAGCCAACCTGCGCTCTTGATGGCTATACAAGAATTTACTGTCCTAACGGCTGTGGTATGGAAAGCACCTTTATTCACAAGGCAACAGGCGACCACGAGTATGATGATATGAACTGGTACACCTCTGTTCAGCCAACAAAGTACGTAACAGGTATATATGAAAACCTTTGCATTAAGTGCGGTGGCGCACCGATAAGACAAAATGCATACTACACAGCAACTGAGGACGACCTTAAAAAGGCTGACATAAGCTACTTATATACAGGTGGCAATTATGTAAATGAGAAATTTGTAAACATAGCAACTCTTGGTAGAATTGAGGTTTCATCCTTCTATACAGTAACAAAGGGTGGATATATTAACGACGGTGATGCTGTAACTGCTTGGAACGCAGATACCTATGTTGAAAGCGCTAACTACACAGCTGACTGGTTTAGCATTGAATTTATGGAAAGCTATGAAATAGGTGCTGTTCGTTTTGTTCTTCCTAACTATGCAGCTTGGAACTTAGGCGAGGGCTGTTATGTGTCCTACGACCTTGAGTATTGGGACGAGGCAAAAGAGGAATGGGTATATATTGGCGAAATTTCCGATAAAAATGCAAAATCAATTGGTATCAACTGTGAGCTTATGCTTGAGCTTGACTCACCAATTGAAACAACCAAGCTAAGAGGCAAGGTAACACACGCAGGCCGTTATACACCAGCCGCTATTTATGAGCTTGAGGTATTTGCAAAGACAGAGGAAACACAAAGACTTCCTGTAGCAATTAATACCGAGGCTACATATTCCGTATCCGGTAAGTATAATGACTGGGTACTTGGCGCAGGCGCACTTTCCGATAATAGCCAGGGTACCTTCTGGACAACAGATGCAAGATACAACCCAACTCCTGTAGCAACACTTGAGTTTGCAGTTGAAAAGTATATTGCAGGTCTTCAAATTTCTACAAAAGCAATTCCGGGCCGTACATTTAAGCTTGAAATTTACGAAAATGACAATTGGGTAACCATAAGCGATAAGCTTGTTGTTCCTGCTGAGGGAACAGGTGGCTATGTAATTCAAAATTCAAATGGCGTATGTACCTTCAATATTGATATTGAAAGAAATACAACAAAGATTAAGGTTACAATTACAAAAGAGCCACAGTATTGGGAGAGCGTAGTTTACGATATTACTCCATATTCCATTATTGAAAAGTCATATGGCGAATTGGAAACTATGGAATGTAAGCACTCTAACCCACTTAAGGGTGAGGTTATAGCTCCTACCTGTGATACGGCAGGCTATACAGTTATGACCTGTGCATGTGGCTTCCAAACAAGAAGCTTTGCAACAGACGCACTTGGCCACGACTTTGGTAAGTACACAATAGAAACTCCTGCAACCGCTACAACAATTGGTACAAAGGTATCAACCTGTCGTAATGGGGATTGTGGAGCTATCAGCACCATCAATTATGAGGAAAAGTACGAGTTACCTGTTGCAACACCATATCTCCATAATGCTCCTGCAGCATGGGTACAGTCCTTGGACGACGGTAACTATCTTGAAGCATATACATGGGGCAATGAATTCTTCCCTAAGTATGGTGCAAAAGCAACTGTAATGATGTCAATTACCTATTCAGATTCACTTGTTTCTATATGGCAGGAGCATTTTGAAAAGGGTGTATTTGACTTAGGCTCACACTCCTACAACCATACAAGTATTTACTCAGCCGTAGCAAGTGAAGGAACACTTTATGACGAGGTAGTAAAGGCACAGTATTGGTTTAGACACAACTTTAGAAATCAGCCACTTATTACCTTCGCAGCACCTTTAGGCGCAACATCTACATCTGTTGCTAATTTCCTAATGGGTCCTTTAGCTGCTAACCGTAACGGTGGTGATACAGGCGTATTCTATAACACAATTGACCAGCTCAAGTCAAGAGAGGTTTGGGGTGACTTAAACTCCTACATTTCTAAGGCTGACCAAACAGAGGGTGACTATGTATTTGTAAAGAACGGCGATACAACAGGCGCATTTGTAAAGGGTCCTGCTCCATCAACAGATGAAGAAGGCACAGGCGCACTTGTTGGCTATCTTGGCACAGAGTCCTTTGTTTACAACGCAGCATACGAGAATATGAACATTAACTTCGTATTCGACGAAAACGAAAAGACCTTTGTTGATAAGGGTTATAGTGCAGGCTCATACGAATTTATTCCATCTGAATATAAGTACGTATTCCGTGAAAGCGGCTCATACAACTTGGTAGATGGTAAGTTTGAGTTTGTTTCTGACAATAGTGGTGAATATAAGCTATACAAGGCTACAATCAGCCAATACGAAAAAGCAATTGAACAGTTAGTTGAGCTTGGTGGCTTTACAGTAGAGTGCTTGCATACAATTGCACAAAGCTCAGGTGTAATTTACACAAAGTACGAGCCAACTGTATCTAAGCTTGAGCATCTTGCAAGACTTGGTGTTTGGGCAGCTTCCTACAATGACTTAATTCAGTACCTCAAGGAATCACTTGATGCAAAAATTCAAGTAACCGAAAGAACTGATAGCGTAATTAGGCTCAGCGTAACCGACAATCTTGATGATTTTATGTTCAATCAAGAAATTACAGTTAAGGTTGATATTCCTGATAACTGGACAAACGTTACCGTTACACAAAACGGTAAGGAAATTCCACTTGTTGATATAGACTTCTATCAAAAGACATTAAATATGTACACAGTAGGTTGTGCAATTGATGATGGCTACCTCTATGTTGACGTAGTTCCGGATGGTGGCGAGGTT
This sequence comes from Clostridia bacterium, assembly GCA_017621085.1. Classification (GTDB taxonomy): domain Bacteria; phylum Bacillota; class Clostridia; order Oscillospirales; family CAG-272; genus RGIG2000. The sequence goes on along the minus strand of JAGATW010000040.1, from coordinate 19,813 downwards.
GTAATCACAGTTAACGATAAGAACGATAGCGCTGACTATGAAGAAAAGGCAATCGTTACCTTCGAGCCCGGTGAAGGCAAGCTTAATAGCATGGAATACGAAACAAGAGTTGTAATTGGTGAAGCTATTGGCAAATTGCCAACTCCTGTAAGAACTAACTTTACATTTACAGGCTGGTACACAAGCGAAGGCGCAGAAATTTCAACAAGAGTTAATACATTAACTAAGATTGATGCTGATACAACACTTTACGCAGGCTGGGAAGAAATTCCACCCTGTCGTGATGGCTCATATGACCACAAGTGGGGCTCATGGCTTGAGGATTCCGAAAAGGTATTCCGTACCTGTAATAACTGCCCGGCTACTCAGTATGACTATGACAAAATGTATGGTGATACAACAGGCGACGTAGGTGGTGAAGGCGACGGCGAAGGCGGTGGCGAGGTAAATCCACCTGCACCGGAATCTTGCGCACATACAGGCAAGCTTACCTGTGAGCTTTGTGGTGAAAGCTTTGTTAAAATTATAGCTGACTTAATTAAGGAAAAGGGCGAATTTGCAGAAGCGAGCAACTCATACGCATTTATTGACGAGCTTGAGTACGAGGGCGTTATTCAATACATTGAGCTTCGCTACGATGAGGAAAACGATAAGCTTGTTATAATATACAAGCCAAGCTCCGATAAGGACGTTGTAATCGACTTAGCAAGCGTTGCAAGCGATAGCTACACCTGGTCCTATACAAGTCAGGGTATTACCATCTCCGGCACAGGTGTGGTAAGTGCTCTAACAAACGAAACAACCGAGCTTGAATATGTAGATGGCGATACTTTGCCACCTGCTCCAAGCCAAGACGCAGCTAAATACGTAAAGAGCGCAATATACTTAGCAGACACAATGCTAAAAGAAAACAACGCATCTGCCTACGGTATGGATGTCCTTGGTTTTAACCCATTAAGCTAATAAAAATAAAAGAACTGTTGCCCACGCAACAGTTCTTTTTATCTTGTAGGGGAGAACATTGTTCTCCCGTTAAAAAACAAACAACACCCACAAAAAAGGGCGACCACTGGTCGCCCTTTTTGCTTATATTGTTACCTATCACTTTTGCGTTAGCAAAAATTTCACTTGCGAAGCAAATTTCACTCGCCTATAGGCGAATTTCACCGAGGCTCTGCCTCGATTTCATTGCAAGTAGACGTTAGGTCTGCTTGCCCTGTAGGGACTGACGTGTGCCGACGACCCGTAAATAATGAATAACAAAAACGCCTTGAGAAAAGCTCAAGGCGTTTTTAGGTTTTAATTGTTAATGTGCTTTTTACTGTTTTTGTACTTTGTTAAAAACGCTGTTGCTTTCATCAAATTCTACATTAAAGCGCTTTAAATAGTGTGGATAATATTCTCCGTCGTCCTTGCTGTTACCATATTGTATGTCGCTTCCGATGTCTGTATAGTTATAAATTATTGTAAGCTCTTCGTAAGAATATGTAACAGAATAGCATCTCATTTCAACATATTTATAATCGTCACGCTCAACAAAGTCAATTCTCAAATCACTTTCAATTATATCGGTATATTTAGAATTATAAGGATTTTCATATTCCAAAAATCCATTTTCCGAAAAGGTGTCCTTTGCTTTATTCAGGTATTTTTCCATAGTACCTTTATCGGAAAACTTAACCTCAAGATATATATCCGTTTGATAGGTATCTACATATTTATAGAAATATGAAAAATCCACTACGGTCATTTCCTCTGTTATGCTTTGAGGAAAATAATCGTTAGATATTTTAACGTCATAATTTCCGTAATTTCCAATGTCCTCAGTATAAGAACATCCATACGTTCCAAGATAATTAATAGCAGAACCTAAAAGGCTTGCTACAATAGACACAGGAATGAAGAATATCAGCAACATAGAGCAAGTAATTCTTACTCCTATATTGCCCTTAAACATTAGTATGATAACCAGAACAAGCAGAGCAAGTGACAATGCAATAATTACACAAGCTATAACAACAGCATTAACAACGCCTTGGCTATAATACATATAATCAAGACCGTCGTAAAAGTAGATAAAGGTAAAAAACGCAACGCCTAAAAAGGAGATACAGCTTAAAAAAGCAAGCAGGATTTTGCAAATTTTTATTACCATAAAATCACATCCATTTCCTTAGTTTTACAAAAAGAACACCTTTTTAAGGGATTCCTTAAAGGGCTTTACTATTTCGATAACGATAAGGGTAAGTCCTATAATTCCTAAGAAAACTAAGGGGTACAAGGACCAAATAAAGCCATCGTGCTGAATTTCATAGGTTAGGTGTATGAAAAACTCTATAAAGGTAATTGCAATACCCGTTGCAATAAAGCCACCACCGAAAATGTAGAGCCTGTGTCTTTTAATATATCTTAAAAGGGTCACCATAGTAATTACAATGCCTGAAAACATTAGGCTAATTGGGAATGCAAGTGTCCAAAACCACTCTCCCTCAACGGTAAAGTTAATATACCATAAGAATACCACCATTGTCAAAAGTGAGCAGGGGGTAAAAATTACGGGATTTGGATTTTTGAACCACATAGGCAAAACAGCAGTTACGTAAATCAGCAAAACTGCTCCCACAACGTATCCTGTCCAGTCAATTCTTCCATTTAGGTTTAAGTCAAAAATAATGGAGAAAATAATTGGAATTAAGTGCAAAATTGTAACTACAAACAAAAGCCCCTTTATATTGATTTCCTCACTTTTAAAGGCTCTTCTCGGGTAGGTTGGTAATGCGTCCGACTTTTTAAGGTCAGGATGATATACTCTTGTCTGGCATATAGGGCAAATCTTTTGCCCGTCGCTTAACTCTATTCCACAATTAATACAATACATTATCTTCTGTTTGTGCGTGAGTTGCTTTCTGCCACAACCTTTATTCCTAATTCCTTAAAGGTTGCATAAAGCTCTCTTTCAAGCACACTCTCCTTAATATTTCTAATAATATTTAGGTACATTTTGTCCCCATAGGTAATAATGGAGCTATTATATGGCGCTTTTGACTGTACGCTTAATAAAAAGTCCATTCTTGTAACATGCTCTGCCATTTCCTGTGGCAAGGCTACAACACCTAAGTTAGACAGGGTAAAGGTTGACTTTTTTTCGCCAACTGCGTTAAACACAAGCTTCATTACAAAGTTTTTAAGGAACAAGGGTGCTAGCTTTAAAAGCATAGATTTCTCGTTTCCCACATTTGTAGCAATTCTTGCGCTCATATTTTTAGGGGTAATTTCCAAATTCATTTGGTGATAAACGCTTTTGCATATTTCATCAAATGTATATTCACCATACCTTGGGTCAATACCCGGTGTTACGTACAAAACAAAGTTACGCAGGGTTTTTGATGGAAATAGCTTTCTTAAATTTACAGGAATTAAAATTTTAAGCGGCTTTCTCCTTTTTGGATTTTTCACTATTTTTTCCTGTAAACGCATATTAGTATAAATAAGCAGGGCAACAAAGTAGGCAGTTACTGTAACTCCGCGCTTTTTTGCTTCCTCTGCTATTTGAGAGGCTGACATTATAAAGGTGGTATTGGTCCTAAATCCGTCCTCCTCTGCTTTTCCGTCAATCTTAAAGGCGGTTTCTTCCATTCTTGGATGCTTAACGGGACCTGCATACTTAGGAAAGCTGTCCTCTAATTCCTCCTTTGAGGGCTCTTCAAGACGGTCAAGAATACCGTCCTGTCTTGGCACCTTAATTCCATAGCGTTGATACAAATATTCGGCAACCAAGGTTTTTAAAAATACAAGTCCACCGTTTCCGTCAGTTAATGCGTGGAAAAACTCTACCGCTACTCTGTTTTCGTAAACTATAACACGAAAGGCGCATTTTCTAATATCGTCAAAGACCATTCGTGACAGAGGGTAAGGCTTTTCGTTCATAATATCGGGAGCCTTTGGAATTTCCTCAAGATAATACCAGAAAAAGCCTGTTTTTAGTCTTACTGCAATTGATGGGAAGCGACGTACTGTTACATCAAGGGCGCTTTGCATTATTTCCTTATCAATTTTTTCATCAAGGGTTGCTGACAAACGGAAAACATTGCTCCAAGCACGTGTCCTTGATGCCGGGTAAATTTTTGCTGCATTGTCAAGGCTCATCCACTTAAGCTTTTTTTGTAAAGGAACATTGTCCCTTATAAACTTGCGAATTTTTACAAAATCTCCCTCATTTTCCTTAAGGCCATATAAAACATAGCCGTGCCACATATGTGGGGTAATTATAAGGTCGCTTTTTCCTCCCTTTTCCAAAATTGACTTATGCACCCTTGTTGCATCATCAAGCATTATTTCGTCCCCACCTACAAAAATAAGTGATGGTGGCATTTTTTCAAGGTCACCAAACGCAGGGGAAATAAGCGGGGCTGATTTTTGAGCCAAATCCTCCTCTGAATTGGAATTGGTCAAGGGACGTGTACGTTTTTTGCCCTTTTTGTCCCCACCGTAGATATAAAAGTCAGCGTAATATTGTAGCCTTTCCTTTGTCATAGAAGGGTCAATTTCCTTGTTTATTTCATAGGACTCACCACTTGACGTTAAGTCTGTCCACGGAGAAATTGCAATTATACCGGCAGGCATTACTCTGCTCTTTTCCTTTAGCTTTAAGCATAAGGAATAGCAAAGTCCGCCACCTGCGCTTTCTCCGCACAAAACAATGCTTTCGGGTCCATATCCGTGGGAAAGCAAATAGCCATATGCTTCAGCGCAATCATCAAGGGCGCAAGGATATGGGTACTCGGGAGCTAAGCGATAAGCAATACATAAAACCTTAATACCACACTTAGCGCTTAGCATTGTGGCAAAGCCCTTTGCATAGTCTAAGTCACCACAGGTATAGCCACCGCCGTGAAGATATAATATAACTCCCTTGGAAACCTCGTCCTTTGGTGTTATGAATGATGCTTCCATTTCTCCGATTAAAAAATCATCATAGGTAACGTCTGCCTTGTGCATAGATGCCATCAGCTTGCCAAGACGGTCTTGATTTTTTCTTGCTGTTTCTAAGGAGCAGCTTGAAATAAAGCCCTTAAAAAAACCAAGCTGAGTACGTAAAAATTTAGTAAAAGGTCTCATTTTCGCCCTCCTTAGTTAATTTCTTATATATATTTTACCATATTATATAAATATATGCAAGAATAATTTAAATCTAATGCCTATTGACATAAGTTAAATTTAATGCTAAAATTATAATACAAGTAACTTGAAAGGGTTAAAATCACTATGAAAAAGCTTAGCGTATTACTTCTTAGCGCACTATTAATTGTAGTATCATTTGCGTTTACATCCTGTGACCAGCAAGCAGTTGATGACGCACTAAATAATCTTATGGAAACAAGTGTTGATATTTTCGAGGCTGTTTTCAAAAAGGCAGACGTGCATCTTGAAGAGGATGGGGAAAAGGAAAACGCAGAACTCGGCAACGCTGTCGGCAATGCCTGCTACGGCTACGAAATGGAAGTCTTTGATGAAAACGGAAAAACAGGCGCTACCTTTGATCCTGCTGACAACAAGGGTAAAATTACAGTTATTAACTTCTGGGGCACTTGGTGTGGCGGATGTATTGAGGAGTTACCATACTTTGACACTATTGCAACAGAATACAAGGACACAGTAACAGTTGTTGCTGTACATACGCACAGAGATTTTGATACTGCCTCCGAATATATAGATACACATTACAAGGACTCAGATATAATTTTTGTAAAAGACGTACCCTTAGACGAGGACGATGTAAATTCTGATGAAGCATACTTTAAGATGCTCGGTGGTGGCGATTCCTACCCGATTACAATTATTCTTGATGAAAACGGTGTAATTATTGCTTCAATTAAAGCTTCAACGAATTATACCACTCTTAAAGAAATAATCGACACACAGTTAGCAAATAACGAATAACAATTACTAAGGAAGGATTTATTATCCTTCCTTTTTATCTATAAAACCGCACCCTGTGTCGATTATTGACACAGGGTGCGACTTTTTCTTGTTATTAAACAGGTGTACTATTCAAAAGCACACCTGTTTTTGTTTATATTCTCTTTATGTCGTATGGGGTTACCTGATATACGTAGTAGTTTAGCCAGTTAGAGTATATTAGGTTGGCTGTGGAGTACCAATTGGGAACGATTTTGGTTTTTGCCTCATCCCTAAAGTAGTTCTTTGGCTCTTCAATTGGAAGCCCCTTTTCTAAGTCACGGAAATATTCCTTGGCAAGAGTGTCCTTGTCATACTCCATATGACCCATTAAAAAGATGCGTCTGCCATCGTTTGACCTAACAACAGATGCGCCTACCTCATCACTTCCCGCAAGGATTAATAAATCCTCAACGCCCATAATGTCCTCGGTCAAAACTGTTGTATGTCTTGAGTGTGGAATATAAAATTCCTCGTCTGTACCCTTTAAAATAGGGTCGAATTTTACAAACTTTTTATGCTTGAATACTCCAAACAGCTTTTTGCTTAAGGGCTGCTTGTCAAGTCCATAGTAGTAATGGAATGCTGCCTGAGCTCCCCAGCAAATAAATATTGTGCTTTGAACGTTTTTCTCGGCAAAGTCAAATATTTCGGTAAGCTCCTTCCAATACTTAACCTCCTCAAAATCTAAGGTTTCAACAGGCGCACCTGTAATAATCATACCGTCAAAGTGTCTGTTTTTAACCTCGGAGAAGGTTTTATAAAATTTTTGCAAATGGCCTAAAGAGGTATGTGTACCTACATAGCTCTCTGTACCGATTAAGGTAACCTTAATTTGCAAAGGAGAATTTGAAAGAAGTCTTATAAGCTGAGTTTCAGTTTCGATTTTAGTGGGCATTAAATTGAGAATTGCAATTTCAATAGGACGTATATCCTGTGTCATAGCCCTTTCACTTTCCATAACGAAAATGTTTTCCTTTTCAAGGGTTGCGTATGCAGGAATATCCTGTGGAATTATAATTGGCATTTTAGCCTCCTGAATTTCATTTTATCGACACGTGTTGACACTTTTCAAGCTTAGATGCTTGCAAGAGCCTGTTCAATGTCATCAATAATATCCTGTGAGTTTTCAATTCCCACAGATAAGCGAATTAGGTTGTCCTTAATTCCGATTGCCTCTAAGTCAGCCGAGGACAACTGTCTGTGTGTGGTTGATGCGGGGTGTAAAACACAGCTTCTTGCATCTGCTACGTGAGTAACTATTGTTATCATATTTAATTTTTCCATAAATTCAGATGCTTTTTGTGAGCCGCCCTTAACGCCAAAGCTCATCATACCGCCCTGACCCTTTGGCATATACTTTTCAGCAAGTGCGTGATATGGGTCACTTTCAAGAGATGGATGCTTAACCCACTCTACCTTTGGATGCTTTGATAAAAATTCTGCAACCTTTTTAGCATTTTCGGAGTGTCTTTCCATTCTTAGTGCTAAAGTTTCCATACCTAAGTTAGTTAAAAATGCGTTTTGTGGGCTCATCATAGCACCTAAGTCACGCATCATTTGTACTCTGCACTTAACTCCAAAGGCTGTTTTGCCAAGAGTTGCATATACAAGTCCGTGATAGCTTTCATCAGGCTTTAAAAATTCCTCGTATCTGTTTGTTTCATTAAAATCAAAGTTACCACCGTCAACAATACAGCCACCAAGAGCTACTGCATGTCCGTCAAGGTATTTTGATGAGGAGTAAACAACAACATTTGCGCCAAAATCAAGAGGTCTGAATAACACAGGAGTTACAAGAGTGTTATCTACCATAAAAATTACCTTGTTTGCTTTTGCAATTTGGGCAAGCTTATCAAAATCAGTAACTACAATTGTAGGATTTGCAATTGTTTCTGCAAAAATTACCTTTGTTTTTTCATCAACAAGCTTTTCAATTTCTTCCTTTGATGCGTCAGGGTCGAAGAAACGGCACTCAATACCATATTTTGGCAAGGTTACGGAAAACAAGTTGTAGCTACCACCGTAAATTGCACGTGAGGAAACAACGTTATCTCCTGCGCCACAAATATTTAAGATTGCAAGTAAGGTTGCACTCATACCCGATGCTGTTGCAACAGCGCAAGAGCCACCGTCAAGCTGGCAAAGCTTTTTTTCAAATGCGTCAACTGTTGGGTTGGCCAAGCGTGTATAGAAATAGCCATCAGCCTTTAAATCAAAAAGGTCGGCAAGCTCCCCTGCGGTTTCGTATGCGTAGGTTGTGCTTTGAACAATCGGCACAACTCTTGGGTCGCCACTTTTCGGAGTGTAGCCACCTTGAACGCAAATAGTATCTAAATTCTTCATAAAATCACCTCGTTTTAGTTTCTCAAGCTATGAATAGGAGCAGGAATACGTCCACCCCTTGCAATAAACTCCTCTGAGGAGTAATCGCTTAGCTTCATAATTGGTGCGTGACCTAAAAGTCCACCAAATTCAACGCTTTCGCCAACGCCCTTACCGTGTACAGGAATTAAGCGAACAGCAGTTGTTTTATTATTTATAACACCGATTGCAATTTCGTCAGCAATAATACCACTTAAGGTAGATGCGCTTGTATCTCCCGGTACTGCAATCATATCAAGACCAACGGAGCAAACAGCAGTCATAGCCTCAAGCTTTTCAATGGAAAGCGCACCGCACTCAGCTGCGGAAATCATACCGGCATCCTCAGATACAGGAATAAATGCGCCACTTAAGCCACCAACGTGGGAGGATGCCATAACTCCACCCTTTTTAACTGCGTCATTAAGCATAGCAAGGGCAGCGGTTGTACCGTGACAGCCACACTTTTCAAGTCCCATATTTTCAAGAATATGAGCAACAGAGTCACCAACTGCAGGAGTTGGAGCAAGAGATAAGTCGATTATACCATATGGAGTATTAAGTCTTTTTGATGCCTCATAAGCAATTAGCTGACCAACTCTTGTAATTTTGAATGCGGTTTTCTTAATAACGTCGGCAAGATGTGAAAAATCACAATCTCCCTCACGCTTAATAGCAGAGGCAACAACACCCGGACCGGAAACGCCAACGTTAATTACGGTTTCAGGCTCACCCATACCGTGCATAGCGCCTGCCATAAACGGGTTATCCTCCGGAATATTGGAGAAAACAACAAGCTTGGCACAGCCAATAGAATCTCTATCTCTTGTAAGGTATGCAGTTTCCTTCATAATTTCGCCCATTTTCTTAACAGCATCCATATTAATACCTGCCTTGGTAGATGCTACGTTAATGCTGGAGCAAACCTTATTTGTGGTTGCAAGAGCCTCGGGAATTGACTCAATTAGGTTTTGCGCGCCTCTTGTCATACCCTTTTGTACCAATGCGCCAAAGCCACCGATAAAGTTAATGCCAAGAGTGTCTGCTGCTCTTTCCATAACCTGTGCAAGTCTTACAAAGCCGTCCTTGTCACAGTTAGCACCAACAAGTGCCATTGGTGTTACGGAAACACGCTTATTAATAATCGGAATACCATAGGTATTTTCAAGATCAATAGCTGTTTTTACAAGATTTTCCGCACTTTTTGTAATTTTGTCGTAAACCTTGCTTTCAAGCTTTTTCTGGTCGTCACTTATGCAATCAAACAATGAAATTCCCATAGTAATGGTACGAATATCAAGGTTTTCCTGCTTAATCATATTTACGGTTTCAAGAATGTCATTTATATTCAGCATGTCAACACTCCTTATATTCTGTGCATTGTATTAAAGATGTCCTCGTGCATAGCGCGAATATCAAGACCCTTTCTTTCACCAAGAGTGTTAAGCTCCTTTTGGAAAGAAGAAAATTCGGTTTTCATATTATCTATTTCAACAAGCATAATCATGGCAAAATAGTCCTTAAGAACACTTTGAGTAATATCAACAATATTTGCATTGTGCTTTGCGCACTCAGCACTTACCTCTGCAATAATACCAACAGAGTCCTTACCTATAACAGTTACAACAGCCTTCATTTTTAAAATTCCCCTTTATATTAATTTTAATAAAGTATAACACTTTAAAATTATTATGTCAAGGAAAAATACAAAATAAGGCACGCACGTGAACAAAAATCTCACAATCCAACAAAAGAGGGACGGATGACACCGCTTTTTTTATGCAATAATGAAATGCAGAAGGGAGGTGAGAAAATTAATAACAATAGACTGCCTGACAGAAAAACGCAAAAAGCTATGGAATGAAAATCAAAGCATTGATGATGACAAATTATTAACCGAGGCAATTGCCAGAAAAATACTAAGCGAGGAAAATTTAAGAAACGAGGTGTTTGAAAGGCCTTACTTATTAATTGAATGTTGCTTTTGTGTGGTTGATAAGAAAAGAAGGACAACTCCCTTCTTTTTAAATGATGTACAAAAGGACTTTATTGCCAAATTAGAAACACTGGGTCGGCAAAAACCCTTTTTTATACTAAAGGGAAGGCAACAGGGCTTTACCACATTAATAACAGCAATTCAGCTATCCTTTGCAATAGTCAGAAAGAACTTTTCGGGCTTTACGGTAGCAGACAGGGACGATAACACAAAGGCAATATTTACCGACAAGGCAAAGGCTATGTACAATGACCTGCCAAAAATTCTAAAGCCTAAGGAAAAGTTTAACTCAGTCAACGAGCTTTTCTTTGATAAGCTAAATTCCTCTTGGCGAATAGCCTCTGCTTCCTCAAACGTGGGTAGAAGCAGAACTCTTTCCTTTATTCACTTTTCCGAGGTTGCATTTTATAAATGCTCAATTTCCGATTTGCAAAAGTCAATTGCCGAGGCGGCAACTCAGGATGCCTTGTGCGTTTATGAAACAACAGCCAATGGCTTTAATGAGGCAAAGGCTCTTTGGGACAATGGCTCTTGCCACAATTTATTCTATGAATGGTGGAAAACTAAGGAATATGTATCAAATGAGTACGAATTTTTAGAAACAAAGGACAAATGGCTGATTGAACGACTAAAAATCCTTGAACAAAAGGGGCTTAGTCGTGAACAAATAACCTGGTATGCTAAAAAGTATGCAAGCTACATAGACAAAAGCTCAATAAAACAGGAATATCCTTGCTCTCCGGAGGAGGCATTTATCGTTTCTGGCGATTGCGTTTTTGATAAGGACATTATATCGAATTATTTAAGCAGATTCGACGTTTTATCCACACAGGGTAGCTTTAAATATGAAAAAAAGCTACTTCCCATTTATAATGATAAGAACGAAATTGTCGGTTGTGAAAGGAGAATTACGGATATTGAGCTTATTGATGATACAAATGGCTTTATTAGTATTGTGGAAAAGCCTTATTGCATTACAAAGGACGGAATTACCTACAAAAAGCCCTATGTAATTGGTGCTGATACTGCAGGATGTGGCGAGGACTACTTTACAGCCAAGGTTTTAGACAACACAAACGGTCGTTGCGTAGCCACCTTAAGAGTTAAGCACATAGACGAGGATTTGTTTGCCGAGCAGCTTTATTGCTTAGGTACATATTATAATAATGCCTTTATCGCAGTTGAAATCAACTACTCACGTCACCCCGTGCGTGTTTTACACGATTTAGGCTATACAAATCTGTATTCCCAAGGGCTGCAAAATAAAAGTATAAGCTTGCCCGAGCATAGATACGGCTTTTTAACTACATCCTCAACTAAGCCCATTATAATTTCCAATCTTGTAGCCATAATGAGAGAAAGCATTGACCTTGAAACCGACAGAGAAACATTAAAGGAGCTTAGCTCCTTTGTGCGTGGTGTTGGTGGCAAAACAGGAGCTGCAAGCGGTAGCCACGATGACCTTGTTATGGCAAGTGCAATAGCTCATTACATAGGTGGCGATTATACGCATAAAATGGAAATTATCGACACAGGTGTGGATGTTTTGGCACAATTTTATAATAATCCCCAAGAGGAAACAAACAAATTTATGGAGTGGTAACATGAACAAAAACAAACTATTAAAGGAGATGGAGGAGCGATTAAGCGCTCTTGAAAAAGAGTTTAATTATGTTCTTTCATCAATAAAAGAGGAAGAAAAGAATAAGCTTTCCTACGAGGAGGTGATTGACCTGTGGCTCAATGGCAAAAATCACTAAACGAAGAGGAAACTCAGCTATGGTCCTACTATAAAGAAGGCATTGACTATCAAAACAGCTTAGGTCTAAGACGCAAAATCCCACAAAATATTGATTTTTACGAGGGACGTCAATGGCCACTGCCAACCGAGGCTACAAAAAACCTGCCAAGACCGGTTGTAAACATAGTAAAAATGATTTGCAGAAGCAAAAAATCAAGTATTCTTTCAACTCCTGTAAAAATTATTTATAAGGCTTACTCTCAAAATAATGATTTGGAAAAGCTAAACGCATTTTGTCAAAGCTTACAAAAGGAATTTAACCAAGAGGGACTTGACAAGCTTGCAATTGATGATGGTATTAAAAAGGGCTCGTATTTTTATCATTATTATTGGGACAAATATGCTATTAGTCCATCAGGCTACATTGAGGGAGATGTAAGATGCGAAATAATCGACCCCTTAAACATTTTCTTTTCAAATCCTTATGAGCTTGACGAGCAAAAGCAAAAATGGATTTTAATTGCTTCAAGCACAGAGCCGTCATATATTTATGATATTTGTGACGATGACCTAAAAAAATCAATCAATTTAACCGACGAAGAGGACGAAAACAAAGAAAAGACTAAATTTGTCACTCTTTTAACAAGATATTTCCGAATAAATGGTGAGGTTTGGTGCGAAAGAGCAACAAAATTCAGTATAGTAAACAAGCCCTTTAAGCTTTCGCCAGACAAATCAAGTGTAGATTATCTTATAAATGACGACAAAAAGCAAGGAAATGACAAAAACGCTTTTGCTGAGCTTGACGTCAATAGCGAAAACAGCAATTTTTCAAAAAAGCTTGAATACTTGCAAAGCTTAGGCAAAAGAAAAGCCTTCTCTGCCTCCCTATACCCTATTGTATGTGGCTATTATGAAAGACGAGAAGGCTCAATATATGGTATTTCAGAGGTTGAGGGCATAATTCCTAACCAAAAGGCTATTAATTTCAACATTGCAATGAGCCTGTTAAACGCACAGCAATGTGCTTGGGGCAAGTATATTGCATTACCTAATGCACTTAAGGGACAAAAAATTTCAAATTCACCGGGACAGGTCCTAATTGATTATTCGGGAACAGGAAACGGTATTAAAAAAATGAGTGAGGAAGCTCTTTCCAAGGTACCAATGGAAATAACCGACACACTAACTGAGCTTACAAGAATAGCAACAGGCTCATCGGAAATTTTATCAGGCGATACCCTTAGCACCAATATGTCAGGCGTTGCAATAGCGCAATTGCAAGCACAGGCAGAGGTTCCAATTGAGGAATTGCGCTCAACCTTTTGGGAGGTAAAGAAAAAGCAAGGCTTAGTCCTTGCACAATTTATTAGGCTTTACTATTACGATAAGGAATTTGTAAGAACAAAGAAGGATGAGGATGGCAACGAATACGAGGTTTGCGACCATTTTTCATCAAGCGAATACGAAAACGCTCTTTTTGATGTAGTCGTTGAGCCAACCAAGGGAACAAAGGCAAGTGTTGCATCAGATATCAATATGCTTGACAACTGCTTAAAGAACGGAAAAATCTCATTAGAGACCTATATTCGAGCTTATCCTGAGGGAGCAATAAGCAACAAAACATCTATTTTGAAGCAAATCGAGGCAGAAAAAGAGAGCGAAATTACTAAGCTAAGAAAGGAGCTTGAGATGTTGAAAAAATCAAAAACAGGCGACCCTGTGTCGATAATTTGATATTTTTCCACATTTTTTGTGCAAAACTAAATGAACAAAGAAATTAACCAAAAAAGTCACGAAAACAGTGTAAATTCAGCCACTGGGTTAAGAATTTTGTTAAAAAATGAGGATTTTCAAGCAAAGCATAACCAAAATCAAGGAAATAGCCTTAAAAACAGCCAAAAGTCCGATGAAGCAAGAAAAAATGCTGATAATTCAAGGTTTTTAACCGAAAGTGATGTAAATTCAGGCATTTCCAACGAAAGCTTTGCTAATGCAAGCGATTTGAGCATAAAAGAGGAAAACCGTGAAAAAGTCAAGAAAATCCACGAGCATAAGGAGTTTTCAGCCAAAAACGGCGATAATTCAATGAATTTGAGCCAAAACACTGTAAATCCGGCAATTTCAAAGGAAAATGTAGCAAAGCCAAGCAATTCTAAAGAAAACGCCGAGGAAGCAATGGATTTCAAGCAAAACAACGAAAGCAGTGCCAAAGCCGGAGAAAGCATTGAAAACAGTGCCAATGCTGGTGAAAAGGCAGATAATAGCATCGATATTGGCGAAAATGCAGAAAATAACATTGATACAGACGAAAGTGTTGAAAATATAAGGAATTCAGAGGCTAAAGCCACATCCTTAAAGGATTTTTTCAATATTGATAGCGAAAACGAGCTAAAGTCACAGTTTCCAAGCGTTAACATTGAAAATCTTAGAAATAACAAGGATTTTAATGAGCTTTTACGCTTGATTATTCAAAACCCTACTCTTGCACAGGTTTATTCCTGCTTTAACGCAATTGTAAGCTCCACAGAGGAGCATTCAAGAAAAAAGCTTGCTTATGCCTTGGCAAGTGCCAACAGCGGCGTCGGCTCCCTTTCCTCAAGCTCTAAGACAGAGCAAGCATTTTTCACCAAGGAGCAGGTTTTGAATATGTCCCAAGAGGAAATCAGACGTAACTATACAAAGATACGTCAAAGTCAGCAGCATTGGTAAATCAGCACATACGCAAGAAAAAGCAACCCCGTGCTTTAAAGTCGTATTCGTTCTTGATTTAGCAAATTATGCAAATCTAATTATACAAAATTTATTTGTATAAGGCAAATATTGGTAATCAATTCTTCCTTTTCGCATTTTAGTTCGCAATTTCAAGTATTTTTGATACCTTTAGCTTGGTTTTGCGAGCTTATAACTTAAACCCGATAGGTTTTTGACTAACTTTTCGCAGAAATTTAAAAAGGAGTAAAATTTATGGCATACAGTAACTTTATCCCTTCCGTATGGGAGGAAACAATTAACAGAGAATTGGAGCGCGCTTGCGTTTTCGTTGAGGATTGCAACAGACAATATGAGGGCTTAGTGTCCAAAAAGGGCGATAGCGTACATATTCTCGGTGTGGGCAAGCCTACTATCAAAACTCTCGAAAGAGCCAACGCAAGTGGTGAAATTGATGAGGCAGAGGAGCTTGAGGACACATCCACAATCCTTAACATCAATCAAATCAGATACTTTAACTACAAGGTTGGCGATATTGACAAGGCTCAGGCAGTTGGTGGTCTTATGGACGCACTTTCAGCTGAAACAAGTGAGGCTTTAGCTAACGAAATGGACAAGTTTATCGCTAACATGGCAACAGATGAAAGCGTTCCGACACTTACAGCATTACCAACAGTTGTTGATAGCTCAAATGTATTATCAATTCTTGATGATGCAATTCAAAAGCTTCAGGAAAACGATGTAAATATGGCATCAGGTATTACCATTACCGTTTCACCTCGTTTTTATAAGCTTTTCAAGCAAGCATACACCACAAAGGATACAGACAACTCCGAAATGCTTAAGAACGGCAGAGTTGCTATGTACGGTAATGTAACAGTTAAGCTTTCCAACAACGTAGCAAAAACAGAGGGTGGCGCAACTGACAATATTATGATTAGAACAAAGCGCGCAATTGCTTTTGTAAATCCATTAACACATACAGAGGCATATAGACCGGAAAAGTCTTTTGCAGATGCAGTTAAGGGCTTTGCGTTATTTGATGGCAAGGTTGTACGCCCAAAGGAAATCATTAATATTAACGTAAAATACGCGTAATTCCACGCGCTATGCGTGCATGAGCTAAAATCCCTTTACTTTTGCTCAAATGCTTAAAATGAGGCTAAATCAGCCTCTCATCGCCGTTAAAATGTGTCGCAAGGGCAAGTAAGAGAGTTTTAGTGTTGCAAGCGATTGACATTTCTAAATCAGCACCTTGCAAAAAACACTTAAAATTTAGCGATGCAAAGCTTTTGCTTAATTTAATTGAGAATCAGCCATATAT
Organism: Clostridia bacterium; assembly: GCA_017621085.1. Lineage (GTDB taxonomy): Bacteria > Bacillota > Clostridia > Oscillospirales > CAG-272 > RGIG2000. The sequence continues at coordinate 3,718 of JAGATW010000040.1, read as the reverse complement.
AAGTTCAGAAGTAAAAAGGTTGTTCGCTAAACACTCAAAGCACTACCCATAGCCAAATGGCTATTCCGGGTGGTGCTTTTTGTTGTAAAGTGCGTAACGCAACGCTTGTCACGTTTGAGATTTTAGCATATCAGCTCAATGATTTGAATACATATGCAAAATATCGAATATTTATGCAATTTTGATGTTTTTCTTGAAATTCTTAGATTTTTGCATTTCGGTTGACCCTGTGTCGATAATTAAAAATTAACTCAGACACGTCTGTTTTTGTAATTTGTAATTAAATATTCGCAAATTTGCATATTTAGTCATTAAATGTTTTTCGTTACCCTTCTCTGCTCCTGTACCGAGGAAAAGTCGGTTGTATTGCAAAAAGTCCTGCCCTGTGGCGATTTTTATAGATAATTTAAACATTTTGTGCAAAATTCAGCCAATTTTAAATAAAGCACCATTTTAAGAGAGCTTTTTTACTGAAAAGCGCTTAAATCACAAGAAATCACACGATTTTCACGCTTTCTACGTTGCATAGCACATTTCGATTGAAAACATTGCTTTATAAGGCAAATATACGCGTAATTTAATACTTTTGTTTGTTTTGACCGAATTTACCTGTAAGCACGACAATCAAGCCAAAATCAGCTTATTTTAGGCGTGTTCGTAATTTAGTAGAACTTCCGCTTATCACATGTTTTTTCGCACCATTTGCCACGCAAATTAGGCAATTTGTCAACTCAAGCAGGAGTTTCACTGTAAATCAAGGATTTGTTGCAAAATCGGGCTCATTTTAGGCGTGTTCGTAATTTAGTAGAGCTTCCGCTTATCGCGCGTATCTTTTCGCGCCATTTGCCATGCAAATTAGGCATTTTGTCAACTCAAGCAGGAGTTTCACTGTAAATCAAGGATTTGCGGCAAAATTAGGCTTATTTTAGGCTTTAACAAGTAAGTATCAGAGTTGCCACGTGTAGCAATGCTTTTTCAAAGCAAATTCCTGCTCAGTTCGGCGTATCGCCGGTTTTTGCCAGATGTTCCTTGTGAGTCAAGGCTTTTATGCAAAATCGGGCTTATTTCGGGTATCGAGGAGCAGGCATCAGGGCTTTACGTACAGCAATGCTTTTAGGGCAATTCTTTACTCAATTTGGCTCATTATTCGCTTTCGATCGGTGTTCCTTACAAGTTAAGACTTTTAGGCAAAATTAAGCTTTTTTAGCATCAAAGAACAGGTGCAAAGGGTTTTGCGCATAGTCAAGCCTTGTGCAGCTATTCTCTGCTTATTTTAACGTTTTTCCTGTTTTCGGTGAAGCTTTTGTTACAGGTCGGATGCCATCAGCAAGCTCGTTCAGCTTAAGGAGCTTTGTCAGACCATAGTCTGTTTTTTGTTCAAGCACTCACATTTTAAGATTTTACAAAAGCCTTGCTAATTTCATTCATCTTAAGGCAAGCTCACTCCGTACATTGCACCGGTTTTTCAGCTATTTATAAAATCCCATCGCCTTTGTTGAGCCTATTAGCATTAGTTTATAATCAGTTTTGCAAGACCGTCAAAAGTAGCAAAAGCACCAATTAAGCGAACAATTTCGCAGATGTTCCCTACAAAAACGTCTGCTTTAAAATCGCAAGCATTATAACTATCTGAGCCAGCGCGCCTTTTGACTATACAGGCGTGTAAGGAACGCAAGCCAAAGATTTATAGCGGCTCTATTTTCTTGCTTGTGCAAAGCTGTACAATCATATTTTGGCATATTTTCCATATTTTTCCATTTTACGATATGAAATCAAGCAAAAACAGGCAAACATTGGTAAAACATCAGCCTAATTCGGCAAAATGCACAGCAGCAGTGGTGTAAAATATAGAAGAAAGAATGTATTGTGTAGCTAAAAGAAATTAGCAACAAATACAAATCAAAATGAAAAAGCAACGGTAAACAGATAAGAAAAGAGAGGAATTTTAAAATGACACAGGCAGAATTAACCAAAGAAAGCACCGAACAAAGCAGTAGAGTACATCTCATAAGCACCAATTTAATCGTACCCAACCCAAATCAACCAAGAAAAGACTTTCAAGACGATTCTATAATCAAATTAGCAGATAGCATTAAGCAATTTGGCGTAATTCAGCCAATAACTGTACGCAAAACAGGGGAAAATTACGAATTAGTATCAGGGGAGAGAAGATTAAGAGCCACAAAAGAGTTAAATATGCCCTGCATTCCTTGTATAATCATTGATGTAGACGACGAAAAATCGGCAGAAATATCAATAATAGAAAATTTGATAAGGGAAGATTTAAACGTTTTCGAGCAAGCAGCCGCAATAGAAACATTAATTGATACATACGGGTTAACACAAGAGCAGGTGGCGGAAAAGTTATCTGTTAGCCAATCATTTATAGCAAATAAGCTAAGATTATTAAGATTTTCTACAAGTGAAAGAGAATACATACTAAAAAACAAGCTTACAGAACGTCACGCAAGAGCTTTATTAAGAGTATTCGATAAAGAAAAGAGAGAAGAGCTATTAGAACGCATAGTAAAAGACGGTTTAAATGTAGCAAACGCCGAGATATTAGTTGACAATTACATAAACAAATCAGAGGAAAACGCAAGCGAAATAACAGCTTGTGCAAAAAATGCCAAGCAATATAAGGACATATCATCGTTTAGCAACGCTATTTTGCGTGCCATAGACCAAGCTAAATCGAGCAATTTTGACATAAAAACAAGAAAAATCGTAGGAGAAACCTTTACAGAGATTACTATAACAATACCAAATATGTCAAAAGAGAACGAAAGCGACATATCGAAAGACGAAGAATTTTTCATATTGGATTGACGAAAGCGGCATTGTTTCACGTGAAACACACAAAAGAATCGAAACAAAAGAAGTGGCAAACGCATTGTTTCACGTGAAACACGCAAAACAGAGTATGGCATTAAGCAGGATAAAGAGTTACTTAATACATCGTTTCACGTGAAACATATAGAAAACAGTTACTAAAAAAGCTATAATGCACGGTTTTTGTTTCACGTGAAACATAAGGTTTGGCTTATATTCGCATTAGCTTGCATGTATAAGTCAACAAAGCACGGTCACTTCTAAGGACTTAAAAAGCCTTGTATTTTTCAGTGCTTTCGCCCACATTTTGCTTTGTTTCACGTGAAACATACGAAAAGCAAGGTACCATGAGGCTTATAAGCATACGCAGTCTCATGGACAGTCAAAAGAAAAAAGTATCATAAAAGAGTTGAGAGCTTTATAAAGGGGTTATCTTCATTTATGGTATTTTGTTGTTGGCAAAAGCGTTTCACGTGAAACATTTTGCTTTTTCACGTTAAATTACGGTTTTATTCAGGTTATATGCGTTTAAAATTTTACCACATACATTTTAGGTAAGGGCTAATATTGTTGGATTTGTTGCGTTTCACATAACGTTTTAGCCGAATTTTACATTCTCATCAGTTTATATAAGGTCTTAGCCAACTCTTGCACTTTGATTTGTTTTTCAAATTCAAAGGTCACAGTCTTTCTGCGTTAGGTCTTATTTATTTTTATCATACGTTTTGCAAATTTAGTTTTCTTAATTTGCTCAACTAAGTATGCCCCACTGGGCTCGAACCGATGTGCATTGAAAACTAAATGAACGGCTATTTTCATAGCTTTTTCAGTTGCCTTACGTCAGTAAGCCTGCCCTCAAAACCTAAGAAAACATCTCGCTCATTTA
>JAGATW010000039.1 GCA_017621085.1 Clostridia bacterium | reverse complement strand
GAAAGGGAGTAAACTGCGTGTCCCATACCGTAAATAAGACCCTTACCGTCAAACACCTCTTTATTAAGGATTTTGGTAAGATAGCTCTTGACCTCCTCCTCGTCTGTGTAGTCCTTAACATTTTTCTTAATGTTGTCAATCATTTCCACAACCTTAGCATTAGCACCACCGTGACGTGGACCCTTAAGAGAGCCTAAGGATGCGGCAACTACGGAATATGTATCTGTGCCTGATGAGGTAACTACGTGAGTTGTAAAGGTGGAGTTATTACCACCACCGTGCTCTGCGTGTAAAACTAAGGCAATATCAAGAATTTGTGCTTCAAGTGGAGTGTATTTTCCGTCGTTTCTTAGCATATAGAGTATATTTTCAGCAATTGAAAGCTCAGGCTTTGGACGACGAATAACAAGTGACTTTTTCTTTTCGTAGTATTCATAGCTCTTATAGCCATAAACTGCAAGTAAGGGTAGCTCGGAAATTAGCTGTAAGGACTGACGAAGCACATTCGGAATAGAGGTGTCGTCTGCTTTGTCATCATAAGCGTAAAGGGTTAAAACACTTCTTGCAAGAATGTTCATCATATCCTTACCACTTGCCTTCATAAGCACGTCACGTACAAAGTTTTTCGGTAAGCTTCTGTATCTTTTTAAAAGGCTGTCAAAGTCGCTTAACTCCTCTTTAGTCGGAAGTGAGCCAAACAAAAGAAGATATATAGTTTCCTCAAAGCCAAAGCGATTGTCCTTTAAAAAGCCATCTACAAGGCTTTGAATGTTTACACCACGATAGTAAAGCTCACCCTCACAAGGGATTTTGCTCTCTCCACAGTTTAAAAACGCATTGATTTCGGAAATTTCCGTAAGTCCCGCTACAACGCCCTTACCGTCAACGTCACGCAAGCCTCTTTTTACATTATACTTAGTGTATAGCTCCGGGTCAATGGTTGTATTCATTGAGCATTTTTCTACATATGACATTAACTGAGGGGTCAGTTTTGTTAATTCTTTTTTTACTGTTGCCATTAATATTATTCCTTTCAAGAGGATAATTTACTTTAGCGCTTTAAAGCGATAAAAAATATATACCATTTTACCATAATATTATGAACAATGTGTTAACGATATTGTAATTTATGGGTTAAAGTGGCTTTTTCGCTATTTGAGAGTTGTTTCTTGGATACCGGGTCGGGGTTTTTTTAACTTTTCTTATGATTATGATAGTTCTTTCAATTGTTTCTTTTCCGTCGGTTAAGGTGTACTCACAAACTCTTTCTACCTCGCCACCTAAAAGCTCGATTGCTCTCTTTGCCTCATCTAATTCCTCGTTTGTGCTTAGTGACTTCATAGCTAAAAAGCATCCACCCACCTTTACAAGAGGTAAGCACAATTCGCAAATTAAATTAAGCCTACCAACTGCACGGGCGCAGGCTACATCAAAGCTTTCTCTATAATCAGGACCTTGACCTAATTCCTCGGCACGAGAGTTAGAAACGCATATATTATCAAGTCCTAAAAGCTTGGCTGTTTCCTTTACATAATTAACCTTTTTGGTAACGCTGTCAATGCCTAAAACAGACACGTCCCCCCTTAAAATGCCAATTACAAGGGTAGGAAAGCCACCACCACAGCCAATGTCACACACCTTAGCACCGAAAGGAATATATGGTACGCAAGCGCTTGAATCCACTATGTGCTTTAGTATAACTCCGTCCTCGTCCTTAATTGCAGTCAGGTTAAGGGTTTTGTTTACCTCAAGCATATGACTGCATAGCAGCTCTGATTTTTGTAAGGCATCCTCGTTTATTAAGCCTTTGGTTGCTTCATTAATTGAGGCTACATTTAGTAGCTTTTGTTGAAAATCAGTCATTTTTTATTCCTTATTAGTTATTATTTTGCCTATCTTCAAAAGCTCACTTGCCAATATGTAGCATAGGATATGGGTAGCTATACTCGTTTGTTACATTAACAGTAATGTCTGCAAAGGCTACCTTTAAGGGTACATTTTCAAAGCCACAAGCATTTAAGTGCTCTCTTACCTGTCCGTAGGCAAGCTTTGGCAAATTGTTTTCCTGACTTAAGTGAGCAAGAGTAATGCCACAAACGCCCTTGTCGCAAAGATATGCGCAAAGCTGAGCGCACTTGTCATTTGACAAATGTCCGCTTTGGGACAAAATTCTGTCCTTTAAAAACCTTGGGTACGGTCCTTTTTCCACCATTTCTATATCGTGGTTGGACTCTATAATTATTCTCTTGCATTTTGATAAATTATCAGCTATTATCTCTGTTGGATGTCCTATATCTGTGGCAATACCAAAGGTATCGTCCCTTGATGAAATTACATAGCCAACATTTTGGGCGCTATCATGTGGGATGGGAAAGGATTTGATATTTAAGCTGCCTATATCCTTTTCCTTTTCTATCTCACAGGAAATTGCCATCCTTTGAAGATAAGACCCTCCCCTAACATAGTTGTGGTAGGAAGGGGAGGTCATATATACGGGAATTTGGAATTTTTTTGAAATTACTTCAAGCCCTTGGGTGTGGTCGGAATGCTCGTGAGTTACAAAAATTGCTTTAATTCTTCTAAGGCTTGTGCCAAGTGCGCTAAGTGACTTTTCAATAGCGCCACAGCTCCTGCCTGCATCAATTAGAATTTCTGTATCATCATTTTTTACATATACACAGTTTCCGCTTGAGCCTGAAAATAAGGTATATACGTCTATCATTAAATAACCTTTATAGCTCCGTATGGACGTATTCTTAATACGTGACAAGCGCCCTTACCAAAGGATGCGTCAATTACGCTTCTGTATTCCTCAACTAAATCAAAGGGAACAAAGGCTTGAATTGTACCTGCAAAGCCACCGCCGTGAACTCTGAAAGCTCCGTCCTTGCCACTCATAACAGAGTCGGTTATTGCAAGAGCCAAGGAAAGACCCTGCTCCTGTACATTCTTTGTTGTAAATACGTTTTGTAGGTACATAAAGCTTGACCTGCCAGAGCATTTTACAATATCGAAAAATGTATTAATGTCCTCATTATTTAAAGCTGATGCCTGCTTTTCTACTCTTGCATTTTCGTTAAAGAAGTGGATTGAACGTAAAATTGCTCTGTCCCCTACCTCATCTCTTAATGAAATTACGTTAGAAAGCACATCTTCCTTAGTAATTTGTCTTAGATATTCCTTACCAAAGTACTTAGCAACGCTCTTCATTTCTGAAGGCACAGATGCGTAATCATCATTTAAGTCTGCGTGGTTGCCACCTGTGTTAACTATACAAAGTGCATAGCCCTTTGCGCTTAGGTCAAATGGAATTTTTTCAATTACAGGGTTCTTTGTGTCCTCAAAATCTATGTAAACAAAGCCACCAACGGCGCAAGCCATTTGGTCCATAAGTCCACAAGGCTTACCAAAGAATACGTTTTCGGAGTATTGCGCCATTTTTGCAATTTCGGTGTTTTCTACCTTGCCATCGTTATAGAAATAGTTAAGAATGTTACCTACCATTACCTCAAAGGCAGCAGAGGATGAAAGTCCTGAGCCCTTAAATACATTTGAGGTTGTATATGCTACATAGCCACCCTTATTAAAGCCTGCATTTGTAAATGCTTTTGCCATACCTGCAATAAGTGCATTTGACTTAAAATAGTCGCTTTCAACGGGGGACGTGTATGAATTTGTGTCAACACTGTCCTCATCAAAGCCCTTACTCTTGATTTTTATAATGCCGTCATCAGTCTTTGATGCAACTGCAATAATGTCAAGGTTAATTGAGCCTGCAAGAACCTTTCCGTGGTTATGGTCGGTGTGGTTGCCTGAAATTTCACTTCTGCCGGGAACTGAGAAAAGTGCAACCTCTCTTTCCCCATAAATATTTAAAAAGTCGCTAATTGCCTCAACATATCTTTCTCTTTGGCTATCAACATTTTCGCTTCCGTAAAGGCTTGATAATGTTTCGTTAAGCTGTCCTTCCTTTACATATGCTAAAAGCTTACTTGTAATCATACTATTTCTCCTGTAAATTTAATAATTTCACAATTTTCGCACTTAAAGGTGCTTGTGTTAATTTCAAAAATTCCACCGTCGCATTCTATTTCTCCGTTTTTTGCAAAGTCGAATTTTGAAAGCATTTTTGTTTTCATTTTGTGTATAACCGCCACCTTGTCAACGCCAAGTATGCTGTCATTATCTCCACACATACCAAGGTCGGTAATATAACCGCAATGGTTTTCTAAAATTTGAGCATCGTTTGTTTGAACGTGGGTATGTGTACCATAAATAATTGATATGTCATGGCAAAAATCATATGCAATAGCCTTTTTTTCTCCTGTTGCCTCTGCGTGAATATCAAGGATTGCAAAATCGTATTTTCCTTTATTTCTTTCAAGGCAAGACCTAACCGCTTCAAAGGGGGATGCGGCTACATCCATATAAGCCTGACCCATTACGTTCATAACAAGGACGGAATATCCGTTTACCTTAGCTATTACATCTCCGTGCCCCGGGTTTTCGCTTGGGTAATTTAAGGGACGCAAAATCAATTCCTCATCATCAAGATAGCTAAATACTACCGATTTGCGCCAAATGTGATTGCCTGTTGTAATAACATCAACGCCACTGTCAAACAGCACTTGGGCTGTTTGCTTATCAATTCCGTTTGGCTCACTTGCGTTTTCACCGTTTGCAACTACAAAATCGATTTTATGCTTGGCTCTTATTTTCCAAAGGCTTTTGCGTAAATATTCTACACTTCTTGGCCCAACTATGTCGCCAAGAGCAAGTATTCTTAAATTTTTCAAATTAAATTCCTATCTATTTCTCTTTTTTAACAGCTCGTGCTTTTCGTCCCAAAGCCTTTGTGAAAGGTCAACGTAATAGTTATGTGGGTTTTCAAATCTTAATACCTCGTCCCACATAGATTCAAGCTCACGCTTACAGTTATCTCTTATTTCCTTAACGGAAGGAGAATTATAAACGCACTCACCCTTTACAAAAATAGGTACAAGAAGCTCACGGAGCTCATAATTTTCCATAGTCTTGCGCTTCCATACGTGAACAGGGTCAAACAGCTCATAAGGCTCGTCCTTATTAATAACCTCATCGTGAATTGTTAAAAGGTCCGCCTCTGCCTTGCCTGTGTCCTTTGAGTAAAAGCGATACAGCTTTTTAAAATCAGGGGTTGTGATTTTAACAATGTTTTCGCTGATTTTGATTTTAGGTGTAATTTTTCCCTCATCATTTTCAACTGCGGCAAGCTTGTAAACGCAGCCAAAAACAGGCTCACTCTTTGATGTAATCATTCTTTCGCCTACACCAAATGCGTCAACACAAGCGCCCTGCATTATAATGTCTCTTATAATGTACTCATCAAGGGAATTGGAAACAGTTATTCTGCATCCTGTAAGTCCTGCGTTATCAAGTCTTTTTCTTATCTTTTTAGTAAGATAGGTAATATCACCCGAGTCAAGACGAACGGCACAATTCTTTCTTTCCTCTTCACTTAAAACCTCGGTAAATGCCTTAATAGCATTAGGTAGTCCGCTTTCTAAAACATTGTAGGTATCAATTAAAAGTGTTGGGCTCTTAGGATAAAGCTGACAGTAGGTTTTAAATGCCTCATATTCAGTATCAAACATTTGTACCCAGGAGTGTGCCATAGTGCCACCTGCGGGAACACCAAACATAATATCGGAAAGTGTACAAGCAGTTGAATTACAGCCACCTATATATGAAGCACGTGCGCCATATATGGCAGCGTCAGGTCCGTGAGCACGACGTGAGCCAAATTCGGACACAGCACGTCCCTGTGCAGCACGTACAATTCTTGATGCCTTGGTTGCAACTAAGCATTGGTGGTTGAATATAAGAAGAACAAAGGTTTCAATAAACTGTGCTTCAATGGCAGGCGCGCGTACGGTCATAATTGGCTCGTTTGGAAAAACAACTGTTCCCTCAGGCACTGCCCAAATATCACCTGTAAATTTAAAGGTTGAAAGGTAATTTAAAAACTCCTCGTCAAAAATCCCCTTTGAGCGAAGGTAGTCAATGTCCTCCTTTTCAAACTTAATTGATTTGATATACTCTATAATTTGCTCAAGTCCTGCGCAAATGGCATAGCCACCACCATCAGGCACCTTTCTGAAGAATACGTCAAAATAAGCAATCTTATTTTTTATTTCAGAATTAAAGTAACCTCTGCCCATTGTAAGCTCATAAAAGTCAAAAAGCATTGTCAAGTGTCTTTCACTGATTTTCACAAAATTATATCCCCCTTGATACATTACTCTATGACTATATAATATAATAAAAGTGGAACAATTTCAAGTCTTTTTACAAAATTTCAAGTAAGGCACGTTTGACAAGGTTAAATAATATTCTAAAAGCTATTGAATATTTTGTTATTTTATGTTAGAATTAATATGTTAAAATATTTTTTGGGGTGAAATATATGAAATCACGTAAACTAATGCTTACACTTGTGCTAACCTTAGTAGCATTACTAATGTTTACATTTAGCATTTGTGCCGAGGTTGTGCAAATAACTCAGGACGATATTGAAAATATTTACGCAAATGAAACAAACATTCGTAAGGATTTTGTTTGGAATTTGTTTGACGGCAATTTGGAAACTGCCGGTATTTACAGCGACGGTAAGGACTGGTTTGGCGCTCAAGGTGATACTGTGACAATTGAGTTTAAATATGATATTTTGGTTTCAAAAATGCTTGCCTATGGTGCAGGTAACTGGACCATAAGCTCCATTGTTGGCTATGACAGTCAGGGTAATGCAACCCTCTCTGCTCAAACAACCTTTGATGGCAATGTAGGTCAAACAGAGGTGCCGGAGCCTGTAAAAGTTTTTGAGGTTTTGCCGGGAGAGGAAAAGCTTGTTAGAACTCTTGTAATTACTGTAACAGAATTAAAGTGGAATGGCAATCAAAGAACTCATAAGTATTCCGAGCTTGAAATTTTCCACGACCACAATCACGATTTTTCCATTAATGACGGTCTGATTTATCCACCAACCTGCGCAATCGAGGGCTTAGTCAGAATGCTTTGCATTTGTGGTGAGGGCTCTGAAATTCCTGTTCCTCCAAGTGGCAACCACACAATGACGGAAAAAGTTGTATTCAGAAACGGATTTACAAATCCGGGCTACTATGGTAGCATTTGCCAAACCTGTGATACACAGGACAGTCCAATTACTGATATTGGTCCTTTGTTTACATCTCTTGGCTACTCATCCTCAACCTATAGCGGTTACAGTATTCAATTAGGTGTATTGATTAATTATGAGGCTATTGAGCTATACAACAGCTTAGCTGAATACCCTATTGATTTTGGTACAGTTGCAGCATCTAAGCTTGCATATCCCGAGGGCAATCCTTTAGTCCTTGGCGAAAACGGAATTGAGGGTGCTTCAAGCTCTGTTATTTGCAAGAGCTTAGCTGACAAGAGCCATTACTTAGTGAATTACAAAATAAAGGGCTTTGGTGAAAATCACGTTGATACACAATTCTTCCTTTCCTTGTATGTATTTGACGGAAACGAAATTTATTACATAGGCGAGGATACTACCTTTGATGCTATAACTAAGTCTTATAATGACATTTCAAATAACTAATTTAAAGGGCGTCGCATTAAGCGATGCCTTTTTATTTTATAAAAAATATTAACTTGATAATAGTGCTTTTGTGCAAAAGCTTTGTTGCGTTTTGTTAATTAATGCTTGAAATTTTGTGCAAAATAACGAATTTAGTGTTAACCGCAAGTTTTCTTTTTGTTTGGACTTGCTAAAATATATAATATATGGTAAACTTTAATTAGCAAAATTTTTCTCACATCTGAAAGGAGATAATATGAAAAAGAAGATAATGCTTGCCATAGTATTTGCATTGGTTTTATGCTCAACCCTTGCATTTAGTATAATGGCAGCTCAACAAAACATTGCAAACAAGGCTGAGCTTACAACAAACTCAAGCTGTTGGACAGTTACAGGCTCACTTAGTGCCTTGACCGACGGTAACCGTGAAAAGGGTAACGCCTCATCTCACAAAGAAGGCAGCTATACCGTAACCTTAAGATACGAGGAAAACATGCAGATTGATAAGGTTATCATTGTTGTTAACGGTAAAGGCTCAACAACCGCAGGCTCACTCGTAGGCTCATGGGATGAGGTTACAAAGAACAATTTTAAAATCACAGTAAAAATGTCCGACGCCGCAGGCACAACAATTTACGAGCAGGCTCACAACACAAACGGCGAAATTGAGGTAGTTATTGCTCCTGAAGCGCCAATTATTTCAATTGCCATAACAGTTAACTGCGGTTGGAACAACCAGCTTGCTATCTGGGAGGTTGAAACCTACGGTAGCACAGTACACGACTGCACATATGAGTTAACCGACACCGTAACAGGTGCTACCTGCGGTAAGGACGGTGAAGGTAAATATATGTGTACATTCTGTGGCAAGGAAAAAACCGATATTATTCCTGCAACAGGCAATCACTCCTGGGACGAGGGTAGCGTAACTCTTGAGCCAAGCGAAGAATCCTCCGGTATTAAGACCTACACTTGTAGCGTATGCGGCGGCACAAAGGAAGAAAAGCTTCCTGCTGTTGGTCACAACTGGGATGATGGAAAATTAGTTGAGCCAACCTGTACAGAGAGTGGTTATATACTCTATACTTGTACAGACAAGGACTGTGATAAGACCTACAAGGATGAAGAGGTTGACCCATTAGGTCACGAATATGACGAGGGTGTTATAACAAAGCATTCATCCGTTGTAACTCCGGGTGAAAAGACATTTACCTGTTCAAGATGCTCCGATACATACACAGAGGAGCTTCCCTTGGCAACAATGGTAGATAACAAGTTTATCATTGGTCTTGACCAGATATATTCAGTTGTTGAGGATTTAAAGGGCACTCCTTCCGACAAGCGCGACTGGAAAAAGCTTTTTGACGGAAACACAGTTAACGCAAGCTGGTCACAGGAAAACCCCGGCGGCTGGTGGGCGCCCTCTGGCAGCTCTATTACAATTACATTTAATGAAGAATTTTACGTTTTAGGTGTTAAATTCTATGCTTGGTCCAACTACAATGCGGCAAAAATCGAATTCTTTAACGAAAAGGGTGAAAACGTAGTTACTTTTCAAAAGGGTGACATTACAGTAACAGACGGAAGCTCTATTGCTGTTGATTGCGTTGACAAGCTTGTTAAGTCAATAAAAATAACAGTTCTCAGCGCAAAGGGTAATACCGGTAACTGTCTTGACTTCCAGGAATTTGTTATTACAGCTCACGAGCATCAGTGCGAAAAGGACCTTACAAGATATGATGAAATTAAGCCATCCTGTGAAACAAGCGGTGTTTACTCCAAGTATTGCTACGTTTGTGCAAAGGAAGTATATGTTTATACTCCAAGCCTTGGCGGTCACCAATGGCAGGATACCTACTCATATGAAAACGGTTATGCAAGCGAGGGTAGAATAGATAGCTACTGTCCACAGTGTGACTACAATGCTGACCCAACAATCGCACCATCCTTAGTTGTAGATTATGGCTACTCCTTCTCAGAAACAACAGGCAGCATAGTATTTAAGCTTGGTATTAACCGTGAATTAATTAAGAGCTATGGTGAGGCAAAGGAAATTACCTTTAGCTTTGGCGTTTTTGCAGTTGCAAAGGCAAACGTTGAAGGAAGCCCATTAGTAGTTAACGACGGTGTTGTTTCAGCTGTTAACAACAAGGTTTTATTTAAGCCTCTTGAAGCCAAGGATTATGGCTACGTTGAGTATTCAATTACAGGAATACCACAAAGCCACTATGAATCGCCGTTTATTCTTCGTGGCTACATCTTTGATGGCACAGCTATTGAATATGTAGGTGAAGATACTGTTTCATACAAATAAAATTTTGGCAGACCCCAAGGGGTCTGCCTTTTTTCACAAAAAATAGAGGGACAAGCCCTCTATTTTTTTGTTTTTATTCAGGTTTATTCATTTTTGGTGAAATGAATGGAAGAATTTTGTGCCAGGTTTTGTCAAGGTGCGGAGTTTGAATAAGCGCATCCTCTCCTACAGCATTAACACGCTCTATCATTTTGTCAACTACTGATTTGTAGCTTTGATAATAGCTTTCGCCGACTTCTTCATTTGTTTCGTCAAAGGCACTTATTTCATAAGCAGGTATTCCATAAACCAATTGATAACAAATAATTTCATTTTTCGGGCAAGTCTTGTCTTGGCATGTTTCTACATTCACCCTAAGAATATCGCCAAGTGACTGACAAGACTTTGCAAGCTTAGGATTAAAGCCCCACAATGTCATATTTATCATATCATCATTTTCATCGTCATTAAGAGATATGCTTGGCGCACCGTCCTTTATTAGCTCTTTAATCAAGTCCTTAAATGCTTTTTCTTGCTCAATGCGAATTTCATTTCTTCGCTCAAAATCAAATATATCGTCTGTTTCTTCTCCTTGAGCGTCTTTACTTTTCTTAAATTTAAGGCTTTGGCAAAGTGCCTCGTAAATATCAAGGTCTATTTCATCATTATAATCAGAAGATATTATTTCACCATAGGACTTAACAAGCTCTTCTTTGAAAATTGATGTTACATTTAAGCCTATGTATGACCTGTTTTCAAACGCATCCGGATTTTCATTTGCGCAAAAGCTTCCATACAAGGCTTTTACAATTTTTTCATTAAAGGCTATATCGGTATTATCTACCTTTAAGCCAAGAGAGCTATATATATGCTCCTTTTCCTCACTTGATGCATAAACATTGATAACAGAGTCTGTGCTTTTGCACTTCTTTATGTTATCTTCAATTCCATAATCAAAAAGTCCACACATCACATCAAGCTTTGCAAAAAGTCCTTCAACCACCTTAATTAGTGTTTTTACTCTGTCAATAAGAATTTTTGCAATTTCGTTTGATAAAAATTCATTTGCATATTTTTCACAATTGTGTGCTAATTGCTCATTGTATTCATAGTAAACAAGCTTATATTCCTTTATAAACTTCGCCTCTGTCTTAAAGAAAGGCTTTTTATCAAGATATGTGTAAGCGTCCTCCTCTTCGTCAAAGGTTTCCAGCTTGTCAAAGGTTCTGATTTCCTCTTCGTATTTTTGGGTTTTGGGATTGCATGTAATTTTTCGCTTTATATGTTCAAGCCATTGTTCACTCTCAGTCATTTCATTAAGCTTATTTAATAGCTTGTAAAGCAAGTATCTTATGGCTATGGGGTGAACAAAATATTTTTTACCGTCTTCATCCTTCTTGGTGAACAAGCCAAGTATGGAAAGCTCGTTTTCTTCATCAAGCTCGCCCATATTAACAGGACATACTCTATCTGCAATGGCTAATGCAAGTGAAGGAGCTACTCTTTCAAGATCACCAACAAAAGCTTCAACCATTCCTCTTTTATAGAGAACAAATTTCTTTAAATCCCATATTGTGCTTAAGTCTTTTGTTTCTTTTATCCACTCATTAGCATCTTCTCTAATTTTAATGTCGGATAAATTTCCAATATTCTTTTTCTCTATATCTTTCCTTAATATATAATTAAGCGCCCTTATAAAATTATCTATTTTATCTGAACGATAAAGAATTTCCTTTTCTCCGTCAAGCATCACGCTTTCGTTCATTATATCGTTTCTAATATTGTAAAGAAGATTGCTTTGAGGATTTTTGGTTTTGCTAAGCTCGTCAAAGGCTTCTATATAGCCATAGTCTGTTTTTTCACCTGATTTTTCAAGCTTAGCTATATGCTTGTCTATTAAGCTCCAGCCACTTAACAGGCTTTCCTTTGATGCCTTTAATGTACAATATTCTAATACAGACTCATATGGATATACTGCCTTTGATGTGCCACAGGAGTTATATAATGGCTCTTTGCTTTGGCTAAATAATCTAAGCAAATTGTCTTCTTCTGATTTTATATCGTCAGCCATAGTGCCATATACTCTGTTGCAAACAGCACGAGCTACCATTTCTTCATAATCTACAATGCTTGTGTCCTTAGCTCTGTTTCCTAATGTATAATCCATGATAAAGGTATTATCAAACAAAGGTGCTTTATCATCGCTATCGCTATTATATCCTACCTCATCAAGCTTTATTGGTTTAGATGGCTTATAGCAATTCATTGTTACCTTGTTAATTGCATTTAGCTCTTTCATAGTTGCGTAAGCATTTGCGCGCAACGTTCTTCGCTGTATTTCATCACAACCGATTAGCTTAATTGCTTGAATATATAACTCAGGTAGAATTAGCATACCGGTTATAGAGCTGCTAACGCCCTCTTTTTCAAAATACTTTCTTACCCACATAGCTATTTGAATAAGCATTCCGGACCCTGCACCACCTGCTATGGATGATACAATTGTAACGTTTACACGCTTGCTTTCAAGACTGTAAATTATCTTATCTAACTGTCTGCTTAAATCATCCATTGCCTCGTCCTTAATGCAATCATAAAGTGCAAGGCGTGAAACAAGTCTTGCTTGTCCACCAAACTCATACATTTTTACATCAGTAAGGGTAGAAGGATTAGGAAGCCATTCGTCTATGCCGTCCTCTTTATACTTGTTTATACACTCTTTAACACTTTTACCTTTAAAAACCTCAAGACATGCAGAATCGTCATTTGCATTTTCAAAGCGCTCTATATCGCCGCTTGATGTATCAACAGCGGCAAAATAATGCTTCTTTTCCTTTGCATTTTTTTCTTTTTTTGCTATTTTTCCGGACACAAGATTAACAATTCGTATGCCTGTACCACCTAAGCCAATAATTAATTCCTTTGACATTTTAAATTTCTCCCTTTCGTTTTTTAATCACCATAGTTTTTTCCAATGCTCGATTTCTTTAATGTCCTTGTTACTCATAGAGCAAGCATTGTAAATTTTAAAGAAAATGTCATTAACGCATTCTTCCTTATCGGTTGGGGATGCGTCTTTAAAAGTGCTTCCAATAAATTCTTTACAAATTTTTTCCAGTGATTTAACGAGCATTAAAGCATCTTTTACATCATATCCCGAAGAATTAACGTACTTCACCAAAATCGTAAGAGCATTATAATCACTATCAGATGCAATTCCACCCGCAACAGCTTCGCCCTTTGAATCGGCTTTGCCATTCAAAAGCTCAACTTGGTTTAATATAGATTTAGCTTTGCATTCGTCTTCAAATTTTTGAGTACACTCCTCCATACAGCTAATAAAATGGTAGTTTACCTTAAGTGCCTTTAAAAGCTTGTCAACCTCGTAGTGTGCAATGGGGTTGCCCATATACTCTAAATTTTCAATTTCGAGGTATGTTGTACCTATTGCGTTTATACGATTTACTTTGATTTGATAATTACCATTTTTGTCTATTAAAATTTTACCATAGGCAAGAGCTAACCAAAAAGCACGATAAAATTCCATATCCATTTTTTCTTGCGTTGCTTTTGATATATATGGAAGGATTTGATGCCAGGTTTTGTCAATGTGTGGGGTACGCACTAATGCTTCCTCATTACCTTCGGAAACGTTCTTGTTTATTTTATCAATAATTTCCTTGTAGCTTTTGTAGTAGTTGTTATTTTGATGTTCACGCTGTTCTCCGAACACATCAATATTCTCTGCCATAACACCATAGTTTGCCTGATAGCAGACAAGCTCATGCTTGTCGTAAGCGTTTGATGCTTGTTTTTCTGTTAGTACACCAAGAATTTCGCCAAGCTCACTACAGCTTTCTGCAAGTGCAGAATTGAAGCCCCAAAATCTTATAAATATATCGGTGTCTCTTTCATCATCTTCAAAGTAATTCAAGAATGGTGCACTGTTTTTCTTTAGCTTTGCAGCCCATGCCCTCATCGCATCTACATGACGCTCGTGCTTTGTATCCTCATTTTCACAATCCCCCGGATTTTCTCTTGCAAATTCCATATCGGAGCTTTTGCAAACTGCTGAATAAAGGTCAAGGTCTATTTTTTCGCTATAATTGTTGTAAATGCTTTTTTCATAGATATTGATAAGCTCACTTGTAAATATTCCAAGAATGTTCTTGCCTAT
The DNA here is from genome assembly GCA_017621085.1 of Clostridia bacterium. GTDB lineage: Bacteria > Bacillota > Clostridia > Oscillospirales > CAG-272 > RGIG2000. The sequence continues at coordinate 24,906 of JAGATW010000039.1, read as the reverse complement.
GTATTGTTTATTGTTCTCAGCGTCAGGATTTTCTCTTACGCAAAGCTGTTCGTAAAAGGCTTTGGCAACAGCTTTGTTTAATTCCTTGTGGCTATCATCCAGTCTAAGCTCAAGGGTGTTATATAAGTATTCCTTATCTTGTGCTGATGAACAGACGTAGTAAACTGTTCCCTCTCCATTTTCGGTTTCTCTAATGTTTTCAGAAATTCTATCATCTATTTTATCGCATATCTTGTCGATGCTATTAAAAAAGCTTTCAACAATTTTAATAAGCATTTCTAATCTTTCGCAAAGTATAACAGATGTCTTGTAGGTTAAGTACTTTTCTGCGTAGCAACAGCATGACTTATATTGATCCGCATTAAATTCATAATACAATTCCTTGTACTTTTTAATAAACCTGCCCTCGGACATAAGCAAAGGCTTTTTGTCAAGATAGGTTAGTGCATCCTCTTCCTCATATGTCTTGGCTTTATCGAACATATAAATTTCAGACCTGTATCTTTGAGTAGCTTCGTCAAAGGAAACGGAATTGCGAAGACTCTCAAGCATACCTCCGATTTTCTTTTGCTCCTCAAGCATATCTATAAGCCTGTATAGCAAGTATCTTACAGCTATGGGATGAATGAAATACCTTTGACCGTTTTCGTCCTTTTTAGTAAGCAAGCCTAAAACAGTACCGTCATTATCCTCACCGGTATTTCCCATATCAACCGGACATATGCTGTTTGCTAAATCTGTTGCCATACGGTCGATGCTTGTGTCCATTGCTTGAATAAATTTTTTAACAGTGTTTCTTTTATCTGTAACAAAGCATTTTGCGTCCTCTATGCAATACAGATTATATTTATCATTAACCCATTCTTCTTCATCAGCTTTAATCTTAATCTCAAATAGCTCATTGGGAGCCTCGTTTTCCATAAAGCTCTCAATGCGTTGCTCAAATGAACCAAAGAAGTCGTCTATTTTATCAGAAAATCTTATTTCGCATCTGTCATTTTCATTTAAAAGCAATTCGTTATTTACATCATTTCGAATTGTGTAAAAAAGCTTGTTTGCTCCTTCGCTTCTATTTGAAAATTCTTCAAACAGTCTTACATACTCCTTGCGTGGATTGGTAATAACCATTCCATCATATTCGCGTTGCTTTTCTATCTCCAATCTTAAATCGACATATTTATCAATTGTTCTCCAGCCTGTATTTAAGAAATCATATGCAGCCTTTAATGAACAGTAGTCATAAACAGAGTCAACGGGATACATTGCTTTAGCTATGCCACAAGAGCCGTAAAGCGGCTCATCATTTGGCTCCTTAAATCTAAACCATCCGTCATCTTCATAGTACCAATCATTTTTAATAAGAGCAAACATTTGCGCATATACAATTTGCGCAACTGCCTTTTCATAAGCATAAATGCTATTAAGAGCCAAGCCACTTGATGTTACATCCCCAATTAAGTACGCCCTATCAAATACACATTTGCCATCCTGCTTTTCGCTACTGTCAAAGCCTACCTCATCAATTTTTACAGGAAAGCTTGGCTTAAAGACATTTGTTTTTATTTTTGTAATTGCATTTAGCTCTCTTATAGTAGCATAAGCGTTGGCTCGCAATATTTTACATTCTCTTTCGTCACGTCCGATTTGAGCAATGGTTCTAATAAAAACATCAGGTGTAATAAGCATGCCCTTTATTTGTACAGGAACATTATGACGCTCAAAATACTGTCTTACCCACAGTGCCAACGGAATAAGAGTGCCTGCACCAAAGTCACCTGCTAAGGACGATACAATATAAACGTTTATTTCTTCGTCTGTTTCGTCAAGTAGTCCTTTGAGCTTATCCTCAAGCTCTAATATCATGGTACTTTTACTGGCAGCATAAAATGCAAGTCGCGCCCTTATCCTTGCCTGTGAGGATCCATCAAGCATATTCATAGCTTTGAGCATTGGGTTTATTGGCATCCATTCATTAACGCCATCTGTTTCGTATTCTCTTATGTACACACCAATGCGTATGTCCTTGCATGGATTAAAAATCATAATGCTTTTGTTATCTTGATTTAATTGCCTCAATTCGTGAGCACATCTATCAAGTGCTATATACATATTGTCGTTGTCTATATTGCTCTTTTTTACATAGTGCGATACGCAATTAATAATACGTCCACCCATTCCGCCCAAGCCAATTAATAGATTTTTTGCCATTTTACGTCTCCTTTGTTGTAATTAATCCTTCTTTTTTGATGAAATATATGGAAGAATTTCGTGCCATGTTTTGTCAAGATGCGGGGTTTGAACTAAGGCGTCCTTGTTGCCGCATTCAAGGTCGCTGTTTATTCTGTCTATTATTCTTTTGTAGCCGGCATAATAGTTATCCGGCTCGTGCTCCTTAAGCTCATTAAGCTTGTCAACTCCATCTGCTTTAAAGCCATATACGGAGCAATAGCAATTAAGCTCGTTTTTGGAATACGCGTTGTTTTGCTGAGATAACACATTTATTCCAAGTATCTCACCCAATTTATCACACCTTTCAACTAACTTTGGACTAAAGCCCCAGAAGGTAACTCCATATCCGGTATTATTTGTCTTTTCATTATCCTTAGTAATAATCGGGATGCCAATAGTTTTAAGTCGGTTAACCAAATCCTTCATTGCATCTAAATGATAGCGATGCATTATGCTTACGTTTTCATAATCGGATAAGTCATCCAGATTCTTTTCAAACTTTTTTTCGCAATCCAAGTCAACGCTCTTGCATACAGCAGAATAAATATCAAGGTCTATTTCCTCACTATAATCCTTGATTATGATATTTCTATACACCTTTAGAGATTCCTTGTAGTATATATCAATAGCACTGCGATTCATATATGGTGCGTTATTGTTCTCATTAGGATTTTTCAGTGTGCAGAACTGACCGTACAAGGCATCGGCAATCGCCTTATTTATTTCCCTGTTACCCTTGCTTACATTCAAATGAAGTGACTTATAAAAGTCCTCCTTTTCCCTTCTTGAGCCACAAATGTATATGGTGTTTCGGCTACAATTTTCTGTCATATCTATGTTGATAGAAAGCCCATCCTCTATTTTATTGTAAACCCTGTCAAGGCCATTAAAGAAGCTTTCTATAACCTTAGACAATACCTCTAATCTGTGCGTAAGCTCTCTTGACAGCTCGCAAATAATAATCTTTTCTACATATTGACAACAAAGCTTATGCTGTTCGTGATTAAACTCGTAGTATATCTCCTTAAATTTCTTAATAAATGCAGATGTGGACATTAAGAAAGGCTTTTTATCAAGATAAAGCAAGGCATCTTTGTCAAACATCTCCGCCTCGTGCTTGTTATCAAGCAGCCTGTCCTTTATTTCTTCAAGCTGTGTAAATTCTTGCATTTTCATATCAAGCTCATTTAAAAGCTTGTATATCAAATATCTCATAGCAATAGGGTGAATGAAATATAATTGTCCCTCATTGTCTCTCTTTGTAAATAAGCCCATAACAGAAGATGTATCGCTTATATCAACCCTACCCATATCAATGGGGCATATGTCCTCTATTAATGCTTTTACAATATATTCACTTTGAGTTCTAACTGTTTTTTCAAAAAACGCAATTTGCTCTCTTTTTTCGCAGACAAGATTTTTGGCTTTTTCAATGCTTTTTATCTCATCCTTATCTTCAACCCAATCCTGCCTTTTCTTGCTGATTTTTATTTTGTTCAGCTCACCTATATTGAACTTTTTTATTGAGCTCCATATTTTTGTGCCAATAGATGTTAAAAAATCATCTATTTTATTTGTTAAAATCTCCTTGCCAAGCTCCATTTGTGAGTTCATTATATCAGCTCTTATTTTTTGGAAAAGCTTGTTGTCTGAATCTTGCTTTTGAGATAACTCGTTAAATTTTTCAATGTATCTTAACTGCTTGTCATCTTGATTTTCTATTCTTTGGTCAATTGCTCTCCAGCTATTAACTAAAGAATCCTTAATCGCTCTTAAGGTACAATACTCTAAAATTGATTCCGTTGGATAAATCGCCTTGGCAGTATCACACAAGCCATATAGCGGCTCCTTACTTAATTGATGCTGTCTGTATGCGCTGTCCTCCTTTGTGTATGCGCCATCGCTGGCAGGGGCTAACATGTGCATATATGTAAGTCGTGCAACGGATTTTTCATAATCCTCTATGCTATCTCTGTTATTTTCATCCATATCGCAATCCACAAAAAATGCGTAGTCGAATACGGATGCATCCTCACACTCATATTTGCGCTCGCTGTCAGCAAAGCCGTCAAGCCATACTCTTTTTTGTGGCTTATAAACACCTGTTCTTATTTTAGTTATGGCATTCAATTCACGTATTGTGGCATATGCGTTAGCACGAATTTTATCACGCATTCTTTCGTCATTACCAACCTGACGAACACATTTAATAAGCGCTTCGGGAAGTACTAATATTCCTCTTATGGTTACAGTGCAATTTCTATCCTCGAGAAGATCTCTTACCCAAAGAGCAGTCTGTATAAGCATTCCTGAGCCGGTGCCTCCCGCTAAGGATGATATAATTGTAACATTGATATAGTTTTCCTCATGACCATTTAAAAGCTTTTCTATTTCTCTTTCAAGATCTAATATATCCCTATTTTGAATTACATCGTAAAATGCAAGACGTGACATTGTTCTCATTTGAGATGTGCCCCAACGCATTTCCTCGTGGCGCAGCAATGTAGATGTGGGCATCCAAGCCTTGATATTATCCTTTTCATAAGCCTTAAGGTACGAGCCTATGTTCTTATCCTTGCTTGTAGGTATAATATGAATTCCATTTCCTGCTGCGTCTAATAAATCCATATCCTCTGTGTTAGTATCAAAAACGGCGCAACAAAACTTGCTATCATCAATTTCAATATTATCCTCCCTTAACTCAGTCATGACGTTATTAACTATACGTCCTCCCATTCCACCAAGTCCCAATAATAATGCTTTTGCCATTTCATTCCTCCAAAATTAGAAAAATCAACCTATTTGAAGCGTTTGATAATCTTATAGTGCAATCATCTTCAAAAATTCACAGTTTATTTATAATAATTATACATTATATTGTATATTAAGTCAATAATCATGTATAAAAAACGTCTGAGGGATATTGTTTTTATATGACTTTTCAAATATCATATAAAAGGCTTTGATTAAAACAGCTTGAATTTGCTTTTGTTAAACTCTAAAAGCCCCTCATTCCTCATTTTGCAAAGCTCCTTTGACATAACGCTTCTATCAACTGACAAAAGGTCTGCAAGCTGTTGATATTTTAAAGGAGCAAATCTACTGCATTGAATAAAAATACCCCTTACAAGGCAATAAAGTCTTGTAAGGGTTTTTCTTAAAAATAGTTTTTTGACTTTTCCAAGCAAAATCAACAGCCTATGCGACGAAGGGAGTAGGATATTTTTACATCGTCATAGTTGTTAGGGCTATCGTATGTGGACCTTGATGAATATGAGCCTGTTTTAGTGCCGTCGGCATAAAGAGTACACATTAGATGTGTTTCTTCCTTGTTAAGCCCTGCATTCCAGCTTTCTGTTGATTTGTGTACAACGTCTATTCCAACAAAGCTATAATCCTTGTCACTTATATTAATTAAAATTCCAAAGGGACAATTTTCAGTATCTATCAAGGAATACTCGTCCTCATAGGTGTCCTCGCCCTCGCGACATTCATCAAGCCTTTCCCAATAAACGGTCCTGCTTCGCACAAGACGATATTTTTCCAATTCATCAAGTAGCTTTTTTTCATCATCAGGTGGCAGCCGCGTTTGTCCTTTTACGTAAATCATATTTTAAGCTCCTTTATTTTAAAGATATGCTTTCTGTAATTATTATATCACACTCTTGCGTGCAAATCAAGGCGTAGCCGTCATCATTGGCAAAGCCAACATCATTTGCCGAAGGCAAACAACATTCAAAAAACGCACCTTTGTCACAAGACAAAAGTGCGTTTTTTGTTGCCTTAAACGGGTGAAAAGGTGTCTGAACATAGGTAAAAACAAACAAAAGGTGTCTGTTTTTTGACTATTATGGACATGAAATCGGTCAATTGCTTGTTAACAACAAGTTTTTGTTAATTTCAAAAACAGTACGGTGCGTGAGTGAGGTAAGAACGACCAAAAGTAGTTCAATCATTCTGTTTTACAGGTACACTTCCTAAGGCAAAAGATACTAAAAAAGATGGCCAAAAAGTAAGCAGATATACATCTCCGGTATAGTCACGTCCGCTCGCACTTGCAAAATTAAATACTTTCAAAACAACAAGACAATAAAAAGCAATGGAAAGAAATGCCAAAACAGCCGAGACAAGATAGCATATTCCGATCCATTTCTTCGGTTTATGCTTCAGCATTTTATAAACACTTCTGACAAAAGAAAGCTCTGCTCCCAAAACGGCGACTGTAAAGAAGGAACTCCAAAACACCCCTTCTTCTAACCCTACTCTCTCTTGTGTATCCGTAACTTCAGAAAGAATGTGACTCAGCTCTGCTATGGCTTCACAATAATAGAGGATAACTGCGATTACCGAAGCCACAAACACTGCAAGACTTATCATTAAAAACATCGTGTGCTTTCTATTTTTCACGGTAATACCCCCCCTTAAAAATCTTTAACATATTACAACAATTTTCGGTATTTGTATCCTTTGCTTAATTATATCACACATTCACAAACAAATCAAGGCGCAGCCTTGTATGGAATTCGCAACTTGTTGCGGTATGGAATCATCACGAAGTGATGTATGGAATCAATCCGAAGGGAGATACACGACTACGTCGTGATTACATACCAATCCTTCGGATTGGATAAACATTGCCAAGGGTGGATTCTCAGCAGAGCTGAGGCTTTTGCCCACGTCTTATGCTAACAAGCCCACGAGAACCCCAAAACTCATTCTTCGTTTTGAGGACCCCTAACAACGACTTTGGGCAAAAGAGCGAACCACATTTTTGTCCTCAAGGGACAAAAATGGTGTCCGAAGACTCATCCCCACCAAACAAAAAAGGACACCGATTGGTGTCCCCCAAGACTATTCGTGCGAACATATCCGAGGGTGGATTCTCAGCAGAGCTGAGGCTTTCCCTAACAGCTTATGCTAGCAAGCTGACAACGCTTGCTCGGGAAAGAGCGAACCACATTTTTGTCCCCAAGGGACAAAAATGGTGTCCGAAGACTCATCCCCACCAAGCAAAAAAGGCACCCTATTGGATGCCTTTTTTGCTTGGTGGGGGATGGTGGATTCGGACCACCGAAGTCAGTGACAACAGATTTACAGTCTGCCCCCTTTGGCCGCTCGGGAAATCCCCCTTATCGTTGCAAGATTGGAGCTGGCGAACGGAGTCGAACCATCAACCTGCTGATTACAAATCAGCTGCTCTGCCATTGAGCCACGCCAGCATATTATCTTGCAACGGTGATATTCTATCACATTAATTTTAGTTTGTCAATACTTTTTTTAAAAAATTTTATGGTAAATTAACTTTTTTCTCCATTAAGTGCTTTAGTAGGAAAAATGCGCCTACCATTAATCCACCTGCAAATAGCACTAACACAATTAGGGTTATTAGCATTCCAAGCTCATAATTTCCTGTGGCTTTTGTTATTATTGTTCCCACAGAGCTTATAATCGATGAGAATGTACTTGTTATTGCGCTTATGATAAAGTTACCTATTATCAAAAGCCAAATTATGTTTGATGATTTCTTGATTTTAAATATAGTTGAACCCCAGAAAATGATAATAAAGTAGGCAATCTGTGTTGCAAAATAGGAAACAATAGCAAATAGTATGCCTAAAATTATACATGCAACAGCCATTCCACTAATTGGGTCAACGGGAACAGGCTCAGATGAGCCTCCTCCACCACCCTTTGCTATTACCACTGTAAGAGCTACTATAAAAGCAGACAAGCCAACAGCCACACCTGAAATAAGTGTCCATATTGTTCCGTTTGTTAGCTTTGCAAAAATAATGTCCTTTGCCTTTACAGGAAGGGTAAAGGTTAAATAGCCCTCATCTGTTGTTAAGGTCCTGTAAAAGTTTTCATACACCATTATTTGAATAATAAGTGGGGAGCACATAATAGCAATACCGGCAAACGCTACAAAAACAGTTGCCATTATTTCAAGGATGCCAAACACCTCTCCATAGCCATCGTTACTTACCATAACGCCTGCGAAAACGCTTATAACAACGGTTGATGCCAAAATCATTATCAGCACAGGAAGTCCTATGCGCTTTAAGCTTTGAAAATCATACTTTAATAGCTTCTTGAACATCTGAACACCTCCCTAAAGTAAGCATCAAGGCTCATTCCCTGTGTTTCCTTAATTGTCTTTACATCTCCACCGTACAACACCTTGCCACCGTTAATGAACAAAAATTGGTCAAGGGTATCCTCAACATCGGTAATTAGGTGAGTGGAAATCAAGATTGTTGCCTCTCTGTTATAGTTGCCTATAATAGTATTGAGAATGTATTCTCTTGCAGCAGGGTCAACACCTGCAATAGGCTCGTCAAGCAGGTAAAGCTTTGCTTTTCTTGACATTACAAGAACAAGCTGTACCTTTTCCTTTGTACCCTTTGAAAGAGTTTTTAACAGTGCGTCAAGAGGAACGCCTAAGTCGTTTAGCATAGCCTCGGCTACGCTTCTGTCAAAATTATCATAAAAGTCCTCAAAGAAATCAAGGCATTGGCTAACCTTCATCCAAGAGTTAAAGTATGGTCTTTCGGGAAGATATGAAACTATGGCTTTTGTTTCAACTCCCGGTCTGTTTCCATCTATAAACACCTCACCACCTGTTGGGGTAAGCAAGCCTGCAAGAATTTTAATAAATGTAGTTTTACCACTACCGTTTGGTCCTAACAAGCCTATAATTTTGCCCTTTTCAAGCCTAATATTAAGCCCGTCTAATGCAACAGAGCTGCTATTGTATCGCTTAAGTAGGTCATTTGCCTCTACAATATATTCTGCCATTTGATACCTCCTATGGTTGTTATTAAAATCAAATTAGTTGATTTCTACAATACTATTTTACTATTTTTTCGCGTATATGTCAATAGATACTTTATAAACTATGCCACACCAAAGAAGGCTAAAATATAGTTTTGCCATTGCCCATAAATTAAATAGGTGTACTCACCGTTGTCAGTACACCTATATTTTTGTTTATTCTGTTTTTGCTGCAAGGTGTCAGCCTTTCTTATCTAAGAACGCCTTAAGCCTTTCAAAGCTCTCCTCGCTGATGCAATGCTCTATGCGACAGCTGTCCTCATAGGCTGTTTCCTTGTTTACGCCAAGAGCCATTAATGCCTTTGCGATTATTAAGTGCCTTTCGTAAACCTTATTGGCAATTGCCAAGCCCTTTTCGGTCAGGTCAAGATAGCCATTTTTGTCAACGGTTACATAGCCCTCCTCACGGAAGTTTTTCATAGCTACGCTAACGCTTGGCTTAGAAACGCCTAAGTCAGTTGCAACATCTATGCTTCTTACACTACCCTTTGCTTTTTTTATTGACAAAATCGCCTCAAGATAGTTTTCAGCAGATTCCTTAATTATCATAGCTAACCTCCGTAAAAATTTGTTACATATATTTTAGCACACTTTTAAGGCTTTGTCAAATGCTATTATTTTACTTTATAGCCCTGCTCTGTAATTACAGCCTTTACCTTTTCAATATCGCACTCTCCAAACACCGTAACCGTGTTTTTCTTGTGGTTAGGCTCTGCGCGCTCAACGCCCTCTACTTCCTCCACTGCCTTTTTAACACGAGCCTCACAATGTGGGCACATCATACCCTCAACATTTAAAACAATTCCTGCTTCCTTTTTCTTAAATAGCATTTTTTTATTCTCCTTTTCTAATTTAATCAAATTTAATCTTAAAGCATTGGTAACTACGCAAAAGCTTGAAAGACTCATAGCTAAAGCTCCAAACATAGGGTTTAATTCCCAGCCTAAAAGTGCTATAAATGCTCCGGCTGCAAGTGGAATACCAATAATGTTATATATAAATGCCCAAAATAGATTTTGGTAAATATTTCTTAAGGTTGCGCGACTTAATTTTATGGCCTTGACAACGTCCATTAAGCTACTGTTCATTAATACAATTTGCGCTGACTCAATGGCAATTTGCGTGCCTTGACCTATGGCAATTCCAATGTCTGCGCTTGTAAGGGCGGGAGCATCATTTATTCCGTCGCCTACCATAATTACGCTGCCCTTTTCCTTGAAGCCCTTGACTACCTTTTCCTTGTCCATTGGCATTACGTTTGGAATAACCTCATCTACTCCTACCCAAGCGCCAATTGCATTTGCGCTATTTTCGTTGTCTCCCGTTAGCATAACCACGTGCGCGCCCATTTTCTTAAGCTCGCAAATGGCTTTCTTACTGTCCTCTTTAATTTCGTCCCTTACTGCAATTACGCCAAGCGGCTCATTGTTTTTTACAAAATAAAGTGGGGTTTTGCCCTCCTTGGACAGCTTTTCAAACTCACTCTTATCAAGTGGGACTGTTGTGGAAATATGCTTATAGCTTCCACCTACTATTTTATCACCATCAATAGTACAGCTAACTCCGTTACCTAAAAGCACATTAAAATTATCTACCTCAAGTGCTTTTATTCCCATCTCCTCCCCTTTTGCTACAATAGCCTTGGCTAAAGGATGCTCACTTCTTTTTTCAAGTGAATATGCGTAAGAGAGCAATTGATTTTGGTCTATACCATAAGGAATTATATCACTTACCACAGGCTCACCCTTTGTTATTGTGCCTGTTTTATCAAGAATAACTGTTTTTGCCTTGCCTGTGTTTTCAAGCGCTGTTGCGTTTTTGAAAAGAATGCCCTTACGCGCACCCACACCGTTACCAACCATTATGGCAACAGGGGTAGCAAGACCTAAGGCACAGGGACAGCTAATAACAAGAACAGATATTCCACGTGCTAAGGCATAGCCAAAGGTATGGTCGGTTAAGAGCCAAATTATAGTTGTAATTATACTAATTGTAATAACAATCGGCACAAAAACTCCGCTTACCTTATCTGCCACTCTTGCAATTGGCGCCTTTGATGAGGCAGAGTCGCTAACTGTTCTTATAATTTCACTTAAAACAGTTTCCTCGCTTGAGGTATCTGCCACGCATTTTATAAAGCCTGACTTAAATATTGTACCTGCATAAACCTTGTCCCCCTCTGATTTATCACAGGGTATGCTCTCTCCTGTTAAGGCGGACTCGTCAATTGCTCCTTGACCCTCAATTATAGTTGCGTCCACAGGAATTACAAAGCCTGACTTAACAATAAAAATATCTCCCTTTTTTATCTCGGCAGCGTCAATTTCCTTTTCCTTGCCATTAACTATTACTGTTGCTGTTCTTGGCTGAAGTGACATTAATTCCTTTAGGGCATTTGTTGTCTTTCCCTTGGAATAAGCTTCTAACATTTTGCCAACAGTAATTAATACAAGTATCATTCCTGCTGACTCAAAGTATAAATCGTGTAAAAGATGCTCCCCCTTAGTCATTAAAAACAGACACACCACGCTATATAAATAGGAAATACCTGAGCCAAGGGCTACTAATGTGTCCATATTGGGAGAAAGCTTAATTAATCCCTTAAAGCCGTTTATAAAGAATTTTTGGTTGATTATCAGCAAAATGCCACTTAGCAGCATTTGCAAAAGTCCAATGGCTATTTGGTTATTTTCAAAAAATTCAGGCAAAGGAAAGCCCCACATTGTATGTCCCATTGATACATACATAAGTGCTATTAAAAAGACAATGGAGCAAATCAGCCTTTTTCTTAATTTTGGTGTTTCCTTGTCTTCAAGCTCTGTGCTTTCTTGCTTTTTTGATTTTTCTCCCACAAGAGATGCGCCATAGCCGGCATCTGCAACTGCCTTAATTATGTCCTCGCTTTTTGCCTCTCCTTCCACACTCATTGAGTTAGTTAAAAGGTTTACTGCGCATTTTGTTACATCAGGCACACCTAAAACAGCCTTTTCCACCCTTGAAACACAGGCAGCACAGCTCATTCCCGTAACATTATATTTTTCCATTTATTAACCTCTCATAAGCCTTTGTAAAATGGTAACAAGCTCATTTATCGCATCATCATTTCCGTTTTTAATATCTGTTTTTACACAGGTTTTTATGTGACTTGCAAGTAATTCCTTGTTAAAGGAGTTAAGGGCTGCTGTAATGGCAGACACTTGCATTATAATATCAGGGCAATATGCGTCCCTTTCCACCATTCCCTTAATTCCACGTATTTGTCCCTCTATTCTGTTTAATCTATTCATTAAGGACTTGTATTCGTCATTATCTCTATGCTTTTTTCTTTCAGCACAGCCTTGACAATGGTTACTCAATATATTCACCTCGATTTTGCAATATACCCCCACAGGGTATATTTATTATAAATCAAATTTGGATATTTGTCAACCTAAAAAAGCACAAGCATTTTTTAAAAGATATTGACATTTAAAGCAATCTATGATAAGCCCACAAGCTAGTCTTGACAAGCTTGTGGGGCTAACAAAAATAGAGCTGTACAAAAAGTAGCTTATTCTCAAGCATAAATAATTTAAGCCAAATATCCAGTGCGCTTTACTTCACGCAAAGGACATTTGGCTTTATAAAGACATAATATATTTTATGACGTTAATAACAGCAGAACGGATGTTAACATATAGTTCTTTTATTGGTTATATTTTCAAGAGCCAATATTGTTTAGCAGGTGTTAGTCCATCAAGCCCAAAAGCCAAAGAGGAGAAACGCTTAAAACCTTTGATAAAACTACTATTTCATAATCTGTCACAAAGCGAGTGCCTATCTCTATTCTACTTACACTATCACGTTCTATTATAACGCCCGATAGCTGCAATTTTGCCGCCAAATCAATTTGAGTTAGTCTTGCCCTCCTACGAGCTAATTTAACGCGTTCGCCACAAATATTCTTTTTTCCATCAAAATCGTAGATTTTCATATTTTTCTCCAAGCACTTAATTTTTTCTTGACTTTAGCACATTTCAGTGTTATAATTGTGTTAAAGATAAGAATTTATGCATTTTAAAAAGACTGAAAAGGTTTTATGTTTATAATTGTTTGTTAAAACAATTCTTAATATGTAAAAATAAAAGGAGAGACTTTATGAAACGAAATAGTTTAAGTAAGTTTTTGTTTGTGTTGTTTTTAATCGTAATAGTTGCAATAATTGCATTTGCAATTTACGAAGGTAAAATACCACATAAACATCTAGAGGGAGAATGGGAAACCACAGTTGCCCCCACCTGCACGCTAGAAGGCACCTCAGTTAAAAAGTGTAGGCTTTGTGATGAAGAAATGTCGAATACAGCTATACCAGCATTGGGTCACACAGCGGGCGAATGGTATATTACGGTTGCTCCCACCTGTACATCAGTTGGCGAACGCAAAGCCAGCTGTACCATTTGCAGTGAAGTCATATCAACTGAAGAAGTAGCTATGGCAAACCACATTAGCAACGGGTGGGAAATCTCTATAGCAGCAAGCTGTACATCCGATGGCTTGCGCAAAAAGACATGCATAAATTGTATGCAAGAGCTCGACAGCGAGGTTATACCTAAGCACCCCAATACTGTACACCAAAGCAAAATCCCTGCGACGTGCGTAAGCACAGGATTATCCAGTGGAAGCTACTGCCCAGATTGTAATACCATTTTTCAAAAGCAAACAGAGCTCCCTCTTGTTGGTCACACTTGGGTTACCGATGCTGCCGTGCCTGCAACCTGTATGCGCGAGGGCTTGACTCGAGGAGTTCATTGCTCAGTATGTCGCCTTGTTCAAACAAAGCAAGAGGTTATACCTAAAACAGAACATAACATAGTGGATGTTTCTGCTTCATCACCTACTTGCACCACCACTGGTAGCACAGCTGGAACTCAGTGCTCAATGTGCAAAACATATATGATAGAGCCTCAGACTGTTCCTGCACTTGGCCATGAATTTGATTACGATATTGGTGGATGCTCAAGGTGTCAGTATAGATTATCGGCTAGCGAAATATCTACTGTAACAATACGTGAAGAAAATCCTTATTCTTGGGATTCGGGAAATATTATGTTTTCGTTTGAGTTCAACGATGAATTTCAAAATGCAATAATTAGAAACCCTGACAGTGAATTGATAGTAACCATTAGTTTTTATGCCACACACAACGAAGGATGGAGCTTAAAAGATACCTATTTAACTAATTTAAAAACAGGCGGAGAAAAGTTCACCATTATAGACGGAAAAGCAGCACTAGACAAAAACAAATATATTAAATTTGAAAAACAGTTTACTATAAATACAAAACTGCTTCAACAAGGAAAAATGTATTTAGTAGTAGACACTCCACTAATACTTGTTGCCAGCACATATAGTATAAAAAATTTAACCTTAAGAGCTGTGTTTGCGGATGCAGTAAACAAGTGATTAAAAAACAACCACTCTTTACCAAAAAGGTATAGAGTGGTTGTTTTCTTTGATATATAAATGCTAAAATCGTATTTTGTTGAAAAACACAGCTTTTCTTTTGTAACGCAAAAAGCTGCTACTCTTAACTGATTTTTAATCAGATAATCGCAACAGCTTTTTTTGCGTTATTTGTTCTTATCTTGACAGCCACAATTACATTTGTCGCACTTGCCGGAGCAGGTGTTTCCATCGGGACAGCCGATACATTTTTTACCGCTTTTCTTTGCGTGGATTATGTAGGCTAATGCTCCACCCACTATGGCTACTACAATAATTACAGCAACTACGGTTGATAGTATAGGTCCCATATTTATGCCTCTACCCTTTCAGCCTTTTTTTCGTTCTTTAAGGAATACTCTGCCTTTAAGGTTTTGTTTCTCTTAATTATTAAGTAAACGATAACGGAAACGATAATTGCCTCAATTACCCAACCTAAAATCGGCATCCAAACGGAAGCATAGGAAACATAAGGATTAAATACCGTGCCAAAGAAGGTTACTAAGAAGCTTATTGTAAAGCCTACGCTAAACTGTAAGCCAATGCCTGCAAAGAGCCACTTTTTGCTCTTAATTTCGGAGTTCATAGCTCCGATTGCTGCAAAGCAAGGTGGAGTAAAGAGATTGAACATAAGGTAAGATATTGCCAAAACCTTAGGAATAACGGAAAGCTCACCTAAGCCACCCATTAATTCCAAATCATCATTAATTGCAAATGCAAAGCATACAGAAAGCGTTGCTACTACATTTTCCTTTGCGATAAAGCCTGTAATTGATGCTGCTGCAAGCTTCCATAAATACTCAACTGCAATTACGCCAAAAACAGGTGCAAGGAAGTAGCCAAAGGGAGTTGCAATTGTTGCTAAGATTGAGTCAGATGCGTTTTCGCTTGCAGGAGTAAAGCTCCAAGTAAATGAGGACATTAAATGTACTACTGCGTTACATACAAGAATAATAGTACCGGCCTTTACTATGTAGGACCAACCACGCAAGCACATTGACTTAAGTGCGCCAACTACGCTTGGAGCCTTATATTCGGGAAGCTCCATTACAAAGTATGACTTTTTGTTCCTGTAGCCTGTTAAAAGGTTTACAAGTAAAGCGCCTAAGAATATAATGACAATACCCATAAAGTACATTAAAGGTGCTACCCACCAGTCATTAACAAAGAAGCGTGAGAATAATGCAATAACAGGTAGCTTTGCGCCACATGGCATAAATGGAGCTAACATAGCTGTTGCTCTGCGCTCTCTTTCGTTACGAATTGTACGAGATGCCATAACACCGGGGATTGCGCAACCGATACCGATTACAAATGGAATTACTGATTTACCCGATAGACCAACTTTTTTGAAAATTGGGTCTAAAACAACGGAAACACGCGCCATATAGCCACAGTCCTCAAGTAATGCAATTAAGAAATACATTACCATAACAAGAGGTAAGAAGCCTACAACTGCGCCAACACCGCCAATAATACCGTCAACTATTAAAGAGGAAAGAAATTCAGGTGCGTTTGAAAGCCAACCGCCTACAACCTCGCCAAACCAATCAATTACGTTTACAAGTCCCCATATATGAAGCTCATTTTCTTTTCCTGCATTAAAGGTATAGCCCTCTGCAAGCCATACACCCGGACCCGACTGTGAAATCCAGAAAACAACAAACATAACAAGAGCAAAAATCGGAATACCAAGCCACTTGTTAGTAAGAATATCATCTACCTTGTCCTGCTTATTCTTTTCGTTTGTTTTAACCTTACGACTTTCAACCTGCTTAACAATTCTATTAACAAATTTAAAGCGTTCTCTGTCTGCCTGTTCAACCTGTTTTTTATCACTTAGGTCAATGTCAGCCTGTATATATGGCGCTTTTTGGGTTTTGCCACAGGACTCAATAGCCTTTTTAACTACTTCCTCAAGACCCTTTGATGATGTTGAAATTGTATCAACAACAGGGCAACCAAGCAAGGCTGATAGCTTTGCGGAATCTATTTTTGTTTCCTTCTTTTTATTTATGTCAGCCTTATTAAGGGCTACTACCACAGGAATACCAAGCTCTAAAAGCTGTGTTGTAAAGAACAAGCTGCGGCTTAGATTTGTTGCATCCACAATGTTAATTATAGCATCGGGATTTTCCTCTCTTACATATGCACTTGTTATGCTCTCCTCAGATGTAAACGGTGACATAGAATAAGCGCCCGGCAGGTCAACTGCCAAAACATTTTCTTCATTGCCACAGAGTGCTTTTTTAATTGGATGCACCTTTTTATCCACTGTAACGCCTGCCCAGTTACCTACTCTTTCACTTGAGCCTGTAAGAGCATTATACATAGTAGTTTTACCACTATTAGGGTTACCTGCTAATGCAATTATCATTTTTTCTCTCCTTCTAATTGTCCTTGGCAATCGGCAGTTAGTTTTAACTAACTCAGCTTGAAAAAAATAATCATAAGATTATTTTTAAATTTCAATAGCCTCGCATAAATTTTTATCAAAATTATATCTGCTATCCTTAATGGAAACTGTACTGCCACTTTTACGATGTGCTACAACCGTAATAGGCTCTCCACTGTAACAGCCAAGCGAAAACAAAAACGCATTCAAATCCTCATCATCAGTATTGATTGCCTTGATTATATACTCCTTGCCCTCTTCGGCGTTATGTAAAGTCATACTGTTCTCCCTTCAAAAGCGAGTTAGGTTTGTCTAACCGAGTATATTTTAGCTTAATTGACACAGTTTGTCAAGTAGGTTTTTGAGATTTTTTTGAATTTTTTTATTTTGCATAAAAATCCTACCAAAAAATACGAATTTTTTGTCATTTTAATAATATTTTGCCTATATTTATTGAATAAATCACCTATATTTGTATAAAGTTACAAAAATGTGAACAAGCATTGAAATTTTAGAATATATATGATATAATTAGTTGAAATTATTCAAATTACTTCAGGAGAGCTTTATGGAAAATGCTGTAACTAAGGTTCTTTTTTACAAGGACGGCTTTTTTGGCTTTAGTGAAAAGGGCGATTTTAAATATTGGTCCCTTGCTCATTTTATTCCGTTAATTTTATTTGGCGTAGTTATTTTTCTTATCTTCCGTTTTAGAGAAAAGCTAAAGAATTGGAAGCACGAGGAAAATTTCCGTTTTATATTTGCATTTGTTATGCTAATGGTGGAAATGTCTTATTTCTGGCGCTTGTTATACGTTGGTAGCAGTGAGCCTGACAGAGTTATTGACCTTTTAGATAAGCTACCGTTACAGGTATGTGAGTGGACCTGCATTTTTGCATCCTTTATGTTGATGAAAAGGAGCAAGGTGCTTTATCAATTATGCTTTTTTATAAGCTTTACTCTTGGCGTATTCCCTCTCCTTACCCCATCCGTTATTACAACAACAGGTCCAACCTTTTATAGATATTATCAATTTTGGTTAGAGCATTTACTACCAATGGTTGCTATTCTATATATGACCTTTGTTCACGGCTATCGTCCAAGGCTAAAGGGAATTTGCTTAGCAACAGGCTTTATGGCTGTGCTTACCACCTTTGCTATGATTTGCAACTTTAATATTGAAGAAGCAAATTACCTATACTTAGCAACAGGAACAACAGACGGTGGTGGCTCTGTTATGGACACAATTGTTAAAATTGCGCCAAATGTTTGGTGGAGATTGGTATTATTAAGCGTTGTTGTTATAATTCTATTCTTTGTAGCTTACTTTATATACATAGGAATTACTAAGCTTTACGCAAAATTAACTAAAAAGAAAATTTAATTTAGCTTTACACAAAGCAAAGAGCATTTTGGAAAAAACCAAAATGCTCTTTTTTCATTTAATTATTTCTTTTCACACCTTTGTACCTTAGATGCAAGCTGTGAGGGAACCTCCTCGTATCTTACAAAGTGGAATGTAAAGTCGCCTCGACCCTGTGTCATTGCACGTAAGGAAATTACGTAGTCAACCATTTCAGCCTTTGGCACCTCTGCCTCAACTATCGTGTACTTAGGACGGCGTGGATTTGGCTCCATACCCATTACTCTGCCACGGCGCTTGTTAAGGTCACCCATAACGTCGCCCACCATAGTTTCAGGTACGCTAACCTTCAATACTCCAACAGGCTCAAGTAGTACAGGACTTGCATTTACAAGCTCCTTGTATGCAAGACGTGCAGCTAAAACGAAGGAAATTTCATTGGAGTCAACATCGTGGTATGAGCCACCTGTTAAGTCTGCTGCTAAGCCAACCATTGGGTAGCCAAGAAGAACACCCTCCTTCATAGCCTCCTTAAGACCCTTTTCAACTGCCGGGTAGTAGCCCTTTGGAACTTCGCCGCCAACAACGCTTTGTGTAAAGGTTAAGCCGTCCTCTTCACCGGGGGAGAATGTAATTTTAACGTGGCCATACTGACCGGCACCACCTGATTGCTTTTTGTGCTTACCCTCAACGGATATACGCTTTTTAATGGTTTCTCTATATGCAATCTTTGGTGTTTCAAGCTTAATGCTTACGCCATATCTGTTCTTTAGCTTAGATACAACTGTATCAAGGTGAACATCTCCTATACCCTTAAGCAGTAATTCGCCTGTTTCAACAAAGTTTTCGTACTTAACGGTCTTATCCTCGTCAAGAATTTTAGCAATAGATGTAGCAACCTTGTCCTCGTCCTTAGAGTCAGTCTTAATTGCCATTGTCATATTAGGCTCAGGGAATTCAATCTTCTTGTACTGCATATCGGAGCTTTCACAAAGGGTATCGTTTGTGTTTGTATTTGTAAGCTTGGAAATAACACCGATATCACCACAAGCCAAGGAGTCAACTTCAGTCTGCTTTTTACCGCAGATTGTAAATATCTTAGCAAATTTTTCTGTTTGTCCCGTTGTGGTATTCTTTAATACCATATCCTTCTTTAATTCACCGTTCATAACCTTGAAGAAGGAAACACGACCTACAAATGGGTCAGCAATTGTCTTAAATACCATTAAGCGACATTCGCCCTCTTTTTCAATGGCAACGTCATTACCGTTAATATCACGCTCAACCTTTTTAGCTGTGTGTCTTGGGAAGGACTCTGCAATTGCTGTTAAAATGGAGTAAATACCTCTCATATTTTCAGAGGAGCCACACCATACAGGAACGATAGCACCTGAAATCATACCCTCGTGAAGTGCAAGGGCGCATTCCTCTTGTGAAAATCTTTCGCCTGCAAAGAACTTTTCAAGCATTTCCTCATTAGTCTGAGCAACTGCTTCCATAAATACTTCCTCGTACTTTTCTGCAATCGCACGACGGGACGGGGTCATATCCTCCTCTTGTCTTTCACCGTTTGGCAAGTAACGGAAGCACTTCATTGTCATTAGGTCAATCATCATAGTTCCGTTTGGCTCTTTAACAGGAATAAATACAGGACAAAGTGCATTACCAAATTCATCCCTTAGTTGATTGAATACGCTATCAAAATCAGCATCAGGGTCGTCACACTTATTTACAAAGAATGCTCTTGGCAAGCCCGCCTCAAGTGCGTTATACCAAGCTATTTCAGCACCTACCTCTAAGCCTGATTTTGCGTCAATATTAATAAGAGCAGCATCACTAACTCTTAATGCACTTGCAACCTCACCTGCAAAGCCTAAAAAGCCCGGGCAGTCCAGCAAGTTAATTTTTACATTATTCCATTCAAGGTTAACAACAGAAAGACCTATTGAAATACCTCTCTTAATTTCCTCACTATCATAGTCAGAAACTGTGTTTCCGTCACAAATTCTTCCAAGTCTGTCAGTTGCTCCTGCCTTAAAGAGCATGGACTCAATAGTAGCAGTTTTACCGCTTCCACTATGTCCGATGATACACACGTTTCTTACATTGTTTGTAGCAAATTTCGCCATGGTTAAAATCCTCGCTTTTTATATAAATTACTCTCATTATCTGAAAGCTAATGTTCAACATAACTATTCTACCACACTTTATATGCAACTTTCAATAGTTTTTGTGCAATTTGTTTATATTTTTATGGATTTTTTAATATTTTTGTGCAAATTGCTAAACAATATTGAGTAAACTAAATATATTGAAAGTTAAATTAATTTGTGCTACAATATAATAAATACTACTTAAGGAGCATTTATGATAACATATAATGACATAAAAAATAACGAGGCTATAAATACTTACATTAAAAAGGCTGACGAAAGCTTAAAGGCTCTTGGCTTTACTGAGCATAGCTTTGCTCACGTTGGTATGGTGTCCACCCGTGCAGAGTATATTTTAAAAACCCTTGGGTATGACAGCCACCAAATCGACCTTGTAAAAATTGCAGCCTATCTACACGATATTGGCAATGTAATTAATCGCAAGGAGCATTCACAAAGCGGAGCTATTATGGCTTTTCGTATTCTTGATAAGCTGGAAATGCCACCCCAGGATATTGCCACAATTATAACAGCCATAGGCAATCACGACGAGGGCACGGGCGAGGCTGTAAATGCAGTTGCGGCAGCCCTTATAATTGCTGACAAAAGCGACGTGCGTCGTAGCCGTGTAAGAAACAGAGATGTTCCGTCCTTTGATATACACGACCGTGTAAATTACTCCGTAATAAACACAAGCCTTACAATTGATAAAGATAAAACAAAAATAGTTTTAAGCTTGACAATAGATACCTTAATAAGCCCTGTTATTGACTACTTTGAAATTTTCCTTACCCGTATGTTAATGTGCAAAAAGGCAGCCAAAGCCCTTAGCCTTGAATTTAAGCTAATGGTAAACGGACAAGAGCTTATATAACAAAAACGCCCTCTCCAAAAGGAGAGAGCATTTTTATTTTAATGATTAAAAGTTAAATTCGTATTCGCCACAGGCAACGCAAACTCTGTACATATCGCCCCACTCGTCCTCTTGCCAAGGGCCGTAAACGTGTTCGCAAATGTCGTCAGGGGATAAGATTTCAGCATATTCCATTTCAGGGTAAAGAACTATCATATTGTCGCCAATTACAATAGTATTGCCATCAATAATGTTATCAAGGGTGATTTGGTATGTTTCTTCTCTTTCGCCACCCTTTATGGTAACTGTAATTGCTCCGTAATCGTCATAGGTTACCTCTACTGTTGCGTCTTCGTCAAAGATTTGACATTCAACGTCGAAAATGTTTTCAATATAGTCCTTATCTGTTGGCTCGTCAATCTTAATAACGGTTGTGGAAATAGATGAAAGCTTAAATGTAGCATTTAAGCCTATTGTAATTACATCATTTTCGTTTTCCATGTCAGACGGCATTGTTACTGTTATGCTGAATTTGTTTTCTGAAATGATGGACTCAATTTCAAAAATGCCCTTAAAGCTTAGGTCAAGCTTGGAGCTTAGCTCGTTAATTTCAATGCTATTTGCAAGGTCAATAATTTGTGTAATTGGCAAGGCAAATTGCTCCTCAAGCTCTGCAAGAGTTGTATCAAGCATAGCATTAACCATTGCCATTGTTTCTTCCATTGTAGGTGGCACTACCTCTTCCTCGGTGTCATTGCCACTGTACATAAGTCCTACCATTATTTCATACATAGTCATAGACTTAAATTCAGCCGGAATATCGTTTGCAATGTTAAAGCTCATAATCATATCAAGCATAGCATTGATATCTTCCTCGGTTGCGTCCTCGCCTACCATTTCATATACTAAGGAAAGAAGAAGCATTTGTACATTTTCGTCATTTACAACATACTCGTAGGCTTCTTGTAGTGTCATTCCGCTTGATTCCTGCATACCTGCGTCAAGATAAGCTATAAGCTCCTCAAGGGTCATTTGGTAAAGCGCCTCTGTACCCTGTAAAAGAACGTCAACTGTTACGCCCTCGCCCACAAGTGAAAGAATGTCATCCAAAACATTTCTTATTGTTTTTGTTTCAGGGTCAATTCCTTGTAGGTAGGAAAGCAATGCATTTGCATATGGCTTAAAGTCAACATAGGATGAGCCCTTATTGTTGGAAATTTGGAATGCCTCTATAAACATTGTGCCTATTGCGTTAAGAGCCTCGTTAATTTGCTCCTCGGTAAGACCAATTTCCTCAATTATCATAGCAAGCATAGCTTGTAGCTCTTCTGTATCAATTGATTCAGCATAGGAAATTAAGTAAGCATCAAACGCCTCTGAATACTCATATACGACGCCATCTACTACATAATAAATTGTGCCGTCAAAAACAGTTGTGTAATCGCTATCAGCGCTAAGCTTTGATTTAACCTGTGAATCAACCTTAACATCATAGCCATTATCGCTCTTTGCAACGGTTAGCACAAGATACGCAATACCGCTTGCGTCTTGTTCAACGTTTTCATATGTGCCATCATCCATTTCTTCCCACACATTAGCATTTATTGCTAAATCAAGAGTAATTTCTAACTTTAAGGATGCAGCCTCTTCAAGCTGGGACATAACCGCATTTGTTAAAATAATGCCTGTTGTTTCTTGTAGTCCCGGCTTTTCGTTATCCCCCGGAACCTCCTCGTCACCACCATCGTCGTTTCCGTTTTGGCTACTGCCTGTGGTATTATTTTCGTCCTCGTTTACATTATCATTTGGGTCCTTGTCCTCTGTTTGCTCACCGCTTGAGCTTGTGGTTGGGTTTTGGTTATCTCTATTTTCATCATCACAAGCGATGATAGAAAATGCAAGTAAGATAGCCAATAAAATCAGTAAAAATTTCTTCATAGTCTTTTCTCCTTTGTTATAAATTAGATATTTCTACCTTAATTATATTATAATTGATATTTAATTATCTGTCAATATCTTCACAAAAAATTCAATTTTGCTAATTTTGTGAAAGATAAGTAATTCCTGTAAATAAGTCGCTTCCCTCAAAGGCGTATTCACTTAACTCATCCTTAATTTCCCCACCTACTATAACTGTTGTAAGGGATGTACAATTACCAAAGGTATGATAGCTTATTACGCCCACATTTCCGTTAATAACCACTGTTTCAAGAGCATAGCAATTAAAGAATGCCTCCTTGCCTATTGAATATAGGTCATATTCAAATTCAATACTCTCTAAGTTATGGCAATTATAAAAGGCTCTTCCACCAACATAGTCTATTCTATCTCCTACCTCAATGCTTCTTAAAACAGAGCATCCCTCAAAGGTAGATATACCTATTCCACCACAGCCATTTGGGATTACTACATCTATTAGCCAATTACACTCATAAAAGGCATAGTCATTAACATAGTGCGTTCCCTCCGGTAAAAAGTAAGTGCTGTCCTCTCTGCCAATAGGGTATTTTACAAGTCTTGTTTTTTCCTTGTTATATAGTACTCCGTCAACTGATGCAAAATAACCGTTCCTTGCGTCCACATAAATATATTGTAAGGTGTAGCAACCGTTAAATGATGTTACATCTATGCTATATACGCTATTTGGTATGCTAATTGTTTCCACATAAGAGCTATTAAAGGCGTTGTTTAATATTTTTACAACCGTGCTTGGTATAGCTACTGTTTTTACATATTCGTTATCCGCAAAGGCATACGGACCTATACACGTTACAATCCTTCCGTCATAATATTCGGGAATTTCCACATATTCATCAGTTCCCGTATAATTTATAAGTGTTAAGCTACCGTCATTATTTTCCAAAAACTCATAACAGTCCTCCGTTTCCCATATAGCATACAGGGTAAAGGGCTGACTTATGTATATCATTTCGTCAACATGATACATTAACGCACCCTTTGGTGTTGTGCTCCAGCCTATAAGTGTTTTTTCCTCGTCAAAGAAAACATCACATAAAAGAACAAGCTCACTTGCGTCCTCATAAACCGTAACTGCCTCTCCGCTTCCGTCATTTTTATGGTAGGTTACAGGCACTAAGCTTTCAGTCATCCAAAAGGCGCAAAGAGTTATATCACTATAAACCCTGTCATTTTGCAAATCCCATTCCATAAAGGTGTCAAGATTTACCCAGCCAAGAAAGGTATGGCCCTCGTATGTGGTATGTATATTATTTGGAATAAGGTCGCCCTTTTTTACCCTTATGTTTGGGATTTGAGTGCCACCCTCCGTTTCAAACCTAACCGTGTAATAAACAGCCTCCGGCTCATTTGAGTTGTCCTCATTGTCGGGCTTATCATTACTTGGCATGCTTGACTGTGTTGTGCTTCCGTTTTGCTCTTCCTTATCGTCTGAGCTGTTTGTAATGCTACTGCTTGAGCTGTTGCCTTGATTTTCTCGTTCATTGTCCGGTAAAAGATACTTTATTAACAATATTCCAATAGCACAAACGCAAACCACAAAGGCTGTTATTACTGCTATTAGTATGGTCCATAGCTTTTTGTTGTCGCCATTTCTTTTGGGAGTGCCATTTTCTTCATT
>JAGATW010000038.1 GCA_017621085.1 Clostridia bacterium | reverse complement strand
TGTTGTTGATAGATGTTGCTTGTTTTTTATGGGTCGTGTAAGTTCTCGACCCCTACGAAAGACCCCTTTACAAAGGAGCCTAAAGATACACATTTGTAGCTTATCTCTTTTGCTTAATTTAAACGGACCGTCGAGGACGTCGGTCCCTACAGCGTTAGCTCAATATCACTCGGCGAAAAGCCGAATATCACTCAACCGTAGGTTGAATATCACTGCAAGGCGACCTTGTGTCACCTTGCCTTGTTGCCCGTTTTGTTTGTGGGAATTTTTTGATATTTACGGACCGTCAGGGACGCCGGTCCCTACAAGGGGTGTGAAATTTAAATTGTATCCGTTTTGTTTGTGCAGGGGGGTTGTTTTAAACGGGAGATGATATCCTCCCCTACAAATATTGTGAGATTTAATTTGTAATTAGATGTATATTTTTTTAAAGTTTTGTGTTATAATTAATTTATTGAGGTGATTTTTATGAAAATTGGAAATGATATTTATTATATTGGGGTAAACGACCACAATATTTCATTATTTGAGGGGCAGTACAGAGTGCCTTACGGAATGTCCTATAACTCATATGTTATAAAGGATGAAAAAATTGCTGTTATTGACACGGTTGAAGCCGGATTTACAGACACGTGGCTTAACAATTTAAAAAATGCTATTGGAAATAAGCAGGTTGACTACCTGATTATACAGCATATGGAGCCTGACCATTCGGGTAGCATTAATGGGTTTTTAAAGGTTTACCCAAATGCAAAAATTGTTTCCTCTCAACGCTCCTTTGTAATGATGAAGCAGTTTTTCGGTAATGACTATACAGATAATCAAATGGTAATTGAAAATGGGTCTTTGCTATCACTTGGCAAGCACGATTTAACCTTTGTTAGCGCTCCTATGGTCCATTGGCCTGAGGTAACTGTTACCTTTGATAAAACAGAGGGTGTTTTATTCTCAGCCGATGCCTTTGGCAAGTTTGGAGCTAATGACGTAAGCGACAAATGGGAAAGAGAAGCTTGTAAATATTACTTTGGCATTGTTGGAAAGTTTGGTCCACAGGTGCAGGTGGTATTAAAAAAGATTAATGATTTTGATATTAAAAAAATCTGCCCTGCTCACGGTCCTGTTTTAGAGGAAAATTTAAGCTATTATATAGGTTTATACGACACGTGGTCAAGGTATTTGCCACAAAAGAGTGGTGTTGTAATTGCATACACCTCTGTTTATGGCAATACTAAAAAGGCTGTTTTAGAGCTTGCCGACCTACTTAAAAAGGGTGGCAAGGATGTAAAGCTATACAACCTTGCAAGGTGCGATATGACAGATGCTATTGCAGATGCCTTTTGCTATGATAAATTGGTTCTTGCAACTACAACCTATAATTCGGAAATTTTTCCTTTTATGAGGGAGTTTATTTCTCACTTAACGGAAAGAAATTATCAAGGAAGGGTCATTGGTCTTATTGAAAATGGCTCTTGGGCGCCTATGGCAAATAAGGTAATGAAAAATATGCTTGAAAAGAGCAAAAACATTCAATTTACCCCTACCTGTGTCAAGATTTTATCAAGCTTGAACGAGGAAAGTAAGGGTCAGCTTGAAATGCTTGCCCGAGAATTAATTGAAAATTAGCAATTTTGCTAAAATATAAATATGAGGTGATTTTTATGAAAAAGTATGTATGTGAGGTTTGCGGTTGGGTTTACGACGAGGAATTAGGCTTGCCTGAAAAGGGCATAGCTCCCGGCACAAAATTTGAGGACCTACCTGACGACTTTGTTTGCGACCTTTGTGGCGTTGGCAAGGGTAGCTTTGTTGAGGAATAATAACATAAAATCGGCAGAGTAAAAACTCTGCCGATTTTATTATAATCAAACAAGCGCTCAAAATTGCCCCTTCATTTTAAATAATGTAGTTATTCTTCTGTGTATAGCTCGTCATTACGCCAATTAACAGGATTTTCGTAAATGTATTTTGAGTGCTCCTCGTAATCCTTACGGTTTCTTATAATGTGGTCGTGAGAGCGATATTGCCAAATATTCGTTCCGTATTCCTTGTTGCAAAATCTTTTAAACGTAGACACAAATCGAGATGGAATTGAATTTTGCACCGTCGTTGATGCCATTTTCCCCCTTGTAGGGACCGGCGTCCTCGACGGTCCGTCTGTGACCGGCGTCCTCGACGGTCCGTCTGTGGTCGGTGTGTTCGTCGGTCCGTCTGTGGTCGGCGTTTTCGATTGTACATTTTCCTCGCCTTTTACCCACAACATAATATGAATGTGATTTGGCATAATTACATAGCTCTCTACAGAAAGGTCGTTATAAAAATTACTCAATTGGTTAATATATTTTTCTGCAATTTTCCCGTATTTTGTTAATTCTATTTTCGGACCGTCGGGGACGCCGGTCCCTACAATTCGAGATAGGATACATCGTCTTTCTTTTGTACATATGGTTAGGAAAACCACACCGACACGATTGTAATTTGTGCCCATCAATCGAGTGGTCTTTCGCTTTTTTAATTCTTCCATTTCAATCACTCATATATTTATGATGTCTGTTTGTTGGCAAATTATTTATTTCTATTATCAATATAGTTCTTAATCATTAAGAGCCAGTCGGTTTGGATAAAGTCAACGCCCTTGTCTATTAGCCAGCCCCAGCCAATATCTCCGCCCTTGGCAAGGGAAATATCGTCGGAGTGGTAGGCGTTTATTACGTCCTTTTCGTTATAGATAATGGAGTTTGCCCATATTAAAAGCCCCTTGTCGTGCATTTCTTTAATGTACTCATCGCTTATACAAGGGTCGCTTTCCTTGTCGAAAAGGATTTCTGTTCCTATTTGGTTGATGCCCTTTTTAAGAAGGCTGTCTGTTACCTCGTCCTTTTGGCGAACAAGAGGCATAAACATAAAGTCGGGTGCATATTTAGCCACGTTGTCAAGGCTTTTTTCGTCAACTCCTGTTTTTACAATAACCTGCTTTTCAACTCCTGCCTTGCGAATAGCCTGTGAAATGCCCTCAACATCTCCCCAGAATTTATCCACATTTATGTAAGCCTTGTCCTTTAAGAGTAGTAAAACCTCCTCAAGAGTTGACACGCAGTAGCTGGTTGGCACTCCGTCTTGGTTGAGCAAGCGAAGCTTATCTATTTCCTCAGAATTTAATTCCCACAAGTAGTTTGATTTTAAAAATTGTGGCTCCATACCGGGATGGAAAACATAAAATTTTCCGTCCTTTGACTTGGAAACATCAATTTCCACAACGTCAGCCCCTTGGTTAAGGGCAATTTGGTATGCCAAAATAGAGTTGCAAGGCACGTTTGCACCACAAACACCTCTGTGGGCTACTAAAAATGGGCGATTTAATTCTTTTCTGTTTTCAAAAATTGACTTGTTAAAATCCATAATAATGCTCCTTTTTTGTGATAATTTAATTTTATCACACATATTAGCTATTTACAAGGAATTTTAATTGACTTTACACTTATTTTTTGATAAAATAAATGTACAAAGCGAGGTTTATCTATGAAGAAAAGAAAAATTGTATTAGGCGTATGCTTCTTTTTGCTTCTTGCAATTACAATTGCTATGCCTATTATTGACTATTTAATCAATGGCTACATCAGCCAAAACTCAATTACAGGCTCTGTAACTCTTTTAATTGGTGACTTTTTGTTTCTTGTAAGGCACGTTATTGTATATTCCACAGGGGACAAAAAGACCTTTGCAATTTACGAAAGCAAGTATAGTGAAATTATAGGCAATGCATTCGTTTCGCCTGATAAGAAAAAAGAGAGAAAGCAACTATTAACCGCCATTGACCTATACAACCAAAACAAATTTAATAAAGCAATCGAAAAATTAAATGAGCTTTTTCCAAAATGCGAATTAAGCAGTGAAAAGTATGCGGTTTTAATGTTTTTAGGTCTTTGCTACACCGATATGGGAGCTAACGAAATGGCAATTAAGACCTACGAAAAGCTTCTTTCCTACGATATGTCAAAAAGCGACGCTTGGTCAAATCTTGGCTATGTATATAAAAGGCTTGGCAATTTTGAAAAGCAATTGGAGTGCTACACACAAGCAATCAGCTTTGATAAAAACAATCCGTACGCATACAACAATTTGGCGCAAGCATATTTTACTCAAGGAATGTACAAGGAAGCTATTCCACACGCAGAAAAGGCTCTTGAAATTAAGGCGAATATGCATCAAAGCGCAAGCTGTCTTGCTATGTGCTATTGCGCCTTGGGAGATGACGAAAGGTGCGAGGAATACGCAAAAATAGCAATTTCCAACGGTACAAACGAGGGAGCTTTAAGAGAATTAATTTCAAGGCTTAGACTTGCAAGAAAATATAAAGAGGAAAACGAAGATGAATAAAAGAATATTTTTGTTAATTTTAACGACCCTGTGTCTTATTTTTGTCCTTTGCTCCTGCTCCTGTGACAATGAAAATCACGACAATAATCATATAACATCATCATCAAAGGGCGACATTATTTTAGATAACCAAAACCCCGAGCCTCCACCCCTTGTCAATAAGCCCTGCGACCATTATTGGTGCAAGGTGGAAATTGATAAAGGCACAGACTCAACAAGCTCCGTTTATTTAAAGGGCGAGTGCTATCTTTGTGGGGACTATCTTAATGATGAGGTTGTAACGATTGTTTCCTATGAGGAGTGGAAAAACGCCCTTTCCCATATAGGTCTTAACAGCTTTACTACATACATAAGCGGCACATATACCGACTACACAGAAAACAGCACAAGAGTATGGAAGGTTGAAGACACCATA
Source organism: Clostridia bacterium (assembly GCA_017621085.1). Classification (GTDB taxonomy): domain Bacteria; phylum Bacillota; class Clostridia; order Oscillospirales; family CAG-272; genus RGIG2000. Next base: position 939 of record JAGATW010000038.1, on the reverse strand, counting down.
TTTACAGAGGAATTTTTTATTAACAGCCAAAATAATGCCAATTCCTATGTAACAGAGAACTTTTCAGGCTATGCCTTAATGTATAACAGCTTTGTTTATAACAAGGACACAAGAACATATATTTACACAATTGACGAAACAAGCTACATTGAATTAGGCTTTGCAGACGGCAAGCTAAATTACCACGCAACAGTATCTGTTGTTGACCATAATGAGCAAAAAAGTGTCACCCTGTATCTAAATCACGGAAAAATTAACATAGAATTACCCGACTATTTTAACGAAATTTACGGTAGTGCAACAAGCAAAGAGGTTATAGACAAAACAACACTTACACCATCTATGGCAAATGATGTTTACCTATTTATTTCCTCACTCAAGCTTGAAGGCTCTTATGAGGTTTCATTCCTTGCAAACAGTAAATTAAGCGTTCATTTTTACACAAAGGGCGACTCTGACCCAATCTTTAACGAAGCTTACGAGAGTGTTACCGTTGTTATTGACAACGACAAGTTAGAAGCACTTACAATAGGCAATAGCACCATTGAATTTGATTATAAATAAAAGTTATTGGCAATATTTTTGCCGTATTGGCATCAGGACCATATTTTTACCAATACCCACGATGGCTCACAATAGAGCATAATCATTCCCACGAGCGTTATTTAAGCGGATCAGAAGCCAAGCCTTCCTCCGGGAGGAAGGTGGCGGCGAAGCCGACGGAAGGAGCCCGCGTAACTATTAAAATAACTATAGTTTTATCGTTTACGCTCTCTCCCCCACCCGACTCCGTCGGGAGGGCACATTGTCAAGCAAGTGCAACACCAAAAAACATTTCAAAAGGTGAGCGCCACCCCAAACATTTTTTTGGTCTTAAGTTAATAGATAAAACAATTTTTTGCAAAGTTTCATCATCCAAGGAATGAAAATCGTAGCCTT
>JAGATW010000002.1 GCA_017621085.1 Clostridia bacterium | reverse complement strand
TCTCTGTGAGCAACTCTTGCCATTGCAAGGTACATACCAACCTCTGTGCATTCGCCCATAAAGTTAGCTCTTAATCCGTCGATAATTTCCTGGCTTGCGCCCTTAGCAACACCAATTACGTGCTCAGCAGCCCATGTAAGACCCTCTGCCATTTCTGTAAACTTTTCGCCACTTACCTTACAAATTGGGCACTTTTCAGGAGCGCTATCTCCCTCGTGAACGTAACCGCATACCGGACAAACAAACTTTTTCATAATCTTAAATCTCCTTTAATAAATATTATCTTTTTTAATTTTTTTGGCAAGCCTTACAGGTACCATAATATACTACTCTTTCTGTATCTACACAAAAGCCTGCATCATTAATTGCTTTTCTCTTTTCAGGCTCGATTGGGAAATCAAATATTTCCTTACACTCCTTGCAAACAAAGTGTGCGTGATTTTCAATAAAGCCGTCATAGTAAATACATTTATCAACTGCCTCAACCGATATTATTTCACCAGATTCAAGTAGCTGACCTAAGTTTCTATATACTGTACCCAAGCTTATATTAGGAATTCTTTCTCGGACAGCGTCGTAAACCTGTACAGCGCTACAATGATGACGCTTCGAGCGAAGAAACTCTAATATTTCCTTGCGCTGAGTTGTGTTTCTCATTTTGTCCTTCCCTTCTACTGATTTGCTTATCAGTAATAATTCCTATTATCATTATACACATAAGTACACCATTTGTCAATAGCTTTTTTAAAATTTTTTTGATTTTTTTATTGATGCGTTTTTGAAAAACAAAAAAGCAAGAGTAAAGAAGTAAATCTTCTCTATTCTTGCTTTTTAATTAACTTACTATTCTAAAGCCCTTACCTACTATATCGCTTGAATTAGTTATTACTGTAAAAGCGGTTGGGTCGGTTTCCTTTAAAAACTTTTTAAGCATTCCTGCCTGTGACCTATTAAGAACGGTTGCAATCATACTCTTTTCCTCGCCTGTATAAGAGCCTATACACTTAGAAATTGTAGCGCCTCTGTGCAAAAAGTCATTAATATACTCGCAAACCTCTTTTTCCTTATTTGTTACGATAACAAAATATTTGTTTCTATTAAAGCCGTCTATTACATTATCTACAATAAAGGATTTAAGAACAAGTCCTACTATTGAATATAAGCAAATTTCCGGTTGATCAGGGAAAATAAATCCACTTGAAACTGCCATTAAGGCATCAGATATTAAAAGTGCTGTACCAATTTCAGCTCCTGAAAACTTTTTAATTATCATAGCAATAACGTCCGTACCACCTGAGCTTGCGTTTTGGCTGAACAAAATAGCACTTCCTATGGCAATAGCGCCAATGGTTAAAATAAGCTCTAAAAACTTTTGGTCGGTAATTGGTCCGTCTAAAGGCACTATCTTTTCAAAAACAAGAGTTGACACGGATAGCAAAATAGTTGAATATATTGTTTTAATAGCAAAATTCTTACCAAAAACAAATAATGCTACAATAAGCAATAGAACATTGGCAATAGCCATAATTTGCGACTCTGTAACTACGTAATTGAAGAGCTTTGACAAAAGCACCGCTAATGAGCTTACTCCTCCTACGGAAAAATGGTTTGGAAATTTAAAAAAGTAAATTCCAACTGCAATAATAAGAGTTCCTATGGTAATAATAAAATATGAAAGAATTTCGCCCCATACTTTTTGAGCCTTAGTTTTTGGCTTATTAACATCAGGCATTTCCTTAGGCTTAAATGGCATAGCTATGCTCCTTTACAACAATTTAATCCGTATCTATTATATAATAAAGGAAGACTTTTGTCAACACAAAGTGAGAAAAACGAAAATTGCACATTTCTTTGTTAAGCCATGCAAGGACAGAAAAAGGACTGTTGCGGCCGCAACAGTCCTTTAACTGATTTTTGGTTAGAACAATTTGCTAACGTCAACCTTGATAACGGTCTTCATAACTGGCTTGCCAGCTTCCATTATCTCGTTGCCTTCTTCATCCTTCATTGACTCATGAATGATTGTGAACGATGATGCACAAATAACGTCAACGGTTTCAATTTTCTCATTGATATAAGCAGGATGTGTATACTTCATTTCGCATTTCCTCCTTTTGCAGAGATTACACCTATTTCCTTTTTCTATATTATAGCACTAATAAACCCATTTGTAAATATGCAAAATACACAAAATTTATTTTTTTCAACCATATTTTTATGTACAATTTAGTCAAAGTGAACAAAGCTTTCACTTTTTTCTGTTTTTTGTTTGAATTTTTTCAAATACTCTTTTAAGGGTCTTCAAAAAACTGTCACAATTATAGTGTACAATAAAATCACAAGAAAAGACATTGAAGCAATTTTTCAAAAAAAGAGGTATCAAATGTCAGACTTCATATATAACAACAATTTTAATGACAACAATAACAACAAAGAGCCCATACATTTTTATTTTGGCGAGCCTAAAAAAAATGGTGTTAGCACAAGGGTAGTTGTTTTGTCCTGTGTTTTATGCTCTTTAATTGTAGCGTTTATCTTTTGTCTGCTTGGCGGGTGGTATTTTAGTGTAAACAGTTCATCTTCCCAGAGTGATACGCCAAACGAGGTACACACCAATAACATTTATAATAGTCCAAACAGCTCCACTACAAGTCTATCAAATGGAAGCGGCACAAAATCAAGAGCCGATATAATTTCAGATATTAAGGACTCTGTTGTTGAAATAAGAACACAAGCTGTTGTTTCACACAACCAGTACATTCAAAGTGGTGCGGGAAGCGGTGTAATTGTAGGCAACTATCAGATTGCTGATGAAAAAACCGGCGAAATTATTGAAAAGGGCTACCATATAATTACAAATGCACATGTAATTGAGGATGCTGTAAGCTCTGATAAATCTGCAATAACCGTTACCTTAACAAACGGCACCGAATATAGTGCAAGTGTTATTGGCTCTGATGAAATTGGCGATATTGCTATTTTAAAAATTCAAGAGGACAAGGAACTTGTTTGTGCAACGTTTGCAAACGAGAAATACCAATTGAGAGTTGGTGATGAGGTTATTGCAATAGGTAATCCTCTCGGTCAATTAGGTGGAACTGTTACAAACGGCTACATCAGTGCCCTTGACCGTGAAATTTCAATTGACGGAATTAAAATGAACCTTTTACAAACAGACGCTCCTATTAATCCCGGAAATTCCGGTGGCGGACTTTTTAACATTCGCGGCGAGCTTGTGGGAATTGTTAATGCAAAATCTGCAGGAACGGATATTGAGGGCTTAGGCTTTGCTATTCCTGTAAAGGATGCAAAGGACATATACGAGGATTTTATAAATCTTGGCTATGTTGAAAACAGACCCACACTTTTTGTAGAATACGATATGACCTATAACTATGGCGTATATGTTACAAAAATACTCACAAGAGAAAAGGGAGATAACTCCACAAAGCTACAGCTATACGACAGAATTTACAGTATTGAGCTTGACGGTAAGGTAGTAGATATTACCTCAACCTCACAGCTTGATAGCATAATAAGCTCATTAGAAATCGGTCAAGAGGTTAAGCTCTACGTACGACGTGGCGCCCAAAATGGATATGTGACCGTTAAAGTTTATGAGTTTTATATTTAATTAGATACTATCCAAGGCTACGAGAAAGCCCCCTTTCAAGTAGCCACTCTCCTTCAAAATAACTGGAAATGCAGCACAATTTTACAAAAATGTGCTGCATTTTCAGCATATGGTAGCATATTGCTTTTTAATAATTTTTATGGTAAAATAAACAAGAGGTGATGACTATGTACAATATTTTAATTGTTGACGATGAGGACATGATAAGAAAGCTCATACGTAAGTATGCAGAATTTGAGGGTCATACTGTAACCGAGGCAACTGACGGAATGGATGCAGTAATCAAATTCAAAAACGGTAGCTATGATATTATAATTATGGACATTATGATGCCTGAGCTTGATGGCTTTTCTGCCTCAAGAGAAATCAGAAAAAGTTCCGATGTGCCAATTATTATGCTTTCAGCCAGAGGCGAGGAGTATGACAAAATAAACGGCTTTGAAATAGGAATTGATGACTACGTGGTCAAGCCTTTTTCACCAAAGGAGCTTATGCTACGCATTGAGGCCATTATGAAGCGAACTAAATCAAGCGAGAAAAAAGAGGAAAACAAAAACGAAATTATTTCTTTAGCAAACGGCGGCTTGGTAGCTGACCTTACTGCAAGAATAGTTTACATAGACGGTGAAAGAATCGAAATGTCACCTAAGGAATATGAGCTATTCTTCTATATGCTCAAAAACAAAAACATTGCCCTGTCAAGAGATAAGCTTTTGTCTGATGTTTGGGGCTATGATTTCTTCGGGGATGACAGAACTCTTGACACTCACATAAAAATTTTAAGAAAGAGTCTTGGCAAATACAGCGATTTTATTGTTACAATTCGAGGTATGGGCTATCGTTTTGAAGAAAAATGAAAAAATTCAAGAGAAAGAGCGCTGATTTTTCCATAAAATTTCACATTTTCTCTACAATGATGGTGCTTACTATTATGATGCTCGTTTTAATATGGGGACTCCAAGGCATGTTTTTAAACTCAGTTTTTAAAATTGCCAAGGAAAGCGATTTAAAAAGAGCATCAAATCTTATAACCGATAACTTTAATTCGGGCAACGTAACCCCCTTAATTTCTCAGGTTTCCATAGAGTATGATATTTGTGCAAAGGTGATAAATTTAGACACAGGGTCGGACTTTTATGATAAGCATTTTTTAAATGACTGTATTTTGCACAAAATTTCCAACTATGATTTTCTTATTCAGAGCTGGTACGATGAGGCAATTGCCAACGATGGTGAATATACAGTAGTTCTACCTCGTGAAAAGTTTAGGGATTTTAACTATAATGTAGATAATTATGAAGGCGACGTTCCGAATAACGAGGAAAGTGAAAACTGTGTTATTTCCGTGCGTATTATAGAGGGCGAGGACGGGCAGGAATATATGCTAATTTTGAATGCATCTATTGAGCCTATGCATTCAACAACCAGAGCTATCAGAATAATTCTTTTATTTGTTTCCTTAATCTTCTGCGTAATTTCCATAATTATTTCTTATGCACTTTCAAGAGTGTTATCTAAGCCAATTGAAAAAATAACAAGCTCAGCTAAGGAATTCGGTGCAGGAGACTACAAGGTACGCTTTGAGGAAAACGGTCCTAATGAAATTATACAGCTTGCAAAAGCTCTTAACAAGGCTGCAATCTCTCTTGACAATTCGGACAAGCTGCAAAAGGAGCTTATTGCTAATATTTCTCATGACCTTCGAACTCCTTTGACTATGATTTCAGGCTATTCGGAATTCATGCGTGATTTTCCTGAGGAGGTCACCTCCGAAAATATGCAGGTTATTATTGATGAAACAGCACGACTAAATTCCTTAGTTAATGACCTTTTAGACGTTTCTAAGCTTCAATCGGGTGAACAAATTGTAAAGATGGAAAAAATCAGCCTTACAAAAATTATTTTAGATACTGTAAACAGGTATTCTAAGCTCAATAGCCATAATGACTACAAGATTATATTTGATTACAAGGAAGAAGTTTTCGTTCTTGCCGATGAAACAAGAATGCTACAGGTTATTTACAACCTTGTTAATAACGCAATTAACTACACGGGGGCCGACAAAACGGTTACAATAAGACAGGATATGCTTGATGATACTGTAAGAATTTCTGTTATTGATACCGGTGAGGGCATAAGTGAGGAGCATCTTCCGTTGGTATGGGATAGATATTACAAGGTAGATAAGGTACACAAGCGTGCAATTTTAGGTACAGGCCTTGGACTTTCCATTGTAAAAAGCATTTTACTTCTTCATCATTCTCGCTTCGGTGTTTCAAGTGAGCTTGGTAAGGGTAGCACCTTCTGGTTTGAGTTAAAAAAGCTATAATTTAAAGCGCCTATGTTAATGTAATTTTACATAGGCGTTTTTTATTTTGTGGTTGCAATTGCTATTATTTTGTGATATACTAATTGTATATGCTGACGTAGCACAGTGGTAGTGCAGCTGATTCGTAATCAGCAGGTCGTGAGTTCAAATCTCATCGTCAGCTCCATTTTTTTGTGTAAAGGGGGATATGCTTATGAACTTATGTGATGTCCGTTTTGTAAAAAAGCTAATGGCAAAATACGGCACAGGCACTAAAAAGGGCTTTGGACAAAACTTTTTAATTAATCCAAGCGTACCCGAGGGCATCGCAGAGGAAAGCTACTCCTATCACAAAAGCAAGTGCGATAATAAAAAATGCGGTGTTTTGGAGATTGGCCCGGGTATAGGCTCTCTTACAAATGAGCTATGTGGCTGTTATGACACCGTCTTAGCTATTGAAATTGATAAAACACTTATTCCTATTTTAGATGAAACTCTTAGTGAGCATAATAACGTAACGGTTATTAATGATGACTTCTTAAAGCTTGATTTAAATGAGCTTATTTCAAAATACTTTGATGGCAGCTCTATTTCCGTTTGCGCTAATTTGCCTTACTATATTACCACGCCTATCATTATGAAGCTTTTAGAGAGCGCAAGGGACGAAAACGGAAAAAGTAAGCTTTGCTCTATTACGGTTATGGTGCAAAAAGAGGTGGCAAGCCGCCTGTGTGCCAACGAAACCGACAAGGACTATGGAGCAATTACAGCATCTATTAACTACTATGGCAGAGTAACACACCTTTTTGACGTAGGGCCTGAAAACTTTTTGCCCGCCCCTAAGGTTACATCCTCGGTTATTAGAATTGAGCTTTATGATGAGCCGATTTATAAAACAAAAAGCGAAAAAATGCTATTTAAGGTTATCGAGGGCGCATTTGCTCAACGCAGAAAAACAATGGTAAATTCTCTTTCCTCTGTTATTACAAATATACCTAAATCAAGGATTGGAGAAATCATTGAAAAGCTGGGCTTTGATATAAATATCAGAGGGGAAAGACTTTCTATTAAGGATTTTTGTGCCCTCGCAGATGAATTTTATGGAGAAATTAACTAATGCCATTACTTGGAACTATTGTAAACTGTCTAACTATACTTGGCGGCTCAATTTTAGGAATGCTACTGTCCAAGCTGTTTTCCAAGCACCATAGGCTTGCCTCTATTCCGGACGCTGCAATGAAGGCAATTTCCGTTTTTGTAATTTTCATTGGTATAAAGGGCGCTTTGGAAACCAAGAAAACGCTTGTTGTTCTCCTTTCCTTAGTTATAGGAACGGTTATTGGAGCAATAATTAATATTGATGAGCTGCTTGAAAAATTCGGCTCATTTATTGAGAGAAAATTTGTGCGTGCCAAACCACAAAAAACAGGCTTTGAGGAGCTTGACGGACCAAGAGAAGGAAAAAGCATTTCAAAGGGCTTTGTTTCCACAACTCTTACCTGCTGTGTAGGAGCACTTGCCATTATGGGTGCGCTTAACAGTGGTCTTAGTGGGGGTCAAGACCAAGAGCTTTTATACACAAAAGCAATACTTGACTTTATAACCGCACTTGTATTTTCCTCTGCCTTTGGTGGAATCGGTGCTATGCTATCCATAATCCCTGTTTTCCTTTACCAAGGTATAATTGAATTGGGGGCAGGAGCTTTAAGTGGCATTTTAACAGGCTCTATTAACGAAATTTCAGCCACAGGGTCAATAATTGTTATCGCTCTTGGCTTAAATATGATAGGAGCAACCAAGGTTAAAATTGCCAATATGCTCCCTGCAATTTTCTTACCAATATTACTTTGCTTATTCTTATGACTTATATCTACCAAGGCTTTTTTCTTGGTAGATTTTTAATTTAAATAGCCACTTGGTGATTAAAACCAAGTGGCTATTTTTCTTATGCCTTGAAGTAGCCTATGTTTTTCTTCTTTGATGGGTCAAATGTAAGATTGCAAATAGATGCAACAAGACCATAAATACCAAAGGTAATAATTGTTAAGAAGATGTACGCCAAGGTTCTTGACTTATAGCCCTCCGGCTTAAGAGAGGTATGGTTAATTACAATGCTTCCTATCCAGCCAAGGAAAAATGTCAAAAGAAAACGAATAAGATTGTTATTGTCCATAATTGTGCTCCTTTCTCAAATAGTCAACGATTTGCACCATTGCCAAGGCTATTATACTCAATATTTGAGTAAAAGTCAATACTCAATTTTTGAGTATGTTAGAATTTGTTCGTCAAAATATGTTACAAAATTTGTCAAATTTGAGTGCCTATTATAGCAAATAAAGAGGATTTATGTAAATATTATTTTAGGCAAGCAAGGGAGCGATTATGAATTATCGAGTAAGAATGAGGAATTTGCGTGAGGACAACGACCTTACACAAAGAGAGATTGGCGCAATAATTAACAAATCTCAGCAGGGATATAGTCACATTGAGGACGGACGAGCTGAATTGAAAATTGATGACCTTATTCGCTTATGTAAGTTTTACAATGTAAGCGCTGATTACTTTATAGGCTTAACTGACTAAATAAAAAAGCAAGAACAAGGAAAAACCTTATTCTTGCTTTTTATTTTTTGTTAATTATCCACGCTTCCAGTAGTAGTTAGTGTAGTTATGTGCTATGTATTTTGCTGCGTCCTGAGTGTTTTTCATTTCATTTTCACTAATGCTTGTACCGCTTGTTGCAGTTGCTTTTGATGAATACCACCAGCCATTTGGATTTTCAAGGACTACGCTTCTTATATTAACGCAACCCTCAAATGCATATCTGCCAATTGATACTACATTTGCGCCAATTGTTACCTCTTCAAGGTATGCACAATCATAAAAGGCTCTATCTGCTATTTTTGTAACATGGCTTGGAACTGTAAAGGATGTGTCCTTTTTGCCGATTGCGTATTGAATTAATTCTTGTCCGTTCTTTGTGTACAAGCTACCGTCAATTGACTTAAAGCTATTATTTTCCAAGCTTACCTCAATGCTTTCAAGGGCCGGGCAGGAATATAGGGCTCGCTCCCCGATTTCGCTAACATTTTTGGGAATTACAACTCTTTTTATAGATGGGCAATATGCAAAGGCATATTTTTCTATTTTTTCAATATTGTCAGGCAAGATAACCTCTGTAAGTGAAGCGCAACCACCAAATGCATAGTTTGGAATTACTGTTATTACGCTATTAAAGGTTATGTTTTCAAGTCTTTCACAATTGCTAAAGGAATACTCCCCAATAGATGTTAGGTTATCTCCCATTGTAACGCTTAATAAGGCATCACAGCTACCAAAAGCATATTTACCAACGCTTTCGATTTTTCCCGTTAGCTCAACTGCTTCTAAGGAGTCACAGCCATTAAAGGCATATTCGTATATTTCCTCTATGCTTGCGCCCATTGTGAGATTTTTAAGTGAAATACAGTTTTCAAAGGTAAAGGAATTAATAATTGTCATTTCGTCACCAAGAACTACTGTTTGTAGCTTGGAGCAACCACGGAATATAGAGTCACCAACAGCGGTAACGCTGTTTGGAATTATTGCCTCTTCAATAAGAATACAATCCTCAAAGGCACTCTTTTCAATAACCTCAATACCCTGACCTAAAACAAGCTCTGTGGCACTTGAACAGTTATGGAATGCATCTGCGCCAATTGTTTTTACTTTGCTTGGAATTATAATTTTCTTAAGTGATGTACAATCCTTAAATGCGCCCTCACCTATTTCTAAAAGAGCATCATTAAAGGTTACATCCTCTAAAAGTGTACATCCCTCAAAGGCGGAAATGCCGATTTTTTCTACTCTTTCCGGTACATTAAAGCTCTTTAATGAAGTGCAACCATAAAATGCACTATATTCAATGTTAACAAGGTTTTCCCCATATACTACATTTGATAGTGATGTGCAATCCTTAAATGCGTTTCTTTCTACCGTAAGCACCTTTTTGCTAAATGTAATAGATTCAATAGGGCTCTTCCAAAAGGCTCCTTCTCCAATTACGGAAACAGAAAGTCCGCCACCATAATATTCGGGAATTATTACATTTTTTTCACTTCCGTTATAACCGGTTACCTCTACATAATCACTATGAATTTTGTACTCAAGTCCACTTGTTCCCTCAATAAATTTAGCATAAAGCTTAATATTTTCAGGCTCGGTAATTTTTGTAATAGCCCCACCCTCGAAGTCATCGCTTGTGTACCAGCCTGCAAAGGTGCAACCGTCCTTATATGGAGCCTTTAGGCTAATTGGTAGGTCGTGTGTGGTAAAGCTAAATTTAGTATTTACACTATTATTGCCACCGTAAACCTCATATGTAATTACATAGTCATCAGTTGACCAAACAGCATAAAGCTCGTTAATTTTTTCCGTGCCCATTTCAAAGGTAGCGCCGTCAGTATACTCAACTCCACCATTTTGGGTTGTAGACCAGCCAAGGAAGGAATAGCCCGGCTTTGTATATTGATTTAATGTTAAGCTAACGCTTTCACCAACTAAGCATTTAAGGTTTGACATTTCACCAAAAGCACCGTTGCCATCGAAAACAATAACATTTTCATTTGGGCTCCACTTTGCTTTAAGTGTAATATCCTCAGTTATTTCATTCTGAGAAAAGCTCCACTTTTCGTTTTCATAATACCAGCCCTCAAAGGTATAGCCATCCTTATGAGGCATAACAGGCATCCTTGCCTTTCTGCCGCCCTTTATGGTTTGTGAGGCTGTATAGCTACCACCGTCGGAATCAAAGCTTACAACAAAGGAATCATCCTGTTCATCCGATGATTCTCCATTATTCTTTGAGCTTTGGCTTGAAGGTCCAAAGTTCAACAGCTTATCACATCCGGTAAAGGTAAGTAATGATAAAGCCAAAATTACGCATAAGAAAAAACCATATATTTTACGCATTTTCTTTTCTCCTTAAATAAACGCATTTTTCCACAATACCATTATACCACTAATCCAACTTCAAGTCAATATTAAAATACTCACAGGCAAAGATGCCTGTGAGTATTTTATTCAAGTTAACTTTTTGTTTATTTTAAGGTATATTCCATTATCACGTCAAGAGCCTTTACCTTGCCATAGGTGATTTTAAGATTTTCTATTTTTTCCGGATTAGTTATTACAATAGGTGTTATCGGGTCATAGCCTCGGGACAAAATGTTGCTTGTATCGGCATAACCGAGCTTGTCCCCTTGGGAAACCGACATATTTGTTTTTACCACAGGAGAGAAAAATTCTCCGTCTAATTCTACCGTGTCAATTCCTATGTGGACAAGAACCTCTAAGCCATCCTTAGATGTTATCATGTATGCATGACCCGTATCGTAAGCATTTGTAATAGTACCCGACACAGGGCTGAAAAAGTCATTTCCACTTGGAATTATGGCAAAGCCCTTACCTAAAATTCCGGAAGAAAAAACCTCGTCGCACACGTCCTCTAATTTTACCACCTCACCACTACAAGTGGCGAGGAGTGTTTGTTTTTTACTGATATTACTCATATTTTCTCCTTATTATTTGCACTCGCTTACCTTACCGCGTACTCCTAAAAGATAGGGAACGGAAACAGAAAGCTCATCAACTCCTATATCAACAAATTTTTGTGTCAGGCTAAGGTCCGCTGCCATTTCTCCGCACACGCCAATCCATCCTCCCTGATGGTGAATGGCTTCACTTGCCATTTTTATTAGCCTCATTATAGGCTCTATATTGCTTTCGCAAAGATGTGTAACCTTTGGGTTTTGCCTGTCTACTGCCAAGGTATATTGAGTTAGGTCGTTTGTTCCAACGGAAAAGAAGTCAACCTCCCTTGCCAAGGTGTCGCTCATTATGGCAGAGGATGGTGTTTCTATCATTATTCCAAGCTCTATTTTACTGTCATATCCCTCGCCACGTGTGGATAATTCGGTCATACACTCGTCTAAAAGCTTTTTCGCCTCTTTAATTTCCTCTAAGCTGATTATCATAGGCAGCATAACAGAAACCCGACCATAGGCTGAGGCTCTTAATATGGCTCTTAATTGAGTTTTAAAAAGCTCTTGTCTATCTAAGCAAATTCTGATGGCTCGATAGCCAAGGGCAGGGTTTTCCTCCTTTGGCAAGGAAAAATAAGGTATTTGCTTGTCTGCACCTATATCAAGAGTTCTTATAATCACTCTTTTACCTTGCATTTTGATGGCTATGTCACGATAGACAGAAAAAAGCTCCTCCTCACTTGGGTACTTGTCCCTTGAAAGATACAAAAACTCGCTTCTTAAAAGTCCTATTCCCTCTGCTCCGTTTGAAATGGCAGAGGCTACCTCGCTATCACTTCCTATATTTGCATATATCATTATCTTATGCCCGCTTCTTGTTACAGCAGGCTTTTTCATAACCGAGCGCAAATACATTTCGTGCTCCTTTGCTATTTTATTGTAGGCACTTTGCTCCTTTTCAAACTCACTTTTTTGTTCCTTGGTTGGATTTATTATTAATTCTCCTCTTTCGGCATTTAAAAGTGCGTATTTTCCCTCATATATTTCTCCAATTGTTCCTGTGCCAACAAGAGCCGGAATGCCCATTGCACGAGCTAAAATAGCCGTGTGTGATGAGGGAGTGCCACCAAAGGTAACAAAGCCAAGTATTTTGGAGGCTTCCAGCTTAACTGTTTCAGAGGGTGTCAAATCAGAGGCTACAAGTATATACGGCTCGGTGTCATTTTCCTCATTTTCATCCACGTCCCCCGTCAAAAATCGAATTAATTGAGATGCAATGTCGTTTATATCGGCACATCTTGCAGATAAATATTCATCGTCTAAGGCTTTTAGCATTTCTCCATAGGACTTAGCTGTTAAGGTTACTGCCTCTTGTGCGCTTTTCCCCTTATCTATTTCACTATATACTGCATCAAGAAAATCCTCATCCTCCAAAAGCATACCGTGTATTTCAAATATTTGCGCTTCCTTTTCTCCTAAAACCTTTAGTGCTTTTTCCTCTAACGCCTTCGTTTCCTTAATTGCCGATTTTCTTGCAAGCTCAAGTCTTTGTTTTTCATCCTCAATGCTTCCTACACAAGCACCTTTATTTTTGCCCTCATAGCTTCGGAAAATTTTAATTTTTCCACTAACCTTACCATTTGTTATTCCTATTCCATCAAACCTTACGCTTTTTGTCATTTTATTCTCCATTTAGCTTGGTGTCACAATGCTCAATTAGTGCTTTTACAGCCACGTCCTCGTCGTTTCCTTCAATTTTAAAGTGTAATTCCGTTCCGCATTTTGCTCCAAGTGACATTAAGGAAAGAAGTCTTTTTCCGTCTGCCTCCTTGCCTTTGGCTTCTACTCTTATTTCGCTTTCAAAGGTCCTTGCCACGCTTGCAAGCATTCCAGCAGGACGTGCGTGTAAGCCATTTTTGTCCTTTATTATATGTTTAAATTCCTTCATTCAAGCCTCCATAACTGCTTTTTATATATTTTGGCTGTTTTTTCTTTTTTTATACTACAACATAAAAAAAGGAAGAAGATTTTGCTCTTCTTCCCTTTGTATTACTTGACTAACTGATTATATACTACGGTAGATGCTGTTTTACTAATTCCATCATCTTGAATATACCATATATCCTTGTCAATTTTAATATAGCCTGACAAGATAAATTCTTGCTTTTGGAGTGTGGCTGACAAATTAGATAGCTTAAGCGTACCATCATATATATTAGTCATATCGTGCTTTAATACTGCATTTGAATATGCACTGCCATCTGCTTTAAGTGGAGATACATTACCAAGTCTTGGCTTTGATGCGGCAACTATTCCAAATTCAATATCTACTCCATATACCTCTTTGTATTGATTTATCGATACAGAGTTAAAGCTAATGCCAATAGCAATTGCCTTTGTACCTGTGGTTGATACTGAATAGCCTGAAAACTCTACAATTGCAGGAGCATTCTTTTCCTTGCCCTCAAGTGTGCCACAAACACTACATTTAGCCTCAACTATACCGATTTTATCAATTCCGTTTGGATAGTCAATTGAAACAGCACTATCAAACAGGTGTGGAACGCTTGGATTAGGGCCGGAGATAAGCTCTACTATTTTCTCGCTCTGTCCCTTTATATAAAGCTTATAATAAGCATTTTGAACCTTTTTACAAGGACAATCTGTTTTATATGTGTTATAACAGGTTGGTTCATCATTTGCTACTGTGTATGCGTGTTGTATTCCTGCGTGTATTTCATACTTACAGCTATTAAGTGATGTTGCACTTGGAGAAAGGGCGCACACAATAACACCATAATTGCTTCTGTAAGCACAAATATTTGCACCTAAGGTAACTGAAGATGGGGTGTGAATATAAAGCTTTAATTGACACTTTTCAGCCCCTTCACCGCTGGAAGCTACACGGAAACTATAATCTGCTATGTTAGTTGCTGCCGCAACATACACAATCTCCAAGCTGCCACAGTTATCAAACGGTGTATTTGTAATTGTTTTTACTTCGTTTCCAATATAAACATTTTTAAGTGATTTACAGCCATAGAAAGCACCTGCACCTGCAAATGTGAAGCTCGAATCATCAACTAAGCTTAAATCGGTTAAGCCTGTATTTTGAAAGCTATTAGCACCAAGGCTATATTTACAGCCCTTACTAAATGTTACATTTTTAAGTGTTGTTTTGTCCTTAAAGCAGCTTGCAGAAAAGATAATATTTCCACCTGAACCGGCAAACACAAGGTCAGTAACCGAGTTAGACAGACAGCTTGCACCAAAGCTAATTGTTGCGTTACCGTTTACCGTTACGGTTTTAAGTCCTGTAAGACCTGATAGGCTTGTTATCTTTGCCTTGCTATAATCGTCAAAAACAATTGTTTTTATGTATGCGTTTGAGGTAGTAAAATTAACCTCGGTTGCATCGTACGGAATGTGAAGCTCTCTTATGGAGCTTGCAGAATAGTTATCAAAATTTTTAACGCCTGTAATCACGTAGCCTGAGCCCGATGGTGTTGTTGTAAAGATTTTTCCAACGGTTGTTGTAATATCACGCACACCGACCGAGGTTTGCACCTTAACTTTAACAGGTGTATTATCTGCGGCAAATGCAGTTATGGCAAATATTAGCGCCAAAATCGAAACAAGGGCTAAGGTTAGCATTACCTTTCTTTTATTCATCTATACTACTCCTTATTGTTATTCATAAATATACATAATAATTATATCATCATATTATACATTTGTCAAGATACACCAATATCATTTATAGTGCATTTTAACCAAATCAAGATACAAATAAAAGAAGCTACCCTGCGTTAATTCACACAGGGTAGCCTATTTTTAACTAAATTATAAATTAGTTACTGATTATTTACCTTTTCCAAGATTGAATTATAGCATATTGCTTCAAATTCGCCATCAACGCCATTTAGAAGAACTGCACTTTCACCATTTTCGCTCTTTTCAATAGCAAATGCAGCAATTACAATAGGGTCGTCAATATGGTCGTCATTTTCATATTTCATTCTGTATGAAAATGCAGAGAAATTTTCTTCCATTGAGCCAATATTGCTAATTGGTACTAAAACCGCAAAGGAGCCTTCAAGCGTGCCATCATAATTAAATGATGCTTGTGCATTAAAGCCAAAGCTAAAGCTTACCTTAACGTCCTTTGTGCTTTCATAGTTTTTAAGCATTTTCTTATCAACAGTGTAGCCTGTTGAGAAGGTTTTTTCGGTGCCATAGGTTTTTGCAGAGTAGCCCATTGCAACAATTATTGCTTTTTCGTGTGTTGTTTCCTCTGTGTAGTCACATCTTCCACAATCCACACAGGTTTTACCTGCTACCAAAAGGCTTTCAAATGCGTAATACGGTGTGCCTGTCAGGTCGTGACCAAGTGCATCTCCAACGGTTTTGGGTGTACCTATAATGCTGCCACAGAAGCAGTAATCGGCGGTCATCTTTGGATTTATGCAATCTGCCTCGGTAGAAAGCGTCTTTTCTGTTAAATGCTCTGTGTTACCCTCGGCATTACAGTAAACTGCGCTGATTTTTCCTGAATAGCCTGCACTTGAAGCATCAATATCATTCTCGTTTGCAAAGAATATTTTGCTAACGCCCCAGTCAGTAACAGATACCTTTGTCATGTCCCCAAGGAATACAATGGTGCTATTCGGTAGGTGTTGGAATATATATCCGTTTTGTATTTCTGTAATTTGTGTTCCAAGCACCAAAACATCATTTAAGCTTGTACAGTTTCTGAATACGCACTGATTTGCAAAATTTCCAAGACCGCTTGGAAAATAATAAACAGTTGGCTTTTCCGGAATTTTATCGGGTGTGAAGGCTTCATTTACAAAGTACAAATTTGTACATCCATCAAACGAAGGACGGTCATTTCTTGTACCTTGAATAGTTGTAAGGTTCTTTGAAAGATGAACAGCACCTAAATTAGTGCAGCCTGCAAAGTGAGATCCCTCACCTGTTAGGGTTGTTATGCAATCAGGCATACTGAAAAATTTAAGGCTTACATTTTTGGAAAAGATATATTGTGGCAAGGATGTAAGTGCGGACTTCTCATCGTGTTCAAATACGCACTCCTCAAGTGAGGAAGCATTTTCAAACGCACAGGCACCAACGGTTGTTACAGAGTCAGGTATAGATACCTTTTTAATTGTAGAGCAACCATAAAAAGCATATCTGCAAAGATAAGTTATGCCCTGTGGAATATCAAGCTCAACAATATTTTCAAACTTATAGGTTTTTTCTGTCTTTGAGTTGATGAAGGAAAAGTCCATTGAATTTGGAATGTTTAATTTCCAATATGAGCCATCCTGAGTTTTATCCGAGTCCTTAAAGATGTATGCTGACGGACAGCTAAAGCCGTCATCAAAAACAACAACGTCGTCAAGCTTAACCTGAATATTTGTCTTTGATGGTGCGTCGTCATAGGTTGTAAGCTCTGCATTTGCAGTAATAACGAACAGACAAGAAAGCATTAATACTAAGGTTAGCATTAAAAAGATTTTCTTTTTCATTAGTGTTCTCCTTTTTTAAGTTGTAAATTTTGGTAACTTATTTACAAAAACTGTTTACCAATTTAATTTTAGCATATATAAACATAAAAAACAAGATAATTTTCTTTTGCACGTTTATAAGTAAAAAAGGCATCGCCCAAGAGCGATGCCTAAGCTTTAATTAAAATTACTGTGCAGCCTCAACAATAATTGAAAAATCCTTAGCCTTTAAGGAAGCGCCACCGATAAGACCACCGTCAACGTTTTCCTTAGCCAAAAGCTCTTTAGCATTACCTGCGTTCATAGAGCCACCGTATTGAATAGTGATTTCATTGGCAGCCTTTTCGCCATACAAGGACTTAATTGTGCTTCTGATAACACCACAGGTTTCGTCAGCCTGCTCAGGTGTTGCTGTTAAGCCTGTACCAATAGCCCATACCGGCTCGTATGCAATAATTACATTCTTAAGCTGTTCCTCTGTAACACCTAACAAGTCAAGCTTTGTCTGCATAGAAACAACCTCGTTTGTAATTCCGTTTAATCTTTCGTCCTTAACCTCACCTAAGCAAAGGATAACCTTCAAGCCAGCCTCTAAAGCTGCCTTTGTTCTTAGGTTAACAGTTTCGTCTGTTTCGCCAAAGTACTGTCTTCTTTCGCTGTGGCCGATGATTACATACTCAATGCCACATTCCTTAAGCATTTCAGCGGAGATTTCGCCTGTGTAAGCGCCCTTAGGTGCAAAGTGAACGTTTTCAGCACCGATTTTAATGTTAGAGCCCTTAGCTGCCTCTTGTGCCGCATAGATATCAACAAATGGTACGCAGAAAATAATGTCACAGTTGTCCTTACCTGCAACAAGTGGCTTTGTTTCCTCAATTAAAGCCTTAGCCTGTGAAGGTGTCATATTCATTTTCCAGTTACCAGCAATTACTTTTCTTCTCATTTTCTTTATTCTCCTGTTTTTATATTCATATTCATTCATATGAACAAATGTAAATACGTTCATATGGCTCAAGTTTGCTTAATAAATGTCCGTAAGACTTAGCTTACGGACACTATTTTAAACTATTATTTGTCCTGCAAGCAAGCTATACCCGGAAGTGTCTTTCCTTCAAGGAACTCAAGGGAAGCACCGCCACCGGTTGAAATGTGTGTCATTCTGTCAGCAAAGCCAAGCTTTTCAACTGCAGCGGCAGAGTCACCACCACCGATAATGGAGATAGCACCGCTTTCAGCAACTGCGTTAGCTACTGCCTCAGTACCTGATGCAAAGTTCTTCCACTCAGAAACACCCATAGGACCATTCCATACTACTGTACCTGCGCCCTTAATTGCGTCAGCAAAGAGCTCTTGTGTCTTAGGACCGATGTCAAGACCCATCCAGCCATCCGGAATCTTATCAGAATCAGAGTACATAGACTCTGTATTTTCGTCATACTCACGACCAAGCTTATTATCAACAGGAATTAAGAACTTAACGCCCTTAGCCTCTGCCTTTGCCATCATTTCACGAGCAAGCTCAACCTTGTCATCCTCGCAAAGTGATGTACCAACGCTATAACCGTTTGCCTTGAAGAAGGTATAAGCCATACCACCACCGATAATAAGTGTGTCAACCTTATCAATTAGGTTTTCAATAACGCCAATCTTGTCAGAAACCTTAGCACCACCAAGAATAGCAACGAATGGACGTGCAGGGTCAGCCAATGCCTTACCCATAATGCCGATTTCCTTTTGAATCAGGTAACCGCAAACTGCAGGGAGATAGTCAGCAACGCCTGCTGTTGTTGCGTGTGCTCTGTGTGCTGTACCGAATGCGTCATTTACATAAAGGTCAGCATACTCGGAAAGCTCCTTTGCAAACTCAGGATTGTTCTTTGTCTCTCTTGCGTCGAAACGAACGTTTTCCAAAAGAACAGCCTTACCGGCTTCAAGAGCTGCAACCTTAGCCTTTGCATCCTCGCCTACGATATCCTCAGCAAATGTAACAACACCGCCTAAAAGCTCATTAAGTCTGTCTGCAACAGGCTTAAGTGTGAACTTCTTCTTGTCGTCAAGAGCCTTCTTAAGAAGCTCAGCCTTTGCTGCTGCCTGTTCGTTTTCAGGTAATTCCTCAACCTTTTTCTTTTCCTTCTTTGTTAAGCCAAAGCCCTCTGTAAAGATATTATGTGGCTTACCCATATGTGAGCAAAGGATAACCTTTGCACCATTATCAAGAAGATACTTGATTGTTGGCAAAGCACCGATAATTCTCTTATCACTTGTGATAACGCCATCCTTTAGTGGAACGTTGAAGTCACATCTTACGAGAACTCTTTTGCCGCTTACGTTAACGTCTTCAATAGTTTTCTTGTTGTAAGTCATTTTTGTTTACTCCTATATTTTAATTTTTATTTTTACCAAATTGTAGTATATCACAAATTTATTCCATTATCAACAGTTTTTTTCAATTTATTATATATTAATTTTGACAATGTAGTATATCACAAGAATGATACCTAATGCAATTCTGTACCAGCCAAAGCTTTCAAAGCTATGCTTTCTTACAAAGCTCATTAAGAACTTGATAACTACCATAGATACAATAAATGCGGTGAGTGTTCCTGCTATTAATACCACAATTTCCGTTAAGGAAAGGGTAATTCCATCAAGAACAAACGCCTTAAATGCCTTTAAGGCTGAAGCTCCTAACATAACGGGAATTGCAAGGAAAAAGGAAAATTCAGCAGCTGCTGTTCTTGATACTCCCACAAGGGACGCTCCAAGAATTGTAGAGCCTGAGCGTGATGTACCCGGTATTAGTGACAAAACCTGAAAGCAACCGATTTTAAGTGCTGTTGGGTAGTCTATGTCATAAACATCATTGTACTTCATTTGCTTATTTTTATTAATTCTTTCAATAACAATAAACAAAACACCGTAAACGACAAGTGCAATAGCAACGGGAACAAATTTATAAAAGGTTTTATCAAGCCAGTCTTCAAAAATAAGACCTATAAGAGCGGCAGGAAGAACTGCTACTACCACTTTGAACCAAAGTGACCATGTTTTTTTGCGCATTGCTTCGTCCTTGTTTTTTGACCAAGGGTTAAGCTTATCAAAGAACAAAATAACAACTGCCAAAATTGAGCCAAGCTGAGTTATAACCTCAAACAAATCCCAACAGCCCTCGCTTACCTTGAGATTTATAAACTCGTTAGCAATTATCATATGTCCTGTGCTTGAAACAGGCAACCACTCGGTAATGCCTTGAACAATACCGATAAATATTGCTTTTAGTATTTCAATAAATGTCTCCATTAAATTACCTCTCGCTTGAACGCACTATGTCGCCTTCCTTAACGTCATAGGGCACCTTCATTTTAAATTTCATTGATGGGTGCGGAGCGCTTTCAATCTTTTCGCCCTTTTCGTTATATAATTCAAGGGCTGTAAATTTCTTGCCACACTCACCGGGGGTGATTATTTCGCAAGGGTCGTTTTCGCAAACTTTGTTTCTTTGAACAAAATAAGCAAATTCGCCCTCTCTTTCACCTGTGGCAACGCAAAGATATGCCTTTTCTCTTAAATAACCGTTTTGAGTAACTGTTTGTGGGTTATCCATTGGGTTATCAAAGTAAAAGCCTGTTGCATACTCTCTGTGGCTTACACTTTCCAGCTCACGAAGCCAGCGTGGGTCGTACTTATACTCGTTTGGATTTTTAAGATACTCATTCATAGCCATTTTATAGGTATTTGCACAAATGGCTGTGTAATAAGCGCTCTTCATTCGTCCCTCGATTTTAAAGCTGTCAATACCACTTTCCATAAGCTCGGGAATATGCTCAATCATACACATATCCTTAGATGACATTATAAATGAGCCTTCCTTGTATTCTTCTATGGAAAGAGTGTCCTCAAGTCTTTTTTCCTCAGCAAAGGAAATTGGATTTGCATTTTTGTAATTCCATCTGCATGGTTGAGCGCAAGCGCCTCTGTTTGCATCCCTGCCCGTGTAGTAGTTAGACAAAAGGCATCTTCCACTATATGAAATACACATAGAGCCATGTATAAAGCATTCTAATTCAAGGTCGGGTGGGGTTGTTCTTCTTATTTCCTGTATTTCCTTTAAGGAAAGCTCTCTTGCAAGAACAACACGCTTTGCGCCTAAATTGTAGTATGATGTGGCAGAAGCACCTGAAACTATGCTTGCCTGTGTGGAAATATGTATTTCCATATTGGGTATTGTTTCCTTGGCAAGCATTAAAACTCCTAAGTCCGATATAATAAGAGCATCTACTCCTATTTCATCATATGATTTTAGGTATTTTTTTAGTCTTTCATATTCACAGGTGTGAGGCATTGTATTTACTGTTACGTAAACCTTTACATTTCTTTGGTGAGCATATTTTACAGCCTCGTCAAGCTCCTCTAAGGTAAAGTTGTCAGCTGCTGCTCTCATTCCAAACATATCAGAGGCAAGATATACAGCATCAGCGCCGTATAGGATTGCCGATTTCATTTTTTCAAAATTGCCCGCCGGGCAAAGAAGCTCTTTCATTTTTATTCCTATCTATCCTTTAAATTTTCAAAGGCTACGCATCCACCGTTTACTAAGTAGCTGTGGATTATAGCAGATAATATTGCAGGTGGTGCTATCAGGACCAAAAGTCCTAAAATTGTGCTTATAGTTGTTAAAATAAAGCCAACTCCCAATAAAATCATAAAGAAAAGCATTGAGCCAAACATTGAGCCGAATACTGCAAAGCCTTGCTTTACTGCAACGTTTTCGTTTTGCCAATCGAATTTTGGGAATTTAAGACCTAAGAAAAGTCCCCAATAGCCTGTAAAGGCAACGGAGCTTAAAACTGCCAAAATGACAAGGAGTGAATAACCGACATTTACACCGAGGGCAACGCAAAGAATTATTGCGCTAATTACGGAAAGAGGTGTGCATATAATTAAATGGCAGGAAAGCTTAGCCATTAAAATGTCCTTTGGGTTTATTGGAGCAGATTGAAGAATCCATAGGCTTTTACCCTCTAAGGAAATTGATGGAGTGCTTACAAGGTTCATTGAGCCCATAAATACGCAAACGCAAGAAGCAATAAATGGTACAAAACGTTTTAGTGCTTCATAATCTCCACCTAACTCAGCTATTAAGTCCTGTGATGAAATTGCAATGAAAATCGCAAAGGCTACGCATAGCACGTTGCCAAGTCCTGCATTCATTATATATGCGGAGGATGAGAAAAAGCGACGTAGCTCCTTTTTAACTAAAGAGCCATATGCACTTAGCTTCCTTTCGCTATTTCCCTTGTATTCTACCTTTAATTTTGATTTTTTAGTGGTGATAATATAGATAAAGCGCTTATCAAGAACAAAATACACTAAAAATGCAGGCACTATTACGCAAAGAGCAAAGAGCAAAAGTGATAATATGCTACCGTTTGCCATAGCATCACCTGCCCAATAAAACAGAGCTGTGTTTTTAAGTCCACTTAAATCCACCATAGCATCCTCGATCTCCCCCGCATACATGCCTATGCTTCCGCAAAGATACATATATCCAAGGAAAAATACTATGAAAAGGAACACTGTTACAAAGGTTTTGTTTCTTATTCTTGATGCAATTTCAGAAATCACCCAAGCGATTAAGCAAGATAGTGCAAGGGTTAAAAATGGTAAAAGTAAAAATACTACCACACTAAAGATAAAGCCAAGAGGCTCGTAGCCGATTACTACACCGTACATTACCATACAAGGAAGCATAACAACTGCTTCAAGAAGATAATTTATCATAAGCAAGGCAATCATTCTGCTAATGAAAATGTATTTTGGTGGTATAGGCATTGAGAGTAAAAGCTCGTTGTCCTTAGACTCAAATATTTGCGTTTTTGTAGCAAAAATACTACCAAACAAGCAAAGGGCGCTTGAAATTATAACTGCCATTGTAAATACAGCATATGTGTCCCCTGTTTGAAGCCCCATATAGCATAAGCCATATGACATAGCGCCCATTGCGAAAAGAAAATAAGCAATTAAGAAAACAAAAAGTGCTATTAATAGTCCTGTTGCCAGCTTTTTCTGCTTTTTGTTTTTCTTTCCTTGGGTCATAGAGGCAAACATTGCCGAAATTCTTGATTTAATAAGGGTTTTAAGCATTGTCCCATTCCTTTCCGAAGGTGCTGTCCTTGTCCTCTAATTCAAGGAATACGCTTTCAAGACTGCTATCTCCCTTAACGTGACTCATTTTTCCACTTATAACAAGTCGTCCATCCTTAATGATTGCTATGTTGTCGCATATTTTTTCCGCAACGTCCAATACGTGTGTGGAAAAGAAAATTGCTCCACCCTCGTCACAAATTTTTCTCATTTCCTCTTTTAAAAGGAAGGCTGCGCGTGGGTCAAGTCCCACAAAGGGCTCATCCATTATAAGAAGCTTAGGGGAATGAATAAGGGCTGATATTATAGCAAGCTTTTGCTTCATTCCGTGGGAGTATGAGGAAATGCTTTGGGCAAGGTCAGAGGTAAGCCCAAACATATCGCCATACCTGTTTATTTTTTCGTTTCTTTCCTCTGTGGAAATTCCATATATATCGGCTATAAAGTTAAGATATTTTATGCCTGACATAAATTCATATAAATCGGGGTTATCAGGAATATACGCAAGCTTTTTCTTGCAAGCGATAGGGTCGTCCTTAATTGATACTCCGTCTATATAAATATCACCGTTATCAAAATTTAAAAGTCCTGTACAGGATTTAATGGTTGTTGTTTTTCCGGCACCGTTATGGCCTATAAAGGCAAACATTTCTCCTGCCTTAATATGTAGGCTTAGATTATCAACTGCCTTTTTATCTCCATAGGTTTTTGTTAAATTAAGTATTTTAAGCATTTATTTTACCTCGCGCACATAATTTTACATTATATATTGTATCACATAAACATTCAAGTGTCAATAAAACAAAAACTAAAAACGCAGACTACTGTGTAAGTCTGCGTTTATTATATCATTTTGGGAAGGCTGTCAACTATTTGTTGTAGCTCTCTTTTGGTTTGAGTGTTTTTTGCTTTTTCTATCAGGTCGTCCTGTGTCTTGTTGTCAAGCTTTAAAAATGCGTTCATTGCGCTTACATTGTGCGATAGCGCCATTTGTAGCCCTAATGGCATAGACGGTATTGAATCCTTCATAAATTACCCCGTTTTAAGTTTATATTACTATTCTTATCATATGATAAAAAATTATTGGTGGTAATTCTTTCTTGACAAAATGAATTTTTTTTATTATAATGTAAAGCGAACTAAGTTGGACGGTTGCGCCATATGTTGCCGAAAGGTATTATGGTGAGGAAAGTCCGTGCTTCGCAGGGCAGAATAACTGATAACGTCAGCCGAGGGTGACCTCAGGGAAAGTGCAACAGAAAATTACCGCATAGAATTGCTATGTAAGGATGAAAACGTGAGGTAAGAGCTCACGACACCCTATGGTAACACAGGGTGGGTGTAAACCCTATTCGAAGCAACACCGTAGGAAGGGATTTTTGTTTGCCCGACAAGCCATTTGGCGTCCTTTCAGGTGGCACGCATTTTGCGGAGCCTTGTGGTGACACAAGGCAAAGATAGATGACCGTCTTTAATGACAGAACACGGCTTACAGACTTAGTTTGCAAATATGAAAAAACCAAGCCTAAAGCTTGGCTTTTTCTTTTGCCTTATTTTCACGCCGTGTTCTGTACCACGCACTAAAACATAGTCGATTGATTTCGCCTCGATACACTTGGCTCGTCACTCTCCTTGTTTTGAGTGAGCTCCTGCAAAGAAAACAATACTCAATTGTTTTCTCCCTTGTCGCCAGCTTACAGACTTAGTTTACTTATATCAAAGGGGCTGTTGCTCTTAACTGATTTTTTAAAAATCAGTTATTTGCAACAGCCCCCATTTAAATATTATTTGTTTTTATTCTGCGTTTTTGATTTCTACAACATCGTTATAGGAAACGCCTATAACCTCTGTCTTTGTTTCTTCTGCGTCAAGATAATACATCGTATCATCAATTATCATATAAGCACAGAATATAAACTTTGTATCAATGTAAGCATCTGAAATTCCACTTATCTTAATATCGAAATAGTCGTGAATAAGATTTGTAAGGTCCGTTGAAACTACCTTATCTTCACCAATTGTAGGCTTAAGCCCATTTTCAGACTTATTTCCTGTTGCAATAAAGCCAAAATTAATAGTAATTTCCTTTTCAGCCTCGTATTCAGCAATAGCCTCTTTGTTGATATAGTAGCTTTGTACAATTGAAAATGCATTGTTCATATCAGCAAACTGGGAATATGAATAGCCCTTCCATGTAAACAGTGCATCTGCCTTTTCATCATTATTTACATCATCACATCTTTCACACTTATATTGCTTACTGCCCTGTACCATATAGTTTTCATAAGCTATACCAAGATAGATTGTGTGGCTATGTCCAAGTGCATCACCGTCAGTTGCTTCTGTACCCGAGATAAGCTGACCACAGAAGCAATAGTCCGCTATCATAGCAGCCTGTGTGCAGGTTGCATCTGTTTTCTTTGACAGCTCCTTTATGTGGGTTGTGTTACCCTCTCCATAGCAGAAGCTTGCTTTTTGCTTTGATAGCAAAGCAAGATTCAGGTCGCTTGCAGATTTATCGTTAGGATTAGCAAAAATGAAATTCACAGTACCCCAACCGTACTTTCCCGATGAATCAACATTTGTCATATCTCCAAGAAAAACAACTGTGTTCGCAGGACAGTTTTGAAATGCAACTGCACTTGTAGTGGCAGTAAATTTTGTGCCAAATACTAAAACATCATTAATACTATTTGAGCCTCTAAAGGTGCCGGACGCACCAAATGTGGTCAAATTACTTGGGAAATAATATACCGATGGCTCTGTTGGTATTTGACCTTCACTTGTAGCCACAAAGGAATCGTTTACAAGATACATTTTTCCACAATAATCAAAGCAAGGATTGCTGCCGGCAATAGATGTTAAGTTCTTGGAAAGATATACAGCTGTCAAGCTTTTACAATTTGCAAATTCATTTCCGGAATCTAAGGTTGTAATGCAGTCAGGCATAGAAAATGATTTTAGTCCTGTGTCTCTGAACATTGAGCCGGGAAGGGTTGTAAGGCTTGAGCTTTCACCGTGCTCCATAATGCAATACTCAAGACCTGATGCATTTTGGAAGGTCGGTCCATTAAAGGTGACTACCGTGTCCGGTATTGAAATTATTCTAATGGTTTTTAAGCCATTGCACGCATAACTGCCTATTGATGTAACGCCCTGTGGTATATCAAGGGAATCGATATCGTCAAAGCCATATTCCTTATTTGGTGCAACCTTGGAATTAATGTAGGTAAAATCAAGAACCTTTTTAAGCCCCTCCGGAGATGACCATTCCCCCCGACCTATTGTTTTAGTGTCCTTAAACACATAAACAGACGGACAGCTAAAGCCATCATCGAAAACAACAATGTCATCTGCCCTATATTCAATGTTTTCAAGATTATTTACATCGAAGTCATCATAAATTGTTACAGCGGATGCGCCAACTGCAAAAAGGCAGAAAAGCACGGTAGCAATAACAAAGGTCATTAAAATACGCTTTTTCATAAAAATCTCCTTATGTAAAATATTCGTTAATTTATTATAACATATCATATTGCAAAATTCAACACAAAAAAAGCCACTTGACAAATGTCCTTTATCAAATGGCTGATTTAATTATTTTCTTGATACTCCCGTTTTAACGGCTGCATCATATACTGCACTTGCTACTGCTTTTCCTACTCGCTCATCAAACGCTTTAGGAATTATGTATTCGGTGCAAAGCTCATTATCACTTACAAGGGATGCTATGGCATAGGCTGCTGCCTTTTTCATTTCCTCGTTTATTTCTGTTGCTCTTGCATCAAGCGCACCACGGAATATACCGGGGAATGCAAGAACATTGTTTATTTGATTATTAAAATCACTTCTGCCTGTGCCAACAACCGTAGCTCCTGCAGAAATAGCAAGCTCAGGGGAAATTTCCGGTACGGGATTTGCCATAGGAAATACAATCGAGCCCTTAGCCATTGATTTTATCATTTCCTCACTTACAATATTCGGTGCAGAAACACCAATAAATACATCTGCGCCCTTCATTGCATCTGCCAGCGAGCCATCTAATTTTTCCTTATTTGTAATTTTTGCAAGCTCCCCTTGAGGCTCAGTCATTCCCTCCTTACCGTCAAACAAAGTGCCTGCCTTGTCGCAAACAATAAGATTTTCAGCGCCCATTCCTATAAGGAAATTAGCAATGGCTATGCCTGCGCTTCCTGCACCGTTAATAACTATATGTGCACAGGAAAGCTCCTTATTTACTACCTTAAGTGCGTTAATAAGTGCAGCACCTAAAACAATAGCTGTTCCGTGTTGGTCATCGTGAAAAACAGGAATGTCACATATTTCCTTAAGGCGTCTTTCAACCTCAAAGCAACGAGGGGCTGAAATATCCTCAAGATTTATTCCGCCAAAGCTTCCCGAAATAAGATATATAGTTCGTACAAGCTCGTCAACATCCTTGGTTTTTATGCAAAGAGGGATTGCATCAACGTCACCAAATGCTTTAAAGAGGAGAGCCTTACCCTCCATAACAGGCATTCCTGCAACAGGGCCTATATCTCCAAGTCCCAACACCGCTGTTCCGTCGGTAATAACTGCCACGGTATTCCATCTGCGAGTTAGCTCAAATGACTTGTTCTCGTCCTTTTGTATTTCAAGACAAGGGGTAGCAACGCCCGGTGTATATGCAAGGGATAAATCCTCTTTGGTCTTTACCTCTACTCTTGCATTTACCTCAATTTTGCCCTTCCACTCATAATGCTTTTTAAGAGATTCTTCTGCGTAATTCATTGTCTATTCCTCCCAAGGGAACACGTATTGTGTAAGTCCAAGCTCATTTCTTACTTTTATCATCTCAGCTTGAACAGATTCGTTTATAGGCACTCCTGTGTCCTTACGTGATAGCCATATTTCGTATTCCTTTTCGCCTGCTGTGTAAATTCTGTCCTCTCCAGGCGCTTTTTTTGATGCTCTTATGGCACGAAGAATATCTCCTGCCTTTTTACGGCAAATATCCTCACCCATAAAATGCTCTGTATCTATTGCTATAAAGAAGTGTCCTAAATGGTAGGGACGAATATTTCCGTTTT
Source organism: Clostridia bacterium (assembly GCA_017621085.1). Classification (GTDB taxonomy): domain Bacteria; phylum Bacillota; class Clostridia; order Oscillospirales; family CAG-272; genus RGIG2000. The sequence continues at coordinate 6,262 of JAGATW010000002.1, read as the reverse complement.
CGTCCTTTCCGTCAAGGTCCTTACCATACATACCATCCTGCAATACAGAGGAAAGCATTTCAACAACAAGCGCAAATCCGTAGCCCTTGTATCCTCCAAGCGCTTCGCCAATGCCACCAAGAGTAGTTAAGGCAGCTGTTCCGTTTCTGATTTTTTTCAGAGCCACTCCTGCATCACCCTCAACAGCATTTCCCTCGCTATCTATAATTGTTCCCGGGTGGACAGGCTCGCCTATTCTTTCGTAATATTCAACCTTACCGTTTTGTGTTATAGATGTTGCACAGTCAAAAATAAAATCAAAAGCCTCATCGGTTGGTATTCCTACTGTATAAGGATTTGTTCCAAACATTCCCTCAACGCCAAAAGTAGGAGCTACCGAGGGTCTTGCATTAGTACCTGTCATACCGATACATCCTGCCTTAGTTGCCATAGTTGCATAGTAGCCTGCTATACCGTAGTGACAGGAATTGCGTACAGCAACCATACCCATACCAAATTTTTTAGCCTTCTCAATAGCTAAGCTCATTGCTTTATAGCCAATTACCTGTCCCATACCGTTATGTCCGTCAATAACGGCAGTTGTGGGAGTTTCCTTAACTATTTCAAAATCAGTAACGGGCTGTTGAATTCCTGCTTTTATTCTATCTATGTATATAGGCTTAAAACGATTACAGCCGTGGGACTCAATTCCTCGCTTATCACTTTCGAGCAGGACATCGGTGCATATTTCAGCGTCCTTGCGTGGAACACCGGCACCTACAAATGCATCGGTAATAAAGGCATATGCTGTTTTCCAATCAAGATTCATTTTTGCCATAACAAATTCTCCTTTTACTTGCTTTTTACTGTTAATTATGTTATAATCCATTTGAGCGTAGTTGTCAACTATATTAGCAAATATTGAGTGGTGCGCTCAAGTGAATGATAAATATCAAAATATTTAATGACCAAATAATCACACAGGGGGGATTACATAAATGGCGTTTAAGGAACGAGAATCAGCCATTCTTGAATATTTGCGTAAGCATAATGAGGCAAGCATTCCTGAGCTTTGCTCAGTGCTTTTCGTTAGTGAGCCTACTATGCGTCGTGACCTTACAAAGCTAAACATGTCGGGAAAGATAATACGAACTCACGGTGGTGCAGCGCATCGAAAGGAGCTTGGCGAAAATCTACCACTGCCGATGCGTGAAAAGGAAAGCCCCGAGGCTAAGACAATAATAGGCAGAAAATGCCTTGAGCTAATTAACGACGGAGACACAATAATGGTTGACGGCTCGTCAACATCACTTGCTCTTTTACAGGAGCTTTGTGGTAAGAAATCCGTGGTCGTAATTACAAACAGTGCTAAGGCTCCAATGGTTCTTGCCAAAACAAAGGTTAAAGCCTTTGTAACAGGTGGCGAGCTTGCCTCGGATGCATATGTCTATGTTGGCAGCTATGCAGAATCATTTCTGCGTTCATTCAATGCAGATATTTGCTTTTTTTCAGTTAGAACACTAACGCCTGAGGGTATTCTTACCGATAATGCAATAGATGAAAACTCTATACGAAAGGTGATGATGTCACAGTCAAAGAAAACGGTTTTGATGCTTAATTCCGAAAAGGTTGGTAAATCTTGCATGAACAACCTTTGCACCATCGACGACATAGACCTTATAGTGTGCGAAAAGGATATTTCCGACCACTTTAAAGGGTATGAAGATAAATTTGTATAATCTCTCATTTAATTGAATTACTAAAAAAGACGTAATCTTGACATCTGTCAAGAAAAAGAAAAGCCCCTGCCAATCTTGTGCAGGGTTGAAAGAATATTTTCTTTTGGCTGTTTATATTATATACCACAAAACGCAATTTGTCAACCTAAAATAAAAGGACAGAAAATTCTGCCCTTTTAGTCTTATTTAAGAACATCATTATTTCCCATTGACAAACAATTAAATAAGTAATATACTAAATATGACCGAGAAAGAGGCTTCCGGAGTCTGCATTTGCAAGGCTGGGGTCTTAACGACCTCGGTCTTTTTATTTTTTATAGCCTCGGCTTTCATAATTTGAGTTTTTTTCAAATCTTGTCTTGATTGCTTTTCAAAACAACAATTGACATTATTTTTTCAATGTGTTAAAATTAGTGTAACATTCAAAGGAGATTATTAAAATGAATTTTATGTACAACGAAAAAATTACAGATTTGTTTACCGTTTACGGTGATTTTGAAAGAGCTATCGGATTTGCTACAAAAAACGGAGATACAATTGACTATAAAAATGACGAAATTGAGCTAAAAAGTGTAATTAACAAACACTCCTCAGGGGTTTTTGAAAGATGCGACACTATTAAAAATATATCAGGCAGAGATATTGAAATTAGCACTATTCTTTCTAAATTCACATTAAATGGCGGTGAATATCAGGTTTACACTCAAACAAGCAAGCACATAAAGGAGGGCATTGGTGCATGGCAGCCTCTTGTAAGCGGTGTTTTTGGAATGAGTGATGAAATACGCACAAATCAAGATGTAAATCCCTTTGTGGCAATTTATAACGAGCAAAACAGCAGAGGAATTGCTTTTCATATAATGTCAAATTCTTGCTTTGAATATAGAGTTAGCCGTCACGGTGAATTTTTAGACCACAAGGTTGTAACGGTTGAATTAGGTATAAAGAGTCAGGATTTCAGATACGTTCTTAATCCCGGCGAGGAATTAAGCCTTCCCACAATTCTCTATTACACCTTTAAATCCAAGCTTGATATGGACGCTTACAAGCTACATAGATACTGGAATGAAAAAAAGCCTCATTCCTTGCCTATTGTTTATAACACATGGATGAGCCATTTTGATTATATTGATTTTGATAATCTTGTATGTCAGTTAGAAAAAGCTAAGGAGCTTGGCTGTGAATATTTTACCGTTGATGCGGGTTGGTTTGGCAAAACTCAGCTTTGGTGGGATGTTGTGGGAGATTGGCAGGAATCAAATGAAAGCGCTATGAGAGGAAGGCTTTCGGAATTTGCTGACCGAGTACGTGAAAAGGGTCTTAAATTCGGACTTTGGTTTGAAATTGAAAGGGCAAATCCAAAATGTGAAAACGTTAAAGCTCATCCTGAATATTATTTAACCGAAGGGGAGCATTGCTTTATAGATTTTGCAAATAAAGAAGCTTGCGACTTTATTTATGATATTTTGAAGAAAAACATTGATAAGTACGGTGTTGAGTTTATAAAGTTCGATTTAAATGCTCCTTTATATTATGATAAGACAAGATGTAGCTTTGTTAAGTATTATGAGGGCTACAATTATTTACTTTCCGGAATAAAGGCAGATTACCCTAATTTGCACTTGGAATGCTGTGCAAGTGGCGGCGGCAGAATGTCGCTTTCCAATGCCCCGTATTTTGACTCGTTTTGGATGAGTGACAGCCACGGCATTTATACTCAACTCGAAATTTTCAAAAATGCACTTATTCGTATGCCCTCATCAATGCTTGAAAGATGGGCTACTATTCGTTCCGTTGAGGGATTTACACCGACTTATCCTGTGGGAGGAACACAGGAAAAGCTACTTTTAAGCTCTACTGCTAACTGGCAAAGAGCCGAGGAAGCAAGCCTTGATTTTATTAAAAATGCTCTTGTGGGTGGTCCTATCGGTTTTAGCTGTGACTTGACACAGGTTTCAAACGCCACAATTAAGGATTTAGCATGTTTTATCGACACGTATAAGGGGGAAAGAGAGTTTTGGGCAAATAGTGAGTGCCATATTCTTTGCAACACTCCTACCCTTACCGTTTTGCAATTTAACGATAAGAACTATAATGAAATCAAGATTTATTCATATACCGAGCATCCCGTGCAGGAATACGCGACAATTTACCCATTTATAGAGGGGAATGGCAACTACACTCTTATAAAAACAGGATGTGATGACAAGGCTGTAAGCACCGAGGAATTAAATGAAAACGGTGTTTGCGTGCTTGCAAATTATTTACATATTTCAGATAGCTTTACCCTTAAAAAATTGTAATTCAATCAAAAAATGACTTTTTATTGAAAATGCACATAACCTATGCATAATTTAAAGGAAAGATAAAAACAATTTGTTATTACTATTTGACAATTAGTAATTAATTTTTGTAAATGAAGTAATTATGAGTATTATTTTTGATAAGAATGGTATTATTTTTGAAACACGCACAAACAGAGAAATTTTAGATAAAACTCCATTAAGCGTGTGCTACACCTTAAATACTGACGATATAACAAAGGGCAAAAAGCCACCACAAACTCCATATGCTGATAGGCACGACGAGCTCATATTCATAGGAGATAAATGGTATGCCACCAACACTAAAACAACGCTTACAGCCACTACATATAAAAACGGACTTTTATTCCATATGGAAACAAAAGCAAACAATTTAAGTGAATTCGGAATTAATTTGCCCTTGAATTTTATGGGCAAGCTAAATGGTGGTGGATGGAAAAATCAATACCTATTTAATTCTCCATACATGTCAAGAAACAAGGATATAATTTACTTTTACCTAACAAGCCCTTGTGAAAATAACCTTTTAATTGCTATAAAAGGAGTGGCACAAGGGTGGAAAATGGACTATTCACCTTTCTCTTGGGGGCATTATTTTGTTAACCTAAAACTCCTTGCCACATACGATAAAGCCTATAATACACCACAGGGCAGACAATCTCTCGAATTTGTGATTTTGCCCGTTGACAGCTTTAATTCTTGCTTGAAAGAATTAACTAATGTATATGATGTGCCATTTTTGGATTACAATATTAGTGGTGGCAAAATAGGTGATGAAATAGAAATTTACCCTTATGGCGAGTATGATGTATTAATAGAGGAGCATAAGGGAAAAGTAAGGGAACTTCCGTTTAGCCAAAAATACAAAATCAAGCACGAAGGCGAGGTGCGTTTAACTCTTAAAAAGGGTGACAAGCTGGGTGGCGATATTACAGTTTATGGCTACAATAGTCTTTTTGAGCTGTACAAAAAATCAATGAACAGCGTTGATCTTGACATAATCAAAAAGCACACCGACGGAAACTTATGTGAGCATCAATGCTGGGCAGGTGCCACCTTGCGTTTTTTATCAAAATACAAGGATAAGCTATCTTATGAGGAAATAACTGCCCTTGAAAGTAAGACTTTATCCTTGCTTGACATAATTACCGAGGAGAAAGAGGAAAAAGCCACAGAGCATCGAACAATACTAAATAAGCCACACCTTAATTTCCCCGCCTATAATGTATATAAATCTCAACGTGTTCAGGAGCTGTTTTTCGGCATTACCATTTTGCTTGATGCATATAAGTATTTTGGAGATAAAAAATACCTGATTTATGCAAAAGGGGCGACGGAGTGTCTGTTATCTCACTACCAAAAGGACGACGGGCGCATAGAGGTGGATTGGGGAAATTCCAAGGAGGACTACACAACCGTGTGCTGTCCTATGATACCTATTGTAGATATGGCTGTTTATTTTATAAACATCGACAAGGATTTTTCGAGCAAGTGCTTTAATAGCGCTTATAAAATGGCAGAATTTTTATTTAATCGTGGCCTTTCCTTCCCAACAGAGGGCGCGAAATCATCTTTAGTCGAAGAGGAAATGGAGGATGGCTCAATTTCCTGTACGGCGCTTTGCTTGCTTTACTATTGCAAATATGTAAGCAAAGAGGAAAAATATATTAAGAAGGCCAAGGAAATCCTTGACCTTCATGATAGCTGGGTAATTAAGACGCCGATTTGTCAAATGCACGGCTCTTCTCTCCGCTGGTGGGAAACGCAATGGGAGGGAGATGCCGATGGTCCTGCCATTTGTGCAGGTCACGCCTGGTCCATTTGGCGTGCAGAGGCTGATTTACTCTATTATCTTTTAACAAATGACAACTGTCACCTTACAAAAGCAACAAACGGCTTTATGACTAACATTTCTAAAATCAGAGAAAATGGAGTTACATACGCAATTTACAGCCCTGACGAAATCCCCGGAGGTGGCTTTTCTGACAAGGCAGAATGCGTGCGCTTTGAAATAGCACCACGCTTACCGAATATCCCCGACTGTGGACTTTCTCGCTACGTGTGGCTACGAATTGCCAACTATCTATGCCACACCGGGCTCGAACCGATGTGCATTGAAAACTAAATGAACGGCTATTTTCATAGCTTTTTCAGTTGCCTTACGTCAGTAAGCCTGCCCTCAAAACCTAAGAAAACATCTCGCTCATTTAATTTTGAATG
>JAGATW010000037.1 GCA_017621085.1 Clostridia bacterium | reverse complement strand
TAGAAATATGGCTTTGCACTTGTATACATTTTCTTCTATCCTTTCCTGATTATTTTACTTCGATTGGCTGTTGAGCCTGATGATTGTGTGTTGCACCTGCAAACACCTTAAGTCTTGTGATAGACTTGTCACCAATGTGGTTGTGTGGGAGCATGCCCTTTACTGCGAGCTGCATAGCAAGCTCCGGACGTGTTGCCATAAGAGTTTTGTACTGAACCTCTTTAAGACCACCGATGTAACCGGAGTGACGACGGTAGTACTTCTGCTCAAGCTTCTTACCTGTAAGAACTGCCTTTGCAGCGTTGATGATTATAACGAATTCGCCACAGTCAGCGTGTGGTGTGAATTCCGGACGGTGCTTACCTCTTAAAATGTTAGCAGCAGCAACAGCTGTCTTACCGAGAGGCTTATTAGCAGCGTCAATAACATACCATTTACGTTCAATGGTGTTGTTAGCCATAAATGTTGACATTTTTGTTTCCTCCAATAATTTAGTAGTAGGGCTTTTGCCCGTTCTTTATTGCTCAACTATTATAGCATTTGATTTTGGTATTGTCAATAGATTTTTTCAAAAAAATTTATTCATTTTGATTTTTAAAGGGGTGTTCTCTGTTTTTCTCGTTTTTTCTCTTTTATACTCTCGTTTTCTCAATATTAATTTTACAAAGAAGTGGAGCTCTTTCCACCTTTTTGTGTAAGAGCTCCTATGCTTTATTAGTTTTCAGCAAATATTGAATTGTAGGTACGACCAACTGCACCCTGAGCAGAATTTCCGTTTTCAATATAAGCAACGTTTTCTCCGTCAAAGGCATATGCGCAGAATACTATATTAACATCCTTTTGTGTATCGTTAAAGCCTGTTACCTTAATTTCAAAGTAATCATTAGCTGATAAGTTAAACTTAACAAGCACAACCTTTTCATTTATTTCCTTTACTCCTCCGTTTTCAACTGTCAATGGCTGAGCTTCTTCATTTGAGTAATTTGCCATTACTACCGCGCCTATTGCAAAGCTTGGATTAACCGCCTTGTATTCGTTATAAGCTACGTGATTTATACCATAGCTTTGAACGATGCCGAGGTTGCCGTATGTACAAGCGGAATAACCGTAGCAGGTGATTATTGCATCGGCAGTAGGCTCAGCCTCTTCAACGGTTGCAACAGTGCAAAGAGCACAGAAATATTCCTTTGTGCCAAGAGCTATGATGCCTTCCTTATAGTTAATGTCTGCAAGAGTTGTGCCAAGCACGTGAACTTCAGACAAAGGAAGCTCTCTTTGTGCGGTTGTTCTTTCCTCAGAGCCATCCTTTGTATAAACGGTATAAGAAGTAATTTCATTAATACCGCACACGCAATCAGTTGTAGAGCCTGCAAGTCCTGTTTCAATACAGGTTGGCTCCTTAATTACGCCCTCTGTGTAAGCGTGCGGAATACCGTTATATACAACATACTTACAACCGCTCACAGATGTAATGCTCGGGTCAATAGTATAAAATTCAATACCCTGACTGTTTCTGTTTATAAATGTATTACCTGTAAAGGAAATTTTCTCAGAGTGACAATATATCTTAACTACGGACTTAGAATTATTTGCATTAGCAACGCAGAAGCAATAATCTGTAATATTTGTTGCCGCCATAATAACTACTGTTTCAAGGTTGTTTGCACAGTCAAATGGCTTGTTGTATATTTTTGTGATGCTCTTGCCGAAATAAACGTACTTAACTGCCGCTTCATAGAATGCTGCGTTTCCAACAAACTCAACATTTACTTCGTCAGGGAAAATAACCTCTTCGATACCGGTTTTTCTGAAGCAGTTATCACTAAATTTATAAGTGCTTCCGTTTGACATTACAAGATACTTAAGATTAGACTTTCCATCAAAGCAAGCATTATTGAAAACTACTGTTGCACCAGCTACCCTGGAGTAAAAGCCCTCAAGTGTTTTGTTTGAGCCGATAGAGTTAACTGTTACATTTGCAGCATCAACATTAATTGACTTAATGCCTGTAAGTCCAGCCAATGATACAATTGTGACATTTGCGCCGCTTGCTATATTAATTGTTTCAAGTGTTGCATTTGCGTTTGATGCAGAAATAATTGAAACTCCCACGGGGATTTCTACAGCGATAATGCTTTCCTGTGGATACATATCATTACCCTTTACACCAACAAATGTGTAGCTTGTATTCTCACCAACACCTGTGGTAATGATATCTAAAACGTCGCCAACCTTAACGGTTACTTCCTTTGGCTCGTTATTCTCATCCAAAACTGTTATTTTAACTTCTGTGTTGGACGGGTCATATACCGTAACAACCGTCTTTTCTCTGCCGCACAAATCACAGTTGAATACGTCCTTACCAAAGGAGCTAACCGTAGGATTTATACTATCTACCTCGCTCTTTATCCAGTTGTGTACGCAGTCACTTGGTACAATCTCGTACCAAGTAAGGTCATTTTCAGTTGTTTCCTTAAGCATTAAGGAGTCAGATAAATAATAGCCGATGTTAGCTGCATCATTTGTGTTGATACAGAACTTACCGCCGTTAATTACAAAGTCAATCTTTTCAAGGGCAAATTCTGTAAAGATTGTACCGTTTCCGTTTCCTACGTTAATTGTACCGTCAAGGGTAACCGTCATATACTTACTTGTACCGGTTGTGTTTTTAAACTCAAAGAGATTGTTTGTAAGATTAAGCACCGCATCCTCTGTAATGTAGCAGGTTGACTCAACCAATGTACAGTTATAGCGAACCAAATTCTTAGCATTAACGGTTCCTGCAATAACTATTCTTGGCATAAAATCACGTCCGCGTGAATCCTCGTACAATGCGTTATACGGTGTTGTAAATTCAACACCCTTACCAATCCAGAAATGCTGTGGGTGGGAATCGTCTCCGTAGCCGTGACCCTGGAAATGGATAGCACGCTCATCTGCGTGTGTTCCAATAGTTACAGGCGCATGAACAAACTTACCGCCACCGTGTATAATAAATGAGCCTCTCTTAATGAACATAGCTGTACTGTTTGTTGTAACTGTAAGAGTGTGTCCATTCAAGTTAATTATGTCAGTTGTCCACTCTCTGCCAAAGGATTTTGTCATTGTAATGTCGGCTGCAAGCTTAACATAGCAGTTACCAATTGTCGCCTCTAAATCGGCAGCATTGTCAACAGTTACACCGTATGCCTCATAAAGAACTGTTGATTTTGTAAAGTTTACAGTTTCACCGGGCTTGTAAATATTACCCTCGCAATCAAACCAACCGTAAAACTCTCTGTCAACAACCGTTCCGTCTGCCAGAGTTATTGTTGCGTTGCCTGATTTTTTGGTATCACGAAGCGTGTAGCTACCGTCCGCATTAGGCTTTGCGGTTTCCCAAATTGTACCGTTATACCAGCTATACTCTACTGTTATTTCCTCTGTTTCTTGTGCAGAAGCTGCAAAGGTAAATAATACCATAAGCAAAGAAAGCATCAAAACGGTTAAAATAATTAAATTGATTTTCCTTTTCATATTAACTCCTCTTTATAATTATTATATATAAATTATTTTAGCATACATGAAAAGCTTTTTCAACACAGACAGATTAATTTTGCCTTATTATCACAGCTTTTCTACATTTTGCATAAAAATGGAACGGACTGCTCTGTTCAGGGAGCAGTCTGTTTGTGCATTTTATCTTATTTTAAGAATACTTCAATAACGGGAACTATCATATCCGGAATTTGTTGTGGTATCTTAAAGGCTACTAAGCCATCCTTTGAGGTGCGTGCCTCGCTAAAGTGGTCAACAGAGCCTATTGTATAAAGAATTTCACTTCCGTCGTGTAGGAATTGAGCATAGTCAATCTTGTCGCCTAAGCCCTCAAATTCCAAGAATGCATATGGGTATTCAACTAAGTGAATATATAGACGCTTTCCGTCCTCGCTTTGTGTCAAGCGTGTGCCACGTGGTGCCTTGAATTCAGGCTCTGCCATTGTACAGCCATAAATTGAACGGCTATTTACTCTCATCCAATCTGCATATACCTTTAGCGCCTTTTCTGCACGATGGTCAAAATATCCTCTTGCAGTCGGTCCTACGTTCATCAATAGGTTACCACCTATGCAAACGGTATTTACAAGCATTTCAATAAGCATTTTTGGAGATTTCCAGCTTGTTTCGTCACGGTAATAGCCCCAAGAGCCCGAGAATGTTTGGCAAGCCTCCCAGGTTACAAGCTCACCACTTTCGGGGTGCTTAACCCATTCAAGCACTTGATATTGCTCAGGGGTCCATAGGTCCTGCTCTAAGTCTGAGCGATTGTCAATAATAATGCCCGGCTGAAGCTTTCTTGCAAGGGCGATGAGCTTTTCGGACTCCCAGTCATCCTTGCCCTTACCACCCATCCATTCAGGGAAGCCCTCGTCCGGTGTTGGATAGGAGAAGTCAAACCACAAAATGTCAATTTTACCATAGTTAGTTAAAAGCTCTGTTACTTGATTACGCATATACTCTGCGTATTTTTTCATATCTCTGCCTTGGTTTAATTCATCAGCATTTTTATCAAAGCGACGTGGGTGCTTTGTATCAATTGTAAAATCCGGATGATGCCAGTCTATTAATGAATAGTAAAAGCCTACCTTAATGCCCTCGGCTCTAAATGCGTCAACATACTCTCTTACCAAATCTCTGCCTGCCGGGGTATTTGTGCATTTGTAGTCTGTGTACTTTGTGTCAAACATACAAAAGCCCTCGTGGTGCTTTGTTGTTAATACTGCATACTTCATTCCCGCAGCCTTTGCTTGTCTTGCCCAATCCTTAGCATCGTATAGGTCGGGGTTAAAGTATTTAAAGTATTTATCGTATGTTTCATCTGTCAGGCATTCAATATGCTTAATCCATTCATTTCTTGCAGGCATTGCATATAATCCCCAGTGAATAAACATACCAAAACGGTCCTTTTTAAACCATTCGGTATCTCCAGGTGTTTTTCTTGTTACATAGCTTGACATTTTTTAATTCCTCCATTAAAAGATTTTCTTTCCTAATATTTTTGCACTCTTTACAAGTGGCTTTATTTTAACTAATTCCTTGCCAGCGCAAAGTGGGTACATACCGAGAGTGGAAAAAATGTACCAGGCTGACATACTACCATTGTCTTCATCTCCGGGGTAGCCGTTTTCTTTTGCTGAAAATAGCTCCTTGCACATTCTACTCACCCAATATTCTGCTTTTTCCCTTTCGCCTAAATAAGCATACAAATAGGGAATATGGAATGATGGTTGGTTGGAAATTGCGCATTGACCAAAGGGAACAGCTGCCATTTCCGTCATTTCGTGTATTTCCTGTCCGTAGCCGTGGACACGGTATGTTGGTGGTGTATTAAATAGCTCATCAAGCTTAGAAATAAGCTTTTCCTTGCCACCATAAAGCTTACAAAGTCCTTCTATATCGTGTGGGACAAAGTGTGAATTTTGCCATGCTGAGCCCTCTGTGTAATCTATTCCCCATCTGCAAGGGTCAAACTCTTCTCTAAAATTGCCCTTTGTGTCCTTGCCACGCATAAAGCCACTTTCCTTATCAAATAGATTTTGGTAATTTTTAGAGCGAGCTATATATTCTTCCGTTAGCTCATCCCTTCCGAGAAGCCTTGCAAGGGTAGCAATACACCAATCTCCATAGGATGCATCAAGGGTAAGGTTTACGCTTTCCTTGTATAAATCACAGGGGACGTATCCATATTTTAGGTATTCCTCAACACCATTTCTGCCATAACGAGGCTCACTGCCCTTGACGTTTGCGTGGTGAAGCATACCATCTAAAAGTTTCGACCACAGCTCCTTGTTTCCTACGTTATTGTAAGCACTATCTAAAATAACCGTGTCAATTAATGTACTTGGCATACATCCAACCTCATCAAGAGAGTGCCAACGAGGTAGGTAGCCGTTTTCCTTATATATATTCAGGAAGCTATTTAGCATTTCCTCATATTCTTTTCTTGCAATTAAGGAAAACAAGGGGAATTGAGTTCTTGCAGTGTCCCAAAAGCCTGTGTCCGTATATAAAACGCCCTTATGGGTTAAGCCGTCCTTTGCACAATAGTGAACGTATTCGCCCTTTTCGTCAATTTCGTGTGCCTTGTGTGGAAACAAAAATGAGCGATACACACAGGAATAAAAGGTCTTTTTTTGTTCCTCGTCATCGGTTTCTATTTCTATTCTACTAAGTATCTCTTCCCAGATTTGCTCACCCTTGCTTTTTAGCTCGTCAAAGGTGTACTTATCATCTCTTTCTATGCTTTTAAGCGCCATTTCATAGCTTATATATGAAATGCCTATGCGTGCCTCTACATTTTGAGATTTAAAGCATAGGTGATATGCTTCGTTTTTTTCATAGGAGCTATCAAAATCAACCACGTCCCTCGGGAATTTGACTGCAAAGTACATTTTAAAGTTTTTTGCATTTGTTTGTGTTTGAGAGGTAGTTGTGCCAAATAAGGTGTTTTCCTTTTTGTCAAGAAAATATGTATTTTCGCCCTTTACCTTAAAGAAGGAAAGATAGCTTTTTAAGTTATTTAAAAAGCTTATTCTTATAGCTCCACCATATTCGGTTGGAGCTAATTCAAATACGGAATTTGAGCGCAGAAAATTGATTTTTATGTAATTAGGGGTCAAAATGGTGTCATTTAGCTTAATGCCACTGTAAGCACCACTTGGAGTATTGCTTATTATATCGTTTTGCGGCATCATTAAAAATGTGCCATAATCACCAATCCAAGGGCTTGGCTGGTGGGTTAGGCGCACACCCTCACAATAAGGAGCTTTTGGCTTATAAAACCAGCCCTCTTGACCTGATATTACCTCAGTTTGTGGGCAAAAGGCTGCCATTGCAAAGGGTAGCTGTGTTAATGGTAATGTGTTACCGTTTGAATAACGCATCACCGAATCGGTTCCCATTTTAATATTGACGTAAGAAAGATACATAATCTACACTTCCTTTCTTTTCCTATTATACAATATAACCTTTAATTTATCAATGATATTTTATACTTTTTTCTACGTAAATTAAGCACAGCTTATTGGCTTAAATAAAAATTGAACAAATACTATTTTTGTATTGATTTTTTATAAGGATTAATATATACTGTATTTAGATTATTTTTCAAAAGGAGCATATTTATATGTTTATTTCTACAACTGAAAATGAAAGATGGCAGGAATGCGCACCAACTGATAAAGAGGGGGTTTTATTGACACTGGGTGAGGAAAAACAGACTGTACGTGGCTTTGGCACTTGCTTTAGCGAGCTTTCTGCTTTGGCTCTTAATGAGCTTTCACCTGAGGACAAAAAAGCTTGTCTTGATGAGCTTTTTGATAGTGATAAGTGTAACTTTAATTATTGCCGTACTCCTATCGGCTCAAGTGACTTTGCTACAAGCTTTTATAGCTATAATGAAACCGAGGGCGACTATGAAATGAAGAATTTCTCTATTGAGAGAGATGAAAAGCTTCTTTTACCTCTTATTTTAGAGGGTGTTAAGCGTCAAAAGGATATGCAAATGTTTGCTTCCCCTTGGTGTCCTCCACTTTGGTTAAAGACACACCGTGCATATAGCTACGGTGTATTTAACAAAACTGAGGAAAACTATCGTGCTTATGCGCTTTACTTTAAAAAATATGTTCAAGCATATCATAATAAGGGTGTGCCACTTGTACATATTCATCCACAAAATGAGCCTTGTAGCAATCAGGTTTTCCCATCCTGCGTTTGGAAGGGTAACGAGCTTGCCGACTTTATTGGTGGTTATTTAGGCCCTGCCCTTGAAAATGAAAATGTAGATATTTTCTTTGGCACTATAAATGGTCCGGAGGGTGGAGAGCGTCTCTGGTGGACAAGATATTGTGACTATTTAGGCTATGCAATGCAGGATGAAAGGGCAAGAAAATACATAAAGGGTGTTGGCTATCAATGGGCAGGTAAGTTCGCTTTACCACAGACACAGGACGATTACCCGAACCTTGAAATCATTCAAACAGAGTCAGAGTGTGGCGACGGTGAAAACACCTGGGACCAAATGATGATGATTTACGGTCTTGCAAGGCATTATTTCCGTTTTGGCGCAACTGCTTATGTTTACTGGAATTTAGCCCTTCAAAAGGGACAGCCAAGTACTTGGGGCTGGCATCAAAACTCACTTATTTCTGTTGATGGTGGAAAGGCTACATTTACCCCGGAGTTTTATTTAATGAAGCATTTATCAAAATATGTTAAGCGCGGAGCTAAGTATGTTCTTTTAAAGGGTGAGTTTGCGTCTAACTGCATAACCTTTAAAAACCCGGATGGAGGCTACGTGCTTATTGCAGGAAACCCCTACAGAACCGATGTTACAATAACAATTGAGGGCAAGTCCTACGAATTAAAGGCGCGTTCAATTAATACAATTACTTTCTAAAAAATAAACCCAAGGGTGAGACGCCCTTGGGTTCGTTTTTTAGTTTGCGCTATTGTTCAATTCAATAACATCGTTGTAGCTAATACCTGTTAGCTTTTCTACTGTCTTGCCGTTGTCAAGATATTTTACCTTACCTTGTGCTTTTACATAAGCGCAGAAAATAATGTTGCTATCAGTATGCTCGTCAGTTATACCTGATACCTTAATATCAAAGTAATCGTGTGCAATTTTATTTTGTGGAATGCACAAATCTCCACTTAATTCAGGAGCGATTTCTTCACCACTTAAGTTGCCCTTTGCAACTAAGCCATATTCAAAGTCAGGTACGTATTCCATATATTTTGCAATAGCATCATTGTTGATTGCAAAGCTCTGTGCAACGGAGAATGTGTTGCCATAGGTTGATGCTGTGTAGCCCTTGTAGGTAAACAAAGCAGAAATTGTCTTTTCTTCATTATAAACTATTTTTCCACATCCGTTTTTACATACAGAGCTAAATTTAATATCCTCAAAATAGCTCTCAAACTCCATTTTTTCTTCACCGGAGCTATGTATACCGTCAAAGAAAGCTAAGCAGTAGTCATAGCCATATACGATATATACCTTGTTTGTAGCATTATCGTATGTAGCCTTGTCACCAAGATATGTTTGATATGAAATAATCTCAGCATTTTTGAACGCAGCGTTGTCAGCATTTGGTCTATCATTGGTGTTATCGCGCATACTGATTGCATCCTGCTCTGTGCCTGTAATGAACACAACATACTTAGCAGAAGTACCACGGAACGTCTCTTCTCCAAAGCCTACATTTGCTTTAGCCGGCAAAACTATCTCTTGAAGATTAGAACAGTCTCTAAAATACTGTTGGAATCTATTTGTCATTTCCGGATAATCAAGATTAAGGCTACAAATGTATTTGACAACTTTAGAATTTTGAATACTTATTGGTGTTGTCATAGTACTAGGCATTTTAAAAACACCGTTTGTTGCCTCTTGAGTAAGCGTATTAGTAGAAGCGAAGCCACAAGCATTTATGTAAAACAGCTGTGTATTTTCAAGATTCCAGATTTGAACAAGCTTTGTATTGGTAAAGCCCTCCTGACCGATTCCTTTAAGAGTACTCGGCAAGTAAATTCCACGAAGCAATGGACAGCAACCATTTTTGTTACCAAAAAGCCAACCGTTGAAAGCATCAACATCGAGCTTTTCAAGATTCATCAAAACAACCTTCTGTATAGAAAGATTAGTGCCGGAGCCAATAATTTCTGTTCCGTTATCGTAAATCTTTATTGATTTTAACGTTTTTTCGGGGTTGAACACTTGTGTGTTAAAGCCTGAACCACCTGCACTGATTTCGTACTTAACATATACACTTTGAGTTTCATCGGTTTGGTCAGCTCTTACGTACTTAAGCTCCTCACCATTCAAATACCAAATAAGAGGATTACCATCTGTGTCTCTCAGTGTAAGCTTTGTAACACCATCAGCTGCGTAAATCCATTCGCCATCCTTATAGCTTGGAGTAGAAGCGCTTACAGAAATTGCAAGCACACATACGAGCAATGCTAACATGGATAGCATTAAAATTAGCTTTTTCTTCATGATTTTCTCCTTATAATATTTTATTTTGCGCATTAAATTCTACCATAAGTATATATTTTTGTCAAGTGGTGCTATTTTATCAAAAATTCGGTAGTTTTATTTAGATTGTACAAAGCCACTTCTTTTTCGCTATTAAAATGACAAGCTAATTTAAATTTTAACGGGCCCTGTGTTTGCTTTTTATTTTTGAATTTGACTTTTTGCACAAAATATAGTGGTTTATTAACAAAATGTAAATTAATCTTAAATTCAATAAAAATAGAGGCGACTATGCTACCACAATCGCCTCTTTTTAAAAATCTTATCTATTAAGGATTAGCTTTGTAAGCTCAACAGGCTCAACAATTTCGTTACCCTTATAAACACGCATATTTCCGGATGCGATTTCGTCAATTAAGATAACCTCACCATTATTGTAGCCAAACTCGAACTTAATGTCCCAAAGGTCAAGACCGATTGTCTTTAAATCGTCTGCTACTACCTTTGTAATTTTGAGTGTTTGCTCCTTTAGGCTTTCAAACATTTCAGGTGTCATAACCTTTAATGCAACAAGACCCTCACCTGTAACAAGTGGATCGCCCTTTGCATCATTCTTAAAGGTACACTCAACATAGCCACCCTCTAAAGGAGTACCGTCTTTAATGTACTCGCCATATCTACGGATAAAGCTACCTGTTGCAACTAAACGGCAAATAACCTCAAGGCCGTTACCACCTAAGTCCTTACCAAAGCATGTAGCCGGTAAAACCTCCATTGTCGCATTTTCAATATCAGCAGAAACATAGTGAGTCTTTACGCCAGCCTTTTTAAGCATTTCAAAATAATAAACAGATGTTTCAAGGTTTGCCTTACCAATACCCTCAATTGTAAGACCTACGCTATTTTCGCCCGGGTCGAACACTCCGTCCTTGCCTGTGCAATCGTCCTTAAATTTTAAAAGAACATTGCCATTTTCAAGTCCGTAAACATCTTTTGTTTTACCTTTGTAAAGTAGTTTCATAATTTTTACTCCTTTTTGTATCAATTTTTACGAAAACATTATAATACTTTATTCGCCATTTTGCAATAGATTTTTATCAGTTTTTTTAGGAATTTGCAGAAAATTTCCTTCTTTTTCCACTTGAGCAATGAATTGGTCCAATTCTTTCTTTTGTTTTAAGAACAAGACTCTTAGCACAATAAAACCAGCTAAAACAATCAACACAGCAAAAACTATGGCTACTGACAATATAAAGCCCAAATCATTTATTGAATACTTAACTCTGTCTTTATATTTGATAGAGCTAATTCCAAACAACTGGGAGGATGCTCTGTCATTAATAACCGGAGTATTCAACTCACTTGCATCAAGCCTTGAGCTATGCTTAACCAAAAGCTCAGTATATTCTCTTACCTCACCTGATACAGATGCGTTTGAATTGCCTGAAAGGAAAACTCCCATCACCTCAGCGTCCACATCGTATATACGTCCGTCACTTATTTCACCATTTACCAAAACAATAAATGTTTGAGCTTTAGGTGCTTCAAAATCCACATTAAATTCGGCATCACTTACAAGATAGTTAATTGGCGCGTAAACTGTTATATCAAATTTTGCACAATCTACGTATAATCCCTTATAGGTTCTACCCATACGTGAAACATTATGATAATGCTCCTGTTTAAAATCAACAAATAGGGCATTATCTTCTAAAGTAATATCAAGCATACTAAGTATATCGCTATTTGATGTAATTTCTATTTTGTATTCCTGACTATTTATTATTTTCAGGTTAGGTATGACTTTTTTAAATAATGTTCTCTGATTTTTGTGGCTTTGAGAAAAAAAGTATAGCTTACTAAAATTTTCAAGCTCTATGGTTTTACCATCAAGCTCGGCTACGGCTACAACCTTATTGAAATCATTGTTTGTACCTGAGTAATCACCAACATTCATAAAAATAATGATACTAACTATTAATACTATTGCAATAATCAAAAGAACCAAGAATACAATGGACCATTTTCTTAGTCCCATCATTCTATCAAGCTCTTCTCCCAAGGTTATCCCTCCTTACAGTAAATCAATAATTTCTTTAGCACTTTCCATTACAAAATTCGGCTTTTCCTCGGAGTTGTTTAATATTTCGTATGTGGTTTCGCCACTCATTACCAAAATTGTAACTGTGCCTGCGTTAATTCCACTCTTAATGTCTGTATAAATTCGGTCTCCTATTACCGCTGTTTTTGTTTTATCAACACATAGCTTTTCCATTGCAAGCTGTGGCATTAATGCCTCCGGCTTGCCTATTACAATAGGTCTTCTTTTAGATACGTTATATAACATATCGCACACGCTACCACAGTCCGGTACGCTACCAAACTCGGTAGGACACACATAGTCCGGATTGGTGGCTATGTATGGGATGTCCTTTCTTGTAAGAAGTAATTTTGACACGTCGTGCAGCTTTTTAAAGGTAAGCTCTGTATCAAAGCCCATAACGATGCACTCTACAAGGTCAAGGTCCTCGGTGATTTTAAAGCCTGCTCTTTGCAATTCTTCCTTTAAGGAGTTCGTGCCACAAACATACAAGGTCGCATTTTTATGATATTTTTCAAGATAGTATGCTGTTGCTTGTGATGAGGTAATAAAGTCATCATATTCAGCCTTAATTCCAAGCTTATCAAGCTTTTTTATGTAGTCAAGAACACTTTTTGAGGAATTATTTGTCATAAACATATATTTTGCGCCGTTTGCTTTTATCTTTTCTAAAAGAGTGGGA
Source organism: Clostridia bacterium (assembly GCA_017621085.1). Lineage (GTDB taxonomy): Bacteria > Bacillota > Clostridia > Oscillospirales > CAG-272 > RGIG2000. The sequence continues at coordinate 3,816 of JAGATW010000037.1, read as the reverse complement.
GTAAAATCATATAGCCTGTCCCCTAAATATAGCGTTCCGTCCATATCAAAAAGGTACAATTTAAGTCCCTTTATTATTTCTTGTTTGTTCATTTGGTCAACCTCTTATTCAAGTATGTTAGTAGTTATAAAGTCTATTCCGGCTTGTGCTAAGGCTTCGGCTTCATCCTCATTGTCACAGGTCCAGGCATTTACCTCTATGAATTTTGAATGAAGCTCTTTTATTAGCTTTTCATTTAATCTTTTATAATGTGCATCAAGGTCTAATTTGTTATTAACAAGACGGTCTATTACCTCAGGTGTTATTTCCTCAGAAGTGAGCCATTGAATTTTGTTGTTTGGCAAAAGCTTTCTTAGCATTAGGCAATTATTAAAGTCAAAGGAAATAAATATTACACTCTCTAAATAATCAAGAGTTCGTATTTCGTCAACTAAGCGAATTATGTTTTCCTGTGTAAATGGATTTTTCACCTCAAGCACACATATTTTGTCGTACTTTTTACAGATTTTTATATACTCACTTAAAAGAGGTATTTTTATATCTTGTCTATTAAATGAGCTATCTAAATCGGGCAATACCATATCTTTAATAGCTGAATAATCGCTTTCTTCAACATTGATATTGTATTTACCAAGGCTTACTCTTTCCGTGGTTTCGTCGTGGATAATTACAAATTGTCCGTCCTTTGTTACGTGTACATCGGTTTCAATTCCAAAATAACTTCTATTGCCCGCAGCTATAAAGGCAGGGCAAGTGTTTTCTCTTTCTATTCCGCTAAGTCCGCGATGAGCTATAACACTTGTATTTAGAGAGTTAAATTTTTTAGTATTCATTTTGCACCTCTTAGGTATTTATTAATTTAATTATAACATAACGATTATGCTTTTTCAATACCATTAAAAAGGGCGATAAATTCGCCCGTTTTCAATTTTCAAGCAGCTCTATTGCTCTTTTATACTTTTCTTGACGCTCCTTGTCTCTTGGTGACATTATGTCCATTCTGGTTATATCACTATTATGCCTTAAGTCTGCTAATTTAACTACTGTTGCCAATGGATTTGTTTTTATTTGAGCCACATAGTCTAAATATAAAACGCTCGGGTCGTCGTGAGTCAGTAATTTAATTGCTTCAAGAACATTTTCATTAAAGCCCATTTTTCTTAGGTCCTCTATGGTAAGGTCTGAGTCCTCAACCACGTCGTGAAGGAGTGCAACGATAGTGCTATCCTCATCCTTCATTTGAGATGCTAAATAAAACGGATGAAAAACATAGGGCATACCACTTTTATCAGTTTGCTCCTTGTGCGTGTCAAAGCAAAGCTTTAGGGCTTTTTTTGTCATTGGGGTGTAAATCATATTTGTGCCTCCTCGTTCTTTTGGGATAAAAGCTGTTTTCTCTTTTTTATTAGCTTTACTTCATAGTAAATCCAACATATTGTAGGGAGAAAAATTAAAAATTCAATTACATTTGTCGGTCCACCTATTAAATCGCATTTGATTTGATACCATTTTTCACAAGCAATATAACTAAATCCACCAATGCCACGGCCTACATATGTATCATAGGAGCTTGCAGACAACTGCCTTGCGTCAATATGGGTGTTGTGGTAAATAGTTATTTCTGCTGTATCTCTAACTGCTCCTTCTAATTTTAAATTTGATGTTCCTGAGCAGTACAAGGTTAGATTTTCTGTATCTATGTTATGTATGGTGCCATTAACACCATCAAATGAAAAGTGAATATATACTTTATCCGATTTGGCAACATCAAAATCTAACTCCAAATTTGTATAAGTTCTAAATGATGATACGGGAGAATGAACCACGAATTCTAATTTAGTGCAATCAACATACAAGCCATAATCGTAGTCGTATTCTCTGTCGTTTTCATGTACTCTATTGTATAAGTCATCCTTACATTTTATAGTAATAACACCATCGCAAGAGCTTATCTCCAAGGCTTCATGGACCTCTGTGTTTGATGTAACCTCTACATAGCTTTCTGTATCATTAACTATTTTTAAGCTTGGCACAGCACCACTAAACAAGGTTCTTTGGTCTTTTTCAAAACCGCTAAAAAAGCTTAAGGTATTACCACTTTCAATATCATACTTCTTTGTTACAAGCTCTCCGTTAGCAACATATAATGCATATTCGGGGTCAATTGTAATTTTATCATCATTTACTATTGTTTTAATAACAATAACGGTATAAAATGCAGAAATCAGCAATGCAATTGCCATACAAATTGAGACAATAACAAGCTTTACAGTATTACGTGTTAATTCTCTTTTTTTCATAGCTATTCCCCTTTTGATAATGTCGTAATTGTCAATATTATTATAGCATATACAAAAATAGCTCAAAATATTTTGCATTGAAAAATGGCACCACAAGGGTGTCCTTATTTAGAGATGCGTTAGTTCCATTCAATTCTCTTTGCGTTTTGGAAACGTGTCGCATTCATCCACATTGTTTCTTTAAGAAACCAATAGGAGTTTGCTGAAATAGTGTCCTTCCATCCTATTAAATAAGCAGTTAAATCGTCCACTGTAACCGCACTACCTTCTCTCATGATACTATCACCAATATATTTTTTTGCAATTTCTTTTATTTCACTTGGGAAATAAAAGTCAATTGCTCCAAATTGGTGTAGCAATTCATGCGCAATAGTTCGCTTAACCAGTACAGAGGACTCATTTTTTTCAAAGAACACTACCGATATTTCCTGCGTATCGTATAACTCTTTTTCATTTTTCTTATATGTAAAGCTTCGCCCTGTTTCATTGAAGGCAAGAATAATTGGAATCTCATCCACTCCCATTCTGTTTTCGTAATGTTTCTGAATACCTTCCATCGTTTTTTCACGAAAATAGTCCTTGACAAGGTTAAAGCCATCCATTGGCGATGATGTCGGTGAAACGCTTGTTTCCAAATGAAAGCATTTAATGTTAAGCGACACACCATATTTTTTCGCTTCGCACATCAAAAGCTCTGTAGCTTCTCTCACGCATGCATAATAACGGTCTTTCATTGAGTCGGACCAATCTGTAGAAAAGCGTTTTAAAAATACTGTAAGCAGATTCACGTTACCGACCAACTTTTTACTAGCACCCACATTTCTTCCGGAAAGAAAAAAATTATTTTGTATTTGAGGATAGTCGCTAATCTTATACATAAAACACCTCCGAAAAAAATGTAAAATCAAATAAATTGCCTTTATCGTATCTGTGAAAACATTTCGCAGCTAAACAGACTTGACTAAAAATGGATAAATTTCTTTTTAAGATTATACCACAATAGAAATTGTTTTTCAATATTCATAAGCACATAAAATTTTGTAGGTGACTATGCTCTTATTCGCATAGTCGCAATCTTTCGCCTTGGTACTCTCTGCTCTGATTGCTCCTTGCTTTAGAGAGAAAAGCGTTGCTAAAACGATACTCAATCGTTTTAGCTTAGACCCACACCAGTCGCATGGTCGATTACCTTCAACTCGATACGCTCGTTTCGGCACTCTCCCTCTCTTCGTATCGGATACATGGTGCTTCCCAAACATCTTGTCAAAACGTATGAAGAAAAGCTCGGCTTTTACTCCTGCACCGTTCCTACCTTTATACAAAACGTTCTCACTCAACTTATTGACAACGGTGACTTTGAACGTCATATCAATCATGTAAGAAGAGGTTTACGTAAGCAGAATAAATAATTATATAGCCGCTTATTTTTAGCATACGTGGCATTATTTTGCTAACAATTTTGCGTCTTAAGAGTTTTGTTGTTCATTTTGCTTCGTCTTTATTAGCACTCTAGATC